>NZ_JABBPF010000213.1 GCF_012927415.1 Polaromonas sp. | reverse complement strand
CGCTTCAATGTCACGGCGTTCGCGGTTGATGCCGTCGAGCATCTGGGCCAGCTCTTCGGCGCGCGCGGCGTCGTCAGTGAGCAGGCATTCGATGCCCAGTGTCATGTCGGCGAGGCGGCCCGCCGCATTGATGCGCGGGCCGAGTGCGAAGCCAAAATCAAAAGTGGTGGCCACTGGTGCGTCGCGGCCCGCCGCTTTAAAAAGGCTGGCGATGCCCGCAGGCAGATGACCCGCCCGGATGCGCCTGAGCCCCTGCGCCACCAGCCGGCGATTGTTGGCGTCGAGCCTGACGACATCAGCGACCGTGCCCAATGCGACCAGTGGCAGCAACGTGTCCAGCTTCGGTTGTGCGGCGGCTTCGAACACACCCCGTTCGCGCAACTCGGCGCGCAGCGCCAGCAGCACATAAAACATCACGCCTACGCCAGCCAGGGCTTTGCTCTCGAAGCTGCAACCGGGCTGGTTGGGATTGACGATCACATCCGCGTCGGGCAGCCATATTTGTCCATCCGTGAGCGCCGGCAGGTGATGGTCGGTCACCAGTACCTGCATGCCCAGCGCCTTGGCCCGGGCAACGCCGTCGATGCTGGCAATGCCGTTGTCCACCGTGACAAGCAGGTCGGCGCCGCTGGCCTTCACGCGTTCGGCAATCGGGGCGGTCAAGCCGTAACCGTCAATCACCCGGTCGGGCACCAGGTAGCTGATATTTTTTGCGCCCAGCAGATGCAGGCCGCGCAAGGCCACGGCGCAAGCGGTGGCGCCGTCGCAGTCGTAGTCGGCGACAACGCAAATTTTTTTGTCGGCGGCGATTGCGTCGGCCAGCAGCCGCGCGGCTTGCGGCGCGCCCAGCAACGATGCAGGTGGCAATAGTCTGGCCAGCCCGTCGTCAAGTTCCTCAGCGGCATGGACGCCGCGCGCGGCATACAGCTGGGCCAGCAGAGGGTGAATGCCCGCCTGCTGCAGCGCCCAGACGCTGCGCGGGGGCACGTCGCGTACCTGAATTTTCATGATGTGTGCTTGAAACCGTTTTTGGACTGATGTAATGCTATGGTTCTTATAGCTGCTGGACCACGTTCAATATGGACGTGGGGGCAAAAAAGCTTGAAATCCTGGCGAAGAAGCCTGTTTGACTGGTTTCGAAAGTCTGGGCGCTTTGCTCCCCGCAAAGAGTCAGGCGCACTGACTCGCCCGCGCGCTGGCGAGCCAGCAACTGCGTAATGGCGCCGCTATCCAGTCGTCCCCAAGCCTCGCCATAGGCGATCCAGTCCTCCTTGAAAACTGCTTGGGCCAGATCGCGTGGCGCGCTGATTTCCGCCTTGCCTGGCAGACAGGCCGCCGGCAAGTCTCCCGTGCCACTGAGCCAGAAGGAATTGACCGGCAACTGTCGATTGGCATCCCTCGCATCATTGAAGGGATGGGTGTAAAGCAGCATCTGCATTTCATTTTGCAGCCGGCGCAGTGGCGCGGCATTTGGCGAATCGGGCAGCCAGGCATCCACATTGCGCGCCAGCACCCGGTCCAGCGAGGCGGTGGGAAGCTGGCGAAAAAGCTCGCCTTCAGCCAGCCAGCGTTCGGGCGTCAGATAGTGCAGTCTGATGCCATCGGTTTCAAAATAGGCTTGCATGATGGCCAGCAGGGCGCGCGATTCGTCTTCCCGCAAGGCCAGCGCCGCCGGGTCGCTCAGGGTGGCGTGTAGGTGGCCCATGGCCCAATGACAGGGCGTGATCCAGGCCCAGGCCTTGCCCGCCTGCTCACTGCCAGGCTGCAATTGCTCGGCGGCGTCGCTCGCAGCCCAGGGGATCAGCCCGTCGGGGGTCTCGTCACTTGCGAGATCAAGAGCCTGCGCCAGGGCCCGCTCGTGCGGCGGGGAGAGTGTCGCCGCGTCGCGCGTATCCGTCTGCACGAGTGCCATGCCCTGCAGCAACCGCGCAAGCTGGGGCAGGTTTTCGCGCTGTAGTGCCTGCATGGCCGGGAGCCAGCCTTCGGCGCTGCAACTGGCAAAAGGAATGATCAGGTGGCTGGAGGGTAAAAAAGGCGAGATGACTGACATGGCTCTATTGTCCGGGATGCCACAATTGCCGACATGCAAATCCCCTACGAGCTGATTCTGGGCTGGCGCTATACCCGCGCCGGCCGCGCTACGCGGCGCAATGGCTTTATTTCTTTTATTTCGGGCGTCTCAATGCGGGGCATTGCGCTGGGTGTGGCGGCACTGATCATTGTGTTGAGTGTGATGAACGGCTTCCAGAAGGAAGTTCGCGACCGCATGCTGGGCGTGATCTCGCACATCGAGGTGTTTGCTCCGAATGGCACGGCCCTGGTCGACCCGCAGAAAACCCTGGCCGAAATCAAGGCCAATCCCGAGGTCGTCGGCGCTGCAACTTTTATAGCGGCACAAGCTCTTTTGGCGCGCGGTGAAGACATGAAAGGCACGATGGTAAGAGGTATTGATCCGGCGCTGGAAGGACAGGTGACTGACCTGGCCGTCGAGCTTGAGAAAACCGCCTTTCCAAAACTTGTCAGCGGCGGCTTTGGCGTGGTGCTGGGCGGCGAGCTGGCGCGCGCCATGGGCGTGCGCGAAGGGGACACGGTTACGCTGATTGCGCCCAGCGGTCAAGTCACCCCCGCCGGCGTGGTTCCGCGGCTCAAGCAGATGACGGTGGTGGGCACCTTCGATTCAGGGCACTTTGAATACGATTCGGCGCTGGTCATGATGCACCAGGACGACGCCGCCAAGATTTTCCGGCTCGAGGGGCCGACCGGCATTCGCATCAAGCTCAAGGATTTGCACAAGGCGCGGGACGTGGCGCAGGAACTGTCCAAAACCCTCAGCGGTGACTTGCTGATCCGCGACTGGACGCGGCAGAACAAGACCTGGTTTTCTGCGGTGGAGCTGGAAAAACGCATGATGTTCATCATCCTGACGCTCATCGTCGCCGTGGCGGCTTTCAATCTGGTCAGCACGCTGGTCATGACCGTGACTGACAAACGCGCCGATATCGCCATCTTGCGCACCCTGGGCGCCAGCCCGAAAAGCATTATGGGAATCTTCATGGTTCAGGGCGCCATGGTCGGCGTGATTGGCACGCTCTCGGGCTTGCTGCTGGGCCTGGGCATCGCTTTTAACATCGACGTGATCGTTCCGGCGCTGGAGCAGCTGTTCCACGCCAGTTTCCTGCCCAGGGACATCTACCTGATCAGCCGCATGCCCAGCGAGCCGCAGTACAGCGACATCATGCCGATCGTCGTCATTTCGCTGGTGCTGTCTTTTCTGGCAACCATCTATCCGAGCTGGCGCGCCAGCCGCGTGAACCCGGCGGAGGCCCTGCGCTATGAGTGAAGTAGTTTTGAAAGCCAGTGGCCTTACCAAGCGTTTTAGCGAAGGCCGACTCGATGTGACCGTACTCAAAGGCGTTGATCTGCAGGTGCATCGCGGTGAAACGCTGGCCATCGTCGGCGCCTCGGGTTCTGGCAAAAGCACCTTGCTTCATCTCATGGGCGGGCTTGACGCGCCGACGGACGGCCAAGTGGAAATCAAGGGTCAGCTGTTGTCGTCGCTGTCCCCCACCCAGCAGGGTGATCTGCGCAACCAGCACTTGGGGTTTGTCTACCAGTTTCACCACCTGCTGCCCGAGTTCAGCGCGCTGGACAATGTTGCCATGCCCCTGTGGATCAGGCGGCAGGCCCGCGAAAAAGCGTCGGAAGTAGCGATGAAAATGCTGGCGACGGTGGGCCTGGGAGACCGCATTCATCACCGCCCTTCCGAGCTTTCAGGAGGCGAACGCCAGCGGGTGGCAATAGCCCGCGCACTCGTGACGCGACCGGCTTGCGTGTTGGCCGACGAGCCCACCGGCAACCTGGACCGGGCCACCGCTGACAGCGTGTTTGAACTGATGCTGGAACTGGCTCGCGAGCACGGTACGGCGTTTGTCCTGGTGACGCACGACGAAGCGCTGGCGGCGCGCTGCGGGCGTCAGCTCAGGCTGGTCTTGGGAACGCTGTCGGCGGCGTAAAAGGCATTGTTTTGCCAAAGGCTGAAATACCGACGCCAGCCTTTGGTATGGGCTCTCAAAACAAGTAGTTTTCGCGCAATTTGACGGCGGCGTGTCTGCCATCGCTGAGCGGTTTGTTGCGGGCTGCCCACAGCGGCACAGCGTGACGCGGTTGCGCTCCTCGTCCACCATCCCATCCGTTGCAATCACTGGCATTTCGCCGCGCAGCCAGAGAGGTCCCCTGTATTACTGTTGCGGGTCTTCAGCGAAGCCGATAGATGCCTGCAGTTCCGGCTCCACGCAATCAGCAGCGCTCTTGTCGATGGCTGCCAACCGGCTTCAAGGGAACTGATCGCCAAGAGCCTAACTTACGAATTGACAGACCATTGTGCCTTCAGCCAGGGAAGGCGCTTGTAAAGCGCGGCGCCATTCATGTCTGTTTCAACTCAATTCAAAAATCCAAATTCTGCAAAAGTCCAGACATCATCGCGGCGTAATTGACGAAAAACAACCGATTGAATTATCGGTGTTGACTTCCAAACACGTGATCCCAAAACGCGCTGGTCACGCCATAGTGGCCAGGTTTAGCGAGAGAACTATGGTGCAGCGCATGCCAGTGTTTGCGCCGCTTCAGCCAGGCATGGTTCGCGCGCCAGTGGTGTGATGCATGGTGGGCGACCGAATACGCGAGGTAGCCAGTCAATACGCCAAATGTCAGGGCGCAGGCGCGCCACAGGCCGCCCAGAATCAGCTCGGGAAGAAACACCAGTGTTGCAATCAGCGTGGCGCTCAGGATTGTCGGTGTGCTGATCAGTGCCGCTGGACGCCGATGGTGCGTTGCATGCCAGGTGCTGAATGGGCGCAAACCGTGCAGCACGAAGCGGTGCAAGGCATACTCGATGAGCGTCCAGCTCGCCAAGCCAATTAGCGCAAAGGCCAAGATCTGAAAATGCTGCTCACGCGGCGCTGCGATCATCAGAAAAGCTGCCAGGGCCACCGAAGCGGTCCCGTACAGTGCGAAGTCGGCGCGGTACGCCAACTTGCTGTGCTCAAGCGTAAAGAAATGCATGCAGTTCATAGTTTAAATCGCCAGTCGGTATTGCATCAGCAGTGCAGAATCATTGGCGAGCCCTGGAATGGCGCGACTGGTCGTCACGCGACGGGTTTGGGCTGCAGCGTATCACTTTGGTAGCTGCTTCGGCGCGGATGAGCCGGCTTCGCTTTTTTGACCAACCGTCACGACGACGCTGCCTGCCTCACAAAATCCGATTAAACCAGAGCAGCGACAAGGCCGCCGAGGCAAGCGCCAGCGCCGCTGCCACCAGAGCCAGCAATCCCGATATTTCAGTTTTCTTTTTCTCGACGGTCAGCCTGGCGCTGAGCGTTTCATAGACCTTCTTGAGGTCGCCTGCCGTACCTGCGTAAAAGTATTCGGCTTGCGTGGCGCGGGCAATGCTTTTGAGGGTTTCCTCGTCGAGTTTGACGCGCATGGACCAGCCTTCGAAGCCGATCGTTTCGCCCTCCACCGTGCCCACGCCGACCGTGTAGACGCGCACGCCGCGGTCTGCCGCCACCTTGGCGGCGTCGAGTGAATCAATTCCAGTGGTGCGTTGACCATCGGTCAACAAAATTATCGCGGCCGACGTGTAGGAGCCGGGAGCCAGTGGTATGAATTCCTTTTTCACATTCCTGGCATCTGCGCGGTTTGCGAGAGACTGGTCCAGCGAGGTGCCGCGCGGCCGGTCGCGGCCATATTGCATCGACTCCAGATCAATCCCCGCATCGGGGAAAAGCTCGGCCAGCGACACCACAATACCGTTGCCAATAGCCGTGCCGCGCTGCAACTGGAATTTATCAATGGCCGTCGTCAGGTCTTCGCGGTTCAGGGTGGGCGGTTGCACCACGGCGGCGGTACCGGCAAAGGCAACAATACCGACCCGGACCTGGTGCGGTAACTCGGCCAGGAAAGCCTTGGCGGCGTTCTGCGAAGCGACCAGGCGGTTGGGCAACACATCCGTCGCCCGCATACTGCCCGACACATCCATGGCCAGCATGATGGTTTCGTTTTGCGAGGGCAAGGAGATTAAGGCAAAAGGTCGGGACGCAGCCACCAGCATGGCGGCAAGAGAAAGTAAAAACAGCAGCGGCGGAATATGCCTGCGAAAGCTCTGGCCTGCGCCCATGGCTTCCCGCACGATGGACAGGCTGGCGTAACGCAAAGCCATTTTTTTCTTGCGGCCAAGCAGCCAGACGTACACTGCGACCAGCACCGGAATGGCCAGCATAAGCCAGAGAAACTGGGGCCAGAGAAAGGTCATGGTGCTTCCTTGGTGTGCGCCTCAGGCGTGGCTCAGTTGGACAGGCACCCTGCGGCCCGCCGCGGCCTGGGCTCCTGACACACGGCTATGGCGTTTGCGCAAGTCGCTAAACCGCAGGATGGCGTCGACCAGATTGTCATCGGTTGAAAGCTCCAGCGTATCCACACCGGCCCGTGCCAGCGTCAGCCGCAACTCAGCTTCGCGCTGGGCCGCGATGCTGGCAAAGCGCATGCGAAAACCGGAGTCATGGGTGTCAACCAGCAATTGCTCGCCTGTTTCAACGTCGCGGATCGGAATCAGTCCCAGGTCGGGTAGCTCCAGTTCCAGTGGATCAAGCAGGCGCACGGCAAGCACATCGTGGCGTTGGGCAAGCAAGCCCAGCGGCTTTTCCCAGCCGGGTTCGCTAATGAAATCGG
This sequence comes from Polaromonas sp., assembly GCF_012927415.1. Lineage (GTDB taxonomy): Bacteria > Pseudomonadota > Gammaproteobacteria > Burkholderiales > Burkholderiaceae_C > Polaromonas. The sequence continues at coordinate 39,167 of NZ_JABBPF010000213.1, read as the reverse complement.
ACACCACAAACAGTGTGGAGCGCCGGCGCACCGCATTGCTGGCGGACTGCAGCAGCTCGCTTAAGCGGGTCGCACCAGTGCTGCCGTCGTCTGCCATCGGCTGATGCTGCAGCGCGTGCAAAAGCCGCAGTACGTGGTTCCGGCCACCGCGCGCGGGAATGATGGTGTCGACACCTGAGCCATAAAGCACCGCGCCGACCCGGTTTCGGTGACGAGTCAACAGGCGCGCCAGCACGGCGACGAATTCGGTGGATACCTCTCGCTTGTGCTGCTCGCCAGAACCGAAATCCATCGACGGGCTCAGGTCAAGCAGGAACCACGCGCTCATTTCGCGATCCTCGGTGAAGACGCGAACATGCGCCTGCTGCAGTCGGGCAGTGACGTTCCAGTCGATGTGGCGTACATCGTCGTGATGCTGGTACTCACGCAGGTCAGCCAGGTCCATGCCGGTACCGCGCATCAGGGTGCGGTAGTCGCCCTGCAGCAGCCCGTCGAGGCGGCGCACGACCGACCACTCCAGCCGGCGCAGTAATTGTTCGGCGCCTTCTGCCGGCGCTGAGCCTGCAGGCAGCCGCGAGGCAAGCGACAGCCTAGGCACGGGTGACTTCCCAGTTATCGCCTGATATCTCGGGACGCACAGGCAAAATTTCCCGACCTTGCAGGTTATGGCCGCAGAACCGGTTTGGCCAGGCCGCAGGCGGGGTGGCCCCCTCAGGGGGAAGCGGCGCGTACAACGGCGGATCGTGGCGACGCATATCGTTAGGCAGCGAGTTTTTCATGGGCGAGAGGTTTGGCGGGCGGTTGCAGTCTGGCCATGATCTTGCCGATGATCTGGTCGGCCAGGAGACCTTCGGACAGCGCTTCGTAAGACAAAACCAGACGGTGGCGAAGCACGTCGGGTACCAGGTCCGTCATGTCTTCCGGCAAGGCATAACTGCGGCCGCGCAACATGGCGAGCGCACGGGCACCTTCAGTAAGGTTGATGGTGGCACGCGGACTGGCACCAAACGTGATGAAGCGTTGCAGGTCGTGCAGCCCATGTTTCGCGGGATTGCGGGTGCTGGAAACCAGCCGCACCGCATACTGCACCAGCGAAGGGTCAACATAAATGCGTCTGCATTCAGCCTGCAGGGCGGCCAGTTGCCCGGTCGTGGCTACGGCTGACACGGCAATAGCAGGGCCGGTGACGCGCTGCACTATGACAAATTCTTCCTCGTCGGTCGGGTACTCCACCAGCACCTTCATCATGAAGCGGTCTACCTGCGCTTCAGGCAGCGGGTAAGTGCCTTCAGTCTCGATCGGGTTTTGCGTCGCCATGACGAGGAAAGGCGAGGGCACCCGATGGGTTATGCCGGCAATCGTCACCTGCCGCTCCTGCATCACCTCCAGCAGCGCGCTTTGCACCTTGGCGGGCGCTCGGTTAATTTCGTCAGCCAGCAGCAGATTGGTGAAGACCGGGCCCAGCGAGGTGCTGAATTCGCCAGTTTTCTGGTTGTAGATGCGCGTGCCTATGAGATCGGCCGGCACCAGATCAGGCGTGAACTGGATGCGCTTGAATTCGCCCTGGATGGTGCTGGCCAGCGTTTTCACAGTCAGGGTCTTGGCCAGGCCTGGAACACCCTCCACCAGCAGATGGCCTTGCGCAAGAATAGCCACCATCATGCGTTCGAGAAAACGGTCTTGTCCAACTACCACGCGTTTGACTTCGTAGAGAATTTGTTCCATCAGCTGCGCGGTGCTGTCGCCGCCCGGAAAATGATCCGGGGTGGTTGTTTCCATATGGATCTTTCAGAAAGGCGGCATGCCGGCCGCAGATGCGGCGCTTTCAATCGGCACGGCAAAACCGATGCCGACAAACGTGCGCTGGTGGTTGGGGTTGTAAATGGCAGTGACGATGCCCACCACCGCGCCATCCATGGTGACCAGGGGGCCGCCGGAATTTCCCGGATTGGCCGCCGCGTCGAACTGGATCAGGTTGGTCATCTGCTGCTTGCCTTCGGGCGAGCGAAACGTGCGTTGAAGTCCGGACACGATGCCGGCTGAAGCTGAGGGACCAATGCCAAATGGATAGCCGACTGCCATGACCTGATCGCCTGGCACCAGTTCGGCGGTGGAGCGCATGGTGGCGGCTGCCAAATCGTCGGGAATTGTGTGCGCCTGCAAGACCGCGAGATCGTTTTCCGCCTGTATGCCGGTAATTGTGGCGATGGACTCCAGTCCGTCCGCGAAGGTGACCTTGATGGTTTCCGCTCCCTGCACCACATGCAGGTTGGTCAGGATGATGCCCTTGTCCACAATGACCACGCCGGTACCCACGCTGCGCTCGGCGTCTTCCTTACCGTCCTTGCCCTTGACGCTTTTGTTCAAACCCACCACGCGCACGACTGAAGGAATGATGGCGTCGTAGGCCCTGGCTGCAGGCGAGGGCAGCGGGCTGGTTTCCAGCGTTTTCAAAACGGCTGCGTCAATATCACTCTGGGTAAGCCGCAGGCCCGCGGACCGCAGCGGAAAGAAAAAACTGATCGCCAGCAACAGGGCCAGCAGGCCGACCAATGACCAGAGCAGATACAGCTGATGGTCCGCCAGACGTCTGGCAAGGCGCGACAAACTGGAAGGACGGGGATGAGAGGCCGCTATGGCAGAAGTGGCCGCATCAATAGAAGCAGGTTGCGAAAACGATGACTCGTTCCGGTCACTGCCCGTGGCAGCGCTCGCGTCGATGTGCTGCACCGGACGGCTGGAGCTGCTGTAAAGGGCGGGCCTTCGCATCCGTTCACCTGTGAGGTAAATGTCAAGAACTGTGGATCAAGCACTGCACCGTATCACGATTTTTAAATTTCTGCACGGCTCGGAGGCAGCGCCAAAAAATCGCTGTAACCGCCGGTTTCCAGTGTTTTCAAGCCGCTTCGCGGCGAACCTGCATGCGCATCAGCGCCAGCGCCAACGCGGCAGTAGCCAGCATGAGAAAAAGACTGACGGCATTGAGCACCGGGGTGGCCCCTTCGCGCATTCGACCGTACATCATGACGGTGAGCGGGGAGTCCGAGCCGACCAGCATCAGCGTGGTGTTGAAGTTTTCGAAAGACATCAGGAATGAAATGGCGGCGGCTCCGACCAGCGCAGGCTTCAGGGCCGGCAGCGTGATGGTGAAAAATACCGCTGCGCGGGAAGCGCCAAGGCTGTAGGCCGCCTCTTCCAGCGTGATGTCCAGGCGTTTCAGGCGCGCGGTGATGATGAGCGTGGCAATCGAGACGATGTAGGAAAACTGGCCTATTACTACCAGCGGCAGGCCGGGGCGCAGGAAGTCAAGTTCTAACCCCCACAGATCCTCCGCAAACTGCGCCATCCGGCTGGCAAAAGCCAGGATCGAGATACCCAGAATCACGCCCGGAATCACCAGCGGCGCCAGCATCATCAGCGACAGCGCCTGCTTGCCCGGAAACCGGCCGCGTTCGATCAAAAAGGCGTTACTGGTTCCCACCAGTAAGGTCAGCAGCGTGACCCAGCAGGCCACCACCACGCTGGTCCAAAGGCTGGCTAGCAGCGGGCCGTCGGCCAACAGGCCGGTGCGCTCGCCATGCCGGCCAAAAAACCAGTCCAGCGTGAAACCGCGCCAGGGCGGCGCGGGGTAGGGCGCGTCGTTGAAGGCAAAAACCGCCACCACCACCAGCGGCAGGAAAAGAAAGGAGAAAAACAGCACGGCGTAGGCCACTGTGCTGACGCGCAGCCAGGCAGGGCGGGGCAGGGAGGCAATCATGCCGAAACTCCAACGGCCAACGCCGTGGGTACTCGCGCGGTTGCAAACAGACTGCCCGCAACGGGGATATCCAAGTGACCGCGCGGAACCGGCTTTGCCGGGCCGCAGCGGTTTCCCCCTTCAAGCGGGGAGGACGCTACACGAAGTGAGCGGCAACGGGGGTGTGTCATGTCCTGTTCATCACTTCGCCAAACTTCTGGCCGGTGAGCTTCAGGCCCAGCCAGACGATGGCGGTGGACAGCCCCAGCAGCAAGAAGCCGAAAGCCGCGCCCTGTTCCCAGTTGAAGCGGGTAATGAACTGCGTGTAAATCTGCTCGGTAAACCAGAGCGAGTTTTTGCCGCCGAGCAAGGTGGGTGTTAGGTAATTGCCCAGCGTCAGCATGAAGACCACGATGCAGCCCGCCAGAATGCCGGGCGCGGCGTGCGGAATCACGATCTGGCGCAGGATGGACAGGCCGTTGCCGCCAAGGTCGTAGGCTGCTTCAATCAGCGCGTCATCCAGGCTTTCCAGTGCGCTGATCAGCGGCACCACCATGAACAGCATGGAGGTGTAAACCAGTCCGACCAGAATCGTCGTGTCGCGGTAGAGCATTTCCACCGGCACCTCAGTAATCCCGAGCCGGATCAGGAACGCCGGCAACACGCCCGACTCGCGCAGCAAGATCATCCAACCCAGCGTTCGCACGGTTTCACTGACCCAGAAAGGAATCAGGCACAGCACCAGCAGCAGGGATTTGGTGCGGCCACGCACCAGCTTGGCAATCGTCCAGGCAATAGGGAAGGCTAGCAGCAGCGTGATCAGCGTCGCCAAGATGGACATGAGAGCGGTGCGTACAAACGTGTGCCAATACAGCGGCTCGTCGATGAAGGTGCGGTATTGCGCCAGGCTGGGCACATACTGCCTTGGCGCGACGCGCTCGCGCAGCGAGATAATCGCCAGGTCAATATGCGGCAGCACGATCAGACCCACCAGCCAGATCAGCGCTGGGGCCAGCAGCAGCATAAGCATGAGCCTGGCCTGCAAACCTGAGGCGCCGGCGCCTCCGCTTGGTGCCGTGGTGGTAGTCATCAAATCAGGCGCTTCCGGTGGCGAAACAAACCGCGTGCCGGGGGTCAAAAGTGAAGGCGACGGTTTCACCGATGCGCAGGTCGGAAAATTTTCCGGTTTGCGGCAGGGCGATTCGAAATTCCGTGCGGCTTGTCGCCTCGCGCAGCAGCACGGCTGAGTTGGCGCCGTCAAACAGCAGGTTTTCGACCTGACCCGCATGCCGAGGATGCTCCGCTGGCAGTTCAGCCGCATGGCGAGCCAGGCTGACAGCCTCCGGCCGGACAAAAGCTTCGACGGCCTGGCCGGCGTCAACCCGACCGACAGCGCGGGCATGCAGGGCCAGCCCCTGCGCGGTCGTGAAGGACACCAGGCCATGATTGGCAACATCGGTCGGCATCGCGCGTCCTGCAAACTTGTTGTTGGCGCCGACAAACCCGGCCACGAATGGCGTTTGTGGCTGGTAGTAGAGCTGCTGCGGTGTGCCGACCTGCTCAAAACTGCCGGCGTTCATGACGGCGACATGGTCGGACAGAACCAGCGCCTCGGACTGGTCGTGCGTGATGTAGACAAAAGTCGTGCCGAACGACGACTGCAACTGCTTGAGCTCGATCTTCATGTGCTCGCGCAGCTTGAGGTCAAGCGCCCCAAGCGGTTCGTCGAGCAGCAGCAGCGTTGGCTCGAGCACCAGGCTGCGGGCAATCGCCACCCGCTGTCTTTGTCCGCCAGAAAGCTGGTCGACGCGCTTGTGCTGCATGCCGGCCAGGCTGACGCGTTCGAGGATGGCACCCACTCGTTGGGCGATTTCGGCGCGCCTCAAGCCGCGCCTGACCAGGCCATAGCCGACGTTTTCGCCGACCGACATCATGGGAAAAAGTGCCAGGTGCTGGAACACCATGTTGACCGGTCGCCGGTTGGGCGGCACGCCATTCATGGGCTTGCCGCCAATATGGATCTGGCCGGTATCCGGCTCCAGAAACCCCGCAACCATTCGCAGCAGCGTGGTCTTGCCGCAGCCCGAGGGGCCGAGGATGGAGAAAAAACTGCCGCGCTCGACGGTAAAGGACAAGTCCTTCACCGCAAGCTGACCTGCGTAGCGTTTACCGATGTGCTCGGCCTGAAGGTCGACAGGCACCGTTTGCGTCGCGGCCAGGCCTTACTGCGCGGCCTTGATGCGGTCGAGTACGCGGCCTTCGATGTCTTCGATACCAGCCGGCACTGCGGGGTACCATTTCACGTTTTTCAGTGCCGCTTCCGGGAAGCTGGCGGCGAACTGGGCCTTGAGCTTGGCGTCCATCAGCTGGTCAGCGCCTTTGGCGGCGGTGAAGTTGCCGGCGGAACCCGCCACCTTGGCGGCGATTTCGGGCCGCATGTTGAAGTTGATCCAGGCGTAGGCAGCCGCATCGTTGCGGCCCTTGGCGGGAAGCGCATAGGTGTCGATCCAGCCGAGTGCGCCTGACTTGGGCGCGATGTACTGGATCTCGGGTTTCTCGCTGTTGAGCTTCCAGCCGCCAGTGTCCCACATCATGGCGCCTACCACTTCACCGGCGCGCATGCCGTTCAGCAACTGGTCTTTGTTGTCCCAGTAAAACCTGATGTTGCTCTTGCAGGCCACCATGGTTTTGCCGACTTCGTCCATCAGCGCGCCATAGGCCTTGGGGTCGTTGTACAGCGCAAACGGATCTTTGCCCGAGGCAAAGGCAAACGCCAGCAGGGTCGGGCGTTTCAGGCGGACGGCGGTTTTGCCCTTGACATCGGGCTTGCACAGGTCGGGATAGTCGTTCATGGTGGTGAGTTTGGTGTTCACGACCAGGCCGTCAGTGCCCCAGATGTGCGGCAGGCCATAAACCTTGCCGGCCAGCGTGGTGTTCTTTTTTGTGGCGTCCAGCATGGCGGGGATGAACAGCTCGGTCTTGATCTTGGCTAAATCCATCGGCTTGTAGATACCAAATTCCTGCTGCGGTCCAGTGATGCGGTCCTGCGAGGGCTGGGCCAGATCAAAACCTGCGCCGCCCGTGGCGCGCAGCTTGGAGATCATTTCCTCGTTGTTCGACAGCGTGACCTCGACGTCAATGCCGGTTTCCTTCTTGAACTGCGCCACCACCTCTGCCGGCACATAGTCGGCCCAGCTGATCAGACGAAGTTTCTGGTCCTGTGCCCACAAGGGGCTGGACAGCGTGGACGCCACAAGACTGGCGCCAATGATCAGGCGAGATAATTTCATTTTGGTTTCCGGGTTGAGCGATGACAAACGCAAAAGAAGTCAGAGTTAAAGACCCCAAGCGGGCGAGGGCATTTCGTTCCAAAAAGCATAGCGTGTCCTTGTTTCATTTGTGTGTCAATATCTCCGGCCTAGGTACTTTTGCTCCCCTCACTGCGTGATTGAATGAACTTCTGGATTGATACACATTGTCACCTTGACGCCGCTGAGTTCGCGCCCGATCGGGCTTTGGTGCGCGCGCGCGCTGTTGATCACCAGGTCGCCCATTGTGTGCTGCCCGCGGTGGCGGTGAGCAATTTCGAGGCGGTTCGCCTGCTGGCCCACGAATTTTCCGACAGCTACGCGCTGGGTATCCATCCGCTTTGTGTGCCCGGGGCGCAGGACACTGACTTGCAGGCGCTGGACGCGGAACTCGGCCGCAGAAGGTCAGACCCGCGCTTGGTCGCGGTGGGAGAAATCGGACTCGATTATTTTGTACCTGAGCTGATGCAAAGCGCCATGCGAACGCGCCAGGAGTATTTCTACCGCGAGCAACTCAAACTGGCGCGCAAGCACCGCCTGCCGGTCATTCTCCATGTACGGCGCTCCGCCGACAAACTGCTCAAGCATTTGCGCGAACTCGTGCCAGAAGGCGGCTGGAGCGGTACTGGCCACGCTTTCAACGGCAGTTCGATCCAGGCGCGCGAATTCATCAAGCTCGGCTTCAAGCTTGGTTTTGGCGGCACCGTCACGTTTGAGTCGGCCTTGCAAATCAGGCGCCTGGCCGCCGAGCTGCCGCTGGACGCGCTGGTGATGGAGACCGACTCGCCGGATATTCCTCCGCACTGGCTTTACAAAACCGCGCAGCAACGCGCCGACGGGCAGGCGCAGGGCCGCAACGAGCCGGGCGAGTTGCCACGCATTGCCGGCGTGCTCGCAGGGCTGCGCGGTATTCCGGCTGAGGCCCTGGCGGCCGCCACCACGGCGAACGCGTTGCAGGCTTTCCCAAAACTCAGGGGTTTGCTGCAGTGCTGACCGGCTTGCCGCCGCTCATCAGCAGCGATACCCGCCTGCTGATTTTGGGCAGTTTTCCCAGCACCGCTTCGCTGGCCGCGCACCAATACTATGGTCACCCGCAAAACCAGTTCTGGCCGGTTTTGCAAGCCGTTTTTCCGTCTTGTCCAATGAGTACGGTAACAAGTAGCTATCAAATTCGTAGCAAGTGGTTGCTCTCGAAGCAGCTTGGCGTGTGGGATGTGTACGCGGCCTGTGAGCGCAAAGGCAGCCTGGACAGCCATATCCGCAACCCGGTGGTGAATGATTTTGCAGGCCTGAGGCGGCTTTGCCCCGCGCTTGAGGCGATTGCGCACAACGGCGCGGAGAGCTTCAAGCATGCGCGCCATGTGAGCGCTGCGCTGGTGGCGGGCATCGAAAGCAGCGCCGGGCCGCCCCCAGCTAGTTCAGAACCCCTGGGGGGCAGCGCATTACACGACGTGAAAGGCGTGGGGATTCTATTTCACAGGCTACCGTCGACCAGCCCGGCCAATGCGTCTTGGTCGTTCGAGCGAAAACTTGCCGCCTGGCGTGAAATTTTTGAAAAACATGGATTGGTTTGAATGTCGAAAAAAGAGATAGAAAAAGCGTCTTTGCCTTTGGATCTGCCGGAAGTCAATTTTTCCGATTACGGCGATGTGCGCTTTCTGCACCTGGGTACCGAATGGGTGCAGGGCTCCATGCTGCGCGATGCGCCTTATGACATTGAGCTGGAGTACGTGCAGCGCATGATGGCCGGCCTGCTGTTCACCGATGCCGAGTCCATCGCCAAAAAGCACGCGATGCAGCTGGGCCTGGGTTCGGCGGCGCTGACCAAGTTCTGCTACAAAAAGCTGCGCATGAAAACGACCGCGATTGAAATCAATCCGCAGGTCGTCACCGCGTGCCGCATCTGGTTCAAGCTGCCGCGCGATGATGCGAGGCTGCACGTCATTGAAGCCGATGCCGCCGCAGAGATTCAAAAACCGGTGCACCAGGACACGGTTGACCTGTTGCACGTTGACCTGTACGACCACGAAGCGGCTGCGCCGGTGCTGGACGACGCCGATTTTTATGCCCACTGCCGCGGCCTTCTCACCGAGGACGGGGTGATGACCGTCAACCTTTTTGGCCGCGATTCCAGCTATGAGCAGTCGCTGGTCAAAATGGCAGAGGCGTTTGGCCCCGAGTCGATCTGGGCGTTCCGTCCGACGCGCGAGGGCAACACGGTGGTCTTGGCACAGCGCGAGCCGAGCCGGCCGGAGCGCGCCGAGCTCCTTCTGCGGGCCGGCGTCATCGAATCGCGCTGGGACTTGCCAGCCAAAAAATGGCTGCGACTTTTCACGCCGGTGATCTGAAACGACGGTTTCGCCACGCTGCGGATGGGGTAAAGTGCTTTTCATGAGTGCCGTGATCCCCCCCAAATTCCCAGTCAGCCCCCATGGTCACAAGCTTTACACGGGGCCGCTGGACTGGCGCCAGCTGGTGGAATGGCTTGACGAGGACGGAGTGATCAGCAATGCCGAGGCGCAGCGCACCATCGCCCGTTGCTCGCAGGTGCAAAGCGCCCAGCATCCCCTGGTCAGGCTGGCCAGTGTCGGCATGACGCGGGTGGCCGATGGAAGGCCGCTGGACATTGAAACCATTTCCCGCTGGCTGGCCGGGCGCGCGGGGCTGAGTTACCTGCGCATAGACCCGCTCAAGGTGGACGTCGGCAAGGTCGCCGAAAGCATGTCCGCCTTGTACGCCGAGCGGCACAAGGTGCTGCCGGTGAAGGTGATGCCGCACGAAGTGGTGATCGCGACTGCCGAGCCTTTTATTACCGACTGGGTGTCCGAAGTTGAACGGCAATCAAAACGCAGCGTGCGTCTGGTGGTTGCCAGTCCGCTGGAAATTGCCAAGTTCACCGCCGAATTTTTCGCACTGGCCAAATCGGTCAAGGCTGCGGCCAAGGCGGGCGGCGGTTCCGGTTCCGCCAGCTTTGAGCAGCTGGTCGAGCTCAACAAGAGCAACAAGCAGCTTGACGCCAACGATCAGGGCGTGGTGCAGGTGGTGGACTGGCTCTGGCAATACGCCTTTGACCAGCGCGCCAGCGACATTCATCTGGAGCCGCGGCGCGAGCAGGGCGTGATTCGTTTTCGCATTGATGGCGTGCTGCATCCGGTGTACCAGCTGCCGATGGGCGTTCATAACGCCATGACGGCGCGCATCAAGCTGTTGGGCCGCATGGACGTGGTTGAAAAACGCCGGCCGCAGGATGGCCGCATCAAGACGCGCAACCCGCGCGGCGATGAAATCGAAATGCGCCTGTCGACCTTGCCGACGGCCTTCGGCGAAAAAATGGTGATGCGTATTTTTGATCCCGATACCACCGTCAAGAGTCTCGATGCGTTGGGGTTTTCCCAGCATGACGCCGAGCGCTGGGAGCAGTTGGTCAAACGGCCTTACGGCATTGTGCTGGTGACCGGCCCGACCGGTTCTGGCAAGACCACCACGCTGTATTCCACGCTCAAGCGGCTGGCAACCGAAGAGGTCAACGTCAACACGATTGAAGACCCGATCGAGATGATCGAGCCTTCATTCAACCAGACGCAGGTCCAGCCGCACCTGAATTTTGATTTTCCTGAAGGGCTGCGCGCACTGATGCGGCAAGACCCCGACATCATCATGGTGGGCGAAATCCGTGACCTCGCAACCGCCGAAATGGCTGTCCAGGCTGCGTTGACGGGCCACCTTGTGTTCAGCACCCTGCACACCAATGACGCGCCTTCGGCGGTGTCGCGGCTGATGGAACTCGGTGTGCCGCCCTACCTTATCAGTGCCACCTTACTGGGCGTTTTGGCGCAGCGGCTGATGCGTACGCTGTGCAGCAACTGCCGTGAACCCGATGAAAATGCCGAGCGCGAAACCCTGACGGAGCTGGTCAAGCCCTGGCAGATCAGCGGCGGCTACCGGCCCTTCAAGCCGGTGGGCTGCGTGGATTGCCGCATGACCGGCTTCAGGGGACGCATGGGTTTGTACGAGTTGCTCACGGTAACGGAGGGCTTCAAGGAAAAGATTTCAAAAGAGCCCAATATCGACGCGCTGCGCCGCCAGGCGATTACCGAGGGCATGCGCCCGCTGCGGCTGGCAGGCGCACTGAAAGTGGCAGAAGGACTGACCACGGTGGAAGAAATCCTGGCCTCCACGCCGCCGCTGTCCTGAGGCGCTGCGGCATGCGCAACCCCGGCCGAACCGGCGGTTTCGTGTTCTTCAGGGCCGCATAGGTGAAAGCCACATGCTTTTTGCCGTCAATTGAAAGCAAAATGAAAGATTGGTCCGCCGGATCAATCTTTTCAGCGAGGAGACAAACCGTGAATATCAAGAGTCAAAAAGACTTCTTTTCCGGGCTCATGTTCATGGGCATCGGGGTGGCCTTCGCATGGGGCGCCACCACTTACAACGTCGGCGAGGGTGCCCGCATGGGCCCCGGCTATTTCCCGCTTTATCTGGGCGTATTGATGACCATTCTGGGAGCGGTCATCACTTTCAAGGCGCTGGTGGTTGAAACCGTGGGCGGCGACAAAATTGGCAAGTGGGCCTGGAAGCCGCTCTTCTTCATCATTGCCGCCAACCTGGTCTTCGGCGTACTGCTTGGCGGATTACCCTCAATCGGCCTGCCCGCCATGGGAATGATCGTGGCCATCTACGCGCTGACCTTTATCGCCAGCATGGCGGAAACCGGCTGGAGGGTGAAGGCGACCTTCATTCTGGCGTCGATACTCGCCGCTGGCAGTTACGTCGCTTTCGTGCTTCTGCTCAAGCTGCAGTTCCCGGTATGGCCCACCTTCATCACCGGTTAAGGAAATAAAAATGGAACTGCTTTCCCATTTGTCGCTGGGTTTTGGCGTGGCGTTCACGCCCATAAACCTGCTCTACGCCTTTATTGGCTGCCTGCTGGGCACGCTGATTGGCGTGCTGCCGGGCATCGGACCGGTGGCCACGATCGCCATGTTGCTGCCCGCCACCTACGCGCTGCCGCCAGTCTCTGCCCTGATCATGCTGGCCGGTATTTATTACGGTGCGCAATACGGCGGTTCGACGACCGCCATTCTGGTAAATTTGCCGGGAGAATCTTCTTCGGTGGTCACCTGCATTGACGGTTACCAGATGGCCAGAAAGGGTCGAGCTGGGCCAGCGCTGGCGGCTGCCGGTCTGGGCTCGTTCTTTGCGGGCAGCGTCGGCACCCTGATTCTTGCGGCGTTTGCCCCTCCACTGACCGAACTGGCATTCAAATTCGGTCCCGCCGAATATTTCGCGCTGATGACGCTGGGCCTGATTGGCGCCGTGGTGCTGGCTTCCGGATCGCTGCTCAAAGCCATTGCGATGATCGTGCTGGGTCTGCTGCTGGGCCTGGTCGGCACCGATGTGAACTCGGGTGTTGCACGCTTCAGCTTTGACATTCCGGAGCTGACCGATGGCATCGGTTTTGTGGTGATTGCCATGGGCGTGTTCGGCTATGGCGAGATCATCAGCAACCTGGCGCAGCCAGAGAGCGATCGCGAAGTGTTTACCGCCAAGGTGACCGGTCTGTGGCCAACCAAGCAGGATTTCAAGGACATGACGCCGGCCGTGCTGCGCGGAACCTTTCTGGGTTCAGCGCTGGGCATTTTGCCAGGCGGCGGCGCCTTGCTGGCTGCCTTCGCTGCCTATGCACTGGAGAAAAAAATCAAGATGAAGCCGGGCGAAGTGCCTTTCGGCCAAGGCAACATTCGTGGCGTGGCTTCGCCCGAGTCCGCCAACAATGCCGGCGCGCAGACCTCCTTCATTCCGCTGCTCACATTGGGGATTCCGCCCAATGCCGTGATGGCCCTGATGGTGGGCGCTATGACGATTCACAACATCCAGCCCGGCCCCCAGGTCATGACCAGCAACCCTGAGCTTTTCTGGGGCCTGATCGCCTCGATGTGGATCGGCAATGCGATGCTGATCATCCTGAACCTGCCTTTGATCGGCATGTGGATCAAGCTGCTGACGGTACCCTACCGCTATCTGTTTCCGGCGATCGTGCTGTTTTGTGCCATTGGCGTGTACTCCACCAACAACAACACCTTTGACGTGTGGATGGTGGGTTTGTTTGGCGTGATCGGTTATATCTTTGTCAAGCTGGGTGCTGAACCCGCGCCCTTGCTGCTGGGCTTCATTCTGGGCCCGATGATGGAGGAAAACCTGCGCCGGGCGCTGCTGCTGTCGCGTGGTGACTGGAGTGTCTTTGTGACCCGCCCGATTTCTGCGGGCCTGCTGGCGGCGGCGGTGCTGATGCTGGTGATCGTGCTGCTGCCGGCCATCAAAAGCAAGCGTGAGGAAGCTTTTGTCGAAGACTGATTTTTAATTTTCGACCAGCTTGCAAAAAGGCACCTTCGGGTGCCTTTTTGATGTGCAGCATCAATTCGCATGGCCTGCGTCTGCGTCTGCGTCTGCGCGGCTCAGGCCGCGGCACCGTCAGCGAGCCCCGGCGCTGATAACGCATCATTTGCCGGAGCGTCCATCGTGGCCGTCGTCAGTGACGGTGGGCGCCGCGCAAAAGCTCGATGACGCCACTTCCGCTTCCGTGCCAAACTCGCATTCACGAAGCCAGCGCGGCATCCGGTTGCGGCTGTTGATCGCGGTGGCGCCGTGGCGTCAATCATGGCTGCCGTCCCGGGTCTGCGGGTCCGGCGCTTGCCGGTTTAATGAAGAAGTACCCTTGAACTCCATTTCAGAACAAAACAAGCCCCGCGTCCAGAGAGAACGGTCATTGGTAGCTACTAAAAGCATAGCGCCGGGCTTGCTGCTCGCCGGCTTTGGCGCGATTGCGTTCAGCGGCAAGGCGATCATCGTCAAGCTGGCCTACCGCCATGGCGTCGATGCCGTCACCCTGATCATGTACCGCATGCTGTTTGCGCTGCCGATTTTTGCAGTCATGGCCTGGTGGGCGAGCCGGGGCAAGGCGCCGCTCACGCGCAAGGACTGGCTGGGTGTGTTCGGGCTGGGCTTCACCGGCTATTACCTGGCCAGCTTTCTGGACTTTGCAGGGCTGGCTCATATCAGCGCCTCGCTGGAGCGGCTGATCCTGTACCTCAATCCGACGCTGGTGCTGCTGCTGGGGCTGCTGCTGTATCAGCGCCGTATCACCGCGCACCAGATCGTCGGCATGGCGATCAGCTATTGCGGGATCGCGCTGGTGTTCAGCCATGAAGTTACCCTGCAAGGCGCTGACGTGGCCTGGGGTGCCTTGCTGGTGTTTTTAAGCGCGGTCAGTTACGCGGTCTACCTGGTGTATAGCGGCGAAATCGTCAAACGCCTTGGCGCCATGCGGCTGGTCGGAATGGCGACAACAGTGGCCTGCCTCTTTTGCCTGCTGCAGTTTGTGCTGCTCAGGCCGCTGAGCGCCGCCGCGGTGGCGCCCGAGGTGATCTGGCTGTCAGTGCTGAACGCCACCCTTTGCACCGCCGTTCCGGTGCTGATGGTGATGATGGCGATTGAGCGCATCGGCGCCAGCCTCGCCGCGCAGACCGGCATGCTGGGGCCGCTTTCCACGATTCTGATGGGGGTGATAATTTTGGGCGAACCCTTCACGGCCTGGATCGCGGCCGGCACGGTGCTGGTGATTGCCGGGATATTCGTATTTACCAGGACCTTGCGCTAGTTCTCCTGGCACCTGAGCCGACCAGTGTGGCTTCTTGGCGGCCGCTATCATGAGTTGATTTTCGTCCGCTCTATGCGGATCAAGGAGCCAACATGGATTTAGGTATTTCCGGCAAGTGGGCACTGGTGTGCGGCGCCAGCAAGGGGCTGGGTTTGGGCTGCGCGCAGGCGCTGGTGCGCGAAGGCGTGCATGTACTGATCGTGGCACGGGGCGCCGGCGTGCTGGAAGCTGCCGCCAAAAAATTGATAGCTGACAGCGCCCGGCCCGCAAGTGCGGAAGTGCAATTTGTTGCCGCAGACATCACCACGGTCGAAGGCCGGGCCGCCGTCTTTGCAGTTCGCAGGGATTTCGACATTGTGGTGACCAATGCCGGCGGCCCGCCGCCTGGCGATTTCCGCGACTGGGACCGTGACGCCTGGATCAAGGCGGTCGATGCCAACATGCTGACGCCGATTGAACTGATCAGGGCGACGGTTGATGGCATGGCCGCGCGTGGCTTTGGACGCATCGTGAACATCACCTCCAGCTCGGTGAAGGCGCCGATCGATGTTCTTGGGTTGTCCAACGGCGCCCGCAGCGGACTGACCGGTTTTGTTGCGGGCGTGGCCCGCACTCCGCTCGCCGCGAAGGGTGTCACGCTCAATAACCTGCTGCCCGGCGTGTTCGACACCGACCGGATCAAGGGCATGCTGCAGGCGACTTCGGACAAGACCGGCCAGCCGGTGGAGGCGCTGGCCGATGCGCGGCGCAAGAATATTCCAGCCAGGCGTTTTGGTACGCCCGAAGAGTTCGGCGCGATCTGCGCTTTCCTGTGCAGCGTGCATGCCGCCTACATGACCGGCCAGAACGTGCTGGCCGATGGCGGAGCGTATCCGGGAACTTTTTAAGCGGGGAAAATTTCTTCAGGAAATATTTTGCAGAAATCTTACGCCGCCGACGGCAGTGGCAACAACTTCAACACCCGCCTTGCCGCCCGTGCTGACCCCTCAGTGCTGGCCCGCCAGGTCGCAAGCCTGAACGGTTTTGTCCGCCGGGCAGATCGGGTCCATGTGATGTTCAGCCCAGACGCGCGGCGTCCGGTAGAGGCTGGTGCCGAGCAGGAGCAGCAACTGGTGACCTGCCCGTCCAAGCGCCTGGGCACCGAGGTGAGGCCGAGCCTGAAGGCGGTAGGTTATGAACTGATCGGCGGCCGCTTGCTGCCAGGTGATACCGGACCTGTCGCGCAGTGGAGGCACCACGACGGCTTGGGTCAGCGACTGACGCTTTACGTCAGCCGTGAGGTGTCTAGGGTCTCAAGCGGATCGGGCCGCGACGAAACGATGCGGATGTCGAAAGAGGGTTACGACGCGCTCGGCGGGGCTTGAGCTTTCGCCATGCCAAAGCCGCTTGCACCAATTCATCCGCCCACGCCAGGCAACTCCGGATACCTTTTTAGTTTTCAACGCAAGCCAGTTTAATTAAAGGAACGTCATGAATGCCAATCGCCGCGAAATTCTTAAATACACGGCCGCCGCTGCCGCCACTGCCGCAGCATTGCCCGCCAGCTTTGCCCAGAACGCGACAGGTTCGATAGATGCCCGCGACCGCGTTTTCATCACCAATGAAGACTCCAACACGCTGGTGGTGATCGACCCGCGCACCAACACCGTGGAAACCACCATCAATCTGACCAGCTTTGATGAAGATGCGCGCCCGCCGTTTCGCTACATCACGGCGGGTATTGCCCCCACCCATGCGGCCATGATTCACAAACCGCTGTACCACGGCTGCATTGATGCGCACGGCGCCGTGCCGTCACCGGATGGCCGCCTGCTGGCCACCAGCGGGCGCGGCTCCAGCAATATTTACCTGATCGACGCGGTGGAAAAGCGCGTGATCGGCAACACGCCCAATCTGGCGGCCGGACCCACCACCAATCCGGAGCGCCTGTCCAGCGGCATCCTGCTGGGACGCGAGCCGCATGAGCCCACGTTCAGCCGCAACGGCAAAGAGCTGTGGGTCACCCTGCGCGGTGAAGACCGCATTGCGATTCTGGATGTGGACCGGGCGCTGAAGCAGTTGCGCGGCTCCGACGTTTCATCGGTGCGCCAGTTCCTGCCAACGCTCAACGGACCGGCGCAGGTGTGGTTCAACCGCGAAGGCTCGCTGGCTTTCGTGGCCAGCCAGAAGGTGGCCCAGGTCGATGTGTTTCAAGTCAACCTGGGCGCCGACGGCCACTCGCAGCCGAAGCGCCTGACCACGCTCGACATCAGCGCGCAGGACAAACTCGGTTTCACGCCCTTCATGAAAACCACACCCGACGGCCAGGAGGTCTGGTTCTCCCACAAGCTGGCCGATGCGTTGTCATGCCGTTCGACGCGCGAGGGTTTCGATCTGCTCGACAGCGTGTCCCTGGGTGCCATGGGGCGACCCAACCATGTGGAATTCGTGGCCAATGCAAAAGGCAGTGTGGTGTATGCCAGCCTCGCGCGGGTAGACGACAGTGGCCCCGGCGGCGTGGCTTCAAGCCAGATTGCGATCATCGACCGAAGTGCAAAAACCGGCGATCGCAAAATGACAGGCAGCTTTTTCAGCCACGGTCGCGAATCGCATGGCCTGTGGACAAATCCTGAAAACACCTTGCTTTATGTTGCCCACGAGCAGGACGAACTGCCCGGCACGCCAAACGCCGGCCAAACCGTTTGCAGCGCCTTCGATGTCAGCGACCCGTTCAAACCAAACTTCATCGCGCAAATTGCACTGGGCAACCTGGCCTTGCCGTCGGGCGGCCTGCGCAACAAGAAGAGCATCAACCTGGTGTACGTGCGGCCCGGGGTGAAAGGCCAGACGGCATGAACGCTGCCGCCAGGATTCGAACGCGACTCATGCTGGCCGTCATCACGGTCGTGCTGGCGGGCAACGCGATGGCGCAGCAAGCCTCTGGTCATGACCATGCCACCCTACAGGCAAACTCCGCGCCCGGGTTTCAAGCAGCCATGGAGGCGGGCATGGCCCGCATGATGCAGGACATGCATGCGCTGGACTACAGCGGCAATCCGGACGCGGATTTTCTGGCGATGATGATTCCGCACCATGCGGGCGCGGTTGACATGGCGCGGCTGGTGCTCAGGCATGGCCGCGATCCGGCCACCCGGCAACTGGCTGAGGAGATCATGGCCGGCCAGACCCTTGAGATTGAAAGCATGACGCGGCGGCTTGCCGCATTGCGCCAGCCTTCATCCGCCGGGCCCGAGTTTCCGTCGCTGGGCGGAAACCGTGGAAATTGAGTCCAACTGCCTAACGCCGCGCCGACACCACGATCCCGCCCACAATCAGCAAAAATGCCAGCCCATGATAGAGATGCGGCAATTCGCCCAGAAAAGCCGCTGACAGCAGGGCGGCAAACAGCGGTGTCAGGTTGGTGAAAAAACCGGCCATCGCCGGGCCCACCCGCTGCAGGCCCAGGCCCCAGCAGCGGTAGGCCAGCACGGCCGGTCCGATGGCGATGTAAAGCAGCGCTGCCGCCAATGGCCAGCCCCAGCGGATGTGGGCATCGACCAACGACCATTCGCCCGCCGCGAACAGGCCCGACCAGCCCAGGCCGAAAAAAATCTGTGCGAGCAAAAAGGCCGCCCAGTCGCGGCGAAGTTCAGGCGGGTCTTTCGGCTCGGTCAGCAGCCAGCTGTAAAACGCCCAGGCCAGCGTGGCCAGCAACACATACATATCGCCCGGCACCAGCCGCACTGCCAGCAGCAGTGACCATTGCCCGCGCGACAGGACCACCAGGACGCCGGCAATCGACAGCAGCGCCCCAAGCACCTGCCGGCGCGACACCGGCTTTCCGAAGCACAGCGCGCCCACCGCCAGCATCCATACCGGAATGCTGGACGCCACCAGCGTCACATTGAGCGGCGTGGAGGTTTGCAGCGCCAGGTATTGCAGGGCGTTGTAGCAGCCAATGCCCAGCAGACCGAGCAGCGACAGGCGTTTCCAGCCGGTCCACATCGCACTGCCAGGCCGCAGCACCCTCCAGGCCAGCGGCACAAGAATGACAAAGGCCAGCAGCCAGCGCAAGAAGTTCAGCGTCATCGGCGGAATCAACTCATGCACGGCGCGGCCGACCACCGCATTGCCGGCCCAGAGCAATGGAGGCAGCGTCAGCAGCAGGGCGGTGGCGGGGCTCAAGCGTTGCGTCATGGCCGTGACTGTACCAAGCTGCTTTCAAGAGGTTGCCGGTACCGGACTCTTCAGTGCTTGCCCGAAGCAGTCGGTCGTGATTCGTGGCACCATAGTTGCCCACACCTTCCATTGATCCATTGACAGACCGCAAGGAAACACCCGATGACCCAGACAACCTCCAAAGCCGTGCGTATTGACCAGCACGGCGGCCCTGAAGAACTCAAACTGGTGGAGGTTCAGGTCGGCGAGCCCGGCCCTGGCGAAATCCGCATCCGCCACAAGGCCATCGGCCTGAACTTCATCGACGTTTACCAGCGCAGCGGCCTGTACCAGCTGCCGATGCCGCTGCAACTGGGCATGGAAGCCTCGGGCGTGGTCGAGGCCGTGGGTGAGGGCGTGACCCATCTGAAGCCGGGAGACCGGGCCGCTTATGCCAGCCAGCCGCCGGGTAGCTACTGCGAAGCGCGGGTGATGCCGGCCAAATGCGTGTGCAAGCTGCCGGATGCGATTTCGTTCGAGACCGGCGCCGCCATGATGCTCAAGGGCCTGACCGCGCAGTACCTGCTGCGCCGCACCCTGCCGCAGGGCGGGTTAAAGCCGGGTGACTTCGTGCTGTTTCATGCGGCCGCCGGCGGCGTCGGCCTGATCGCCTGCCAATGGGCCAAAGCCCTCGGCCTGCAGCTGATCGGAACGGCTGGGTCGGACGAGAAATGCGCACTGGCCAAATCGCTGGGTGCGGCTTTCGTCATCAACTATGCGACGGAAGATTTTGTCGCCCGCGTCAAGGAAATCACCGGCGGCCAGGGTGTCAAGGTGGTCTACGACTCGGTCGGCAAGGACACCTTTGATCGTTCGCTCGACTGCCTTCGCCCCTTCGGCTTGATGGCGAGCTTTGGCAATGCCTCCGGCCCGGTCGCGCCGTTTTCGCCCGGCATCCTGGGACCCAAGGGCTCGCTCTACGTGACGCGCCAGACCTTGTTCAGCCACATCACCACGCGGGAAAGCACGCAGGAAATGGCCGATGACCTGTTCGAGATGGTCAGCAGCGGCAAGGTCAAGATTCGCATCGATCAGCGCTTTGCCCTGGCTGATGTGGCCGAGGCGCACCGCGCACTGGAAGCGCGCAAGACCACGGGTTGCACGATATTGACGCTTTGAAGGCGTCTGCCGCAAAAATCACTGGCAAATAACCGGCTGGCGAGCCCGACTACCTGTTTCAAGACCGTTTTGGTATCCAATCCGCTTCATGTCCAATACTTTCGGTCATGAGTAGCTATTAATTAAGTAGCAGCCAGCGCCCCGCACAGAGCACCGTGGGCTGTTGCGGAGCGGAAGAACCCCGAGCGCGGGCTCGGGCAAGGCTGGCCGCAGGGGTGGCTTTACTTGGCGCGTCTGACTCGCAGAAGCTCATCGAGCACAAGGCAGATGGCACCGACGGTGATCGCGCTGTCGGCGATGTTGAAGGCCGGAAAATGCCAGCCGCCATAGTGGAAGTCAAGGAAGTCCACCACGTAGCCGTGCAGCGTGCGGTCAATCACATTGCCCACAGCACCGCCCAGGATGCAGGCCATGGCAAACGAAAAAAGCTTTTGCCCGGCATGGGACTTGAGCATCCAGATGATAAAGACCGCAGCGGCCAGACCGATGGCGGTAAAAAACCAGCGCTGCCAGCCTGAAGCCGACGCCAGGAAGGAAAATGCCGCGCCCGTGTTGTGCACCCGGACGACATTGAAAAAACTGGTGACATAGGTCGAGTCCCCCAGGCGGTAGTAGCCCAGAATCAGTACCTTGGTGAATTGGTCGGCGATCAGCAAGATCAGCGCTAGGCCCAGCCAGGGCAGCATGCTGCCTGCCGTTTTTTTGAAGCTGGTCTTGGCCATTATGCGAACTTCCGGACTTCACCCGTGCCGAACAGGTTGCTGGTGCAGCGGCCGCAAATCGTTGGATGCGCCGGTTCAACGCCCACGTCATCGCGGTAGTGCCAGCAGCGTTCGCATTTGACGGCAGCGCTGGTGCTGACATTTGGCCGCAGGGCGGCGCCAGCAACCAGATCAATTGCGGAGGTGATGAAGACAAACTTCAGGTCATCTCCCAAGCTGGCCAGCAGCGCATGGTCGGCGGGACTCACTTCAAGCGTCACATTGGCCTGCAATGACGAGCCCACCTTGCCGTCGGCGCGCAAGGCTTCAATGTCCTTGTTGACCGCGTCGCGGATCTCGCGGATGCGCGACCATTTGGCGAGCAGCGCTTCATCCGGTGCCGGGATTTCGGTGTAGGTTTCGATGAAGATGGAGTCAGAGTTGCCAAAAATCTTCCACGCTTCTTCCGCCGTAAAGCTCAGGAAGGGCGCCATCCAGCGCAGCATCGCGTGCGTGATCTGGTGCAGCGCGGTTTGCGCGCTGCGCCGTGCCAGCGACTTCGGCCCGGTCGTGTAAAGCCGGTCTTTCAAAATGTCGAGGTAGAAGGAGCCCAGGTCTTCGCTGCAATAGATCTGCAGCTTGGAAACGACCGGTTGGAACTCATAGACCTCGTAATGCGCCAGAATGCCTGCCTGCAACTGCGCCGCGCGGCTCAGTGCATAACGGTCGATCTCCAGCATGTCTTCATACGGCACTGCGTCTGTCGCCGGGTCGAAATCGCTGACATTGGCCATCAAAAAGCGCAGTGTGTTGCGGATGCGGCGGTAGGCGTCAACCACGCGGGCCAGAATCTTGTCGTCGATGGCGAGGTCGCCCGAGTAGTCGGTCGAGGCGCACCAGAGGCGGATGATTTCGGCGCCCAGCTTGCCTGAGACCGCTTGCGGCGCCACCACATTGCCTTCGCTCTTGCTCATCTTGCGGCCCTTGCCGTCGACCGTGAAGCCATGCGTCAGCAGGCCCTTGTACGGCGCGTGGTCATACATGGCGCAAGCCGTCAGCAGCGACGAGTGAAACCAGCCCCGGTGCTGGTCGTGGCCTTCAAGGTACAAATCCGCCGGCCAGGTCGATTGCGCCGCGTGGCTGTGCCGCAGCACATGGTCGTGCGTCGTGCCCGAGTCAAACCACACGTCGAGAATGTCGGTGCTTTTGATGTAGTCGGGCGCGTCGGCACCAATGATCGATTCGGCGCTGGCCTTGCTCCAGGCCTCGATGCCGCCGGCCTCAACCATGTCGGCGGCCTGGTCGATGATTTCCATGGTGCGCGGATGCAGTTCGCCGGTGGCGGTATGGATGAAAAAGGGCAGCGGCACGCCCCAGTTGCGCTGGCGGCTGATGCACCAGTCGGGCCGGCCGGCAATCATGCTTTGCAGGCGGAGTTTGCCGTTTTCCGGGTAGAAGCTGGTTTCTTCAATGGCGGCCAGCGCCAGCTGGCGCAGCGTGCTGCCGGCCTTGTCTTTTGTAAACACGCCCTGGGTGCCCGATGTTTCCTCGTCCATGCGGATGAACCACTGCGCGGCGGCGCGGTAAATCACCGGCGTTTTGTGGCGCCAGCAGTGCGGGTAGCTGTGAAGAATGTCGTGCGTGGCAAACAGGCGGCCGTGTTCGCGCAGCTTCTCAATCACCAGCGGCGCGGCTTTCCAGATATTGAGTCCGCCAAACAGCGGCAGTTCATCAACGTAGCGGCCATTGCCCTGCACCGGGTTCAGGATATCGTCAGTCGCAATGCCATTGGCCACGCAGGAGTTGAAGTCTTCCACGCCGTAAGCGGGCGAGGAATGCACGATGCCCGTGCCGTCGTCAGCGGTCGCGTAGTCGGCCAGAAACACCGGGCTGAAACGCCGGTAGCCGTAATTGCCCTCGTCATCTTTGACGTCGTAGAACGGATGCTGGAAATTGAGCAACGCCAGGTTTTTCCCTTTCGTGGTGGCCAGAAGGGTCCCGCCGAGCTGGTAGCGCTCCAGGCATTTTTCGACCAGCACGGCGGCCAGCAGCAGGATGCCGCGCCCGGTGTCGACCAGCGCGTAGTCCAGTTCGGGGTTGAGGTTGAGCGCCTGATTGGCCGGAATGGTCCAGGCGGTGGTGGTCCAGATAACCGCGAAAGCGTCTTTCGCCAGTGTTCCCAAGCCAAACGCGGCAGCCAGCTTTTCAGGCTCGGCGCACTTGAAGCCGACATCGAGCGTCTGCGATTTTTTGTCGGCGTATTCGATTTCAAACTCGGCCAGCGAGGAGCTGCAGTCAAAACACCAGTACACCGGTTTCAGGCCGCGATAGACAAAGCCGCGCTCGATGATGCGTTTAAGGGCGCGAATTTCATTGGCTTCATTGCCGAAATCCATGGTGCGGTATGGGTTGTCCCATTCGCCCAGCACGCCCAGGCGCTTGAAGTCGGCCATCTGGCCGGCGATCTGCTCGGTGGCAAAGGCGCGGCTTTTGGCCTGCACTTCATCGCGCGGCAGGTTGCGGCCATGAAGTTTTTCAATTGCATTTTCAATCGGCAAGCCATGGCAGTCCCAGCCTGGCACATAGATCGCGTCCAGCCCCTTGAGCTGGCGCGCCTTGACGACCATGTCCTTCAGAATTTTGTTGACGGCGTGGCCGATGTGGATATTTCCGTTGGCGTAGGGCGGACCGTCATGCAGCACAAACTTCGGCGCGCCGCAACGCGCAGCGCGCAAGCGTTTGTAGCGGCCCCCGTCTTCCCATTCCTTGACCCATTCCGGCTCCCGCCTGGGCAGGTCGCCACGCATGGGGAAGGGGGTGTCTGGCAGGTTCAGGGTGCTGCGGTAATCGGTTTTTTTATCAGGCATGAGGTGTTTCGATGGCGCTTTTGGGGCTTCGGCCTGAAAAAACAGGGCCGCTGGATGAGGGCGAAAACGAAGCCGTTCGCAGGCGAGGCTGGAAGCAAAGATAAAGGCAACGGGGATGAGATCGTCTAAATTCGGTCCCGCGTGGTCTGGCGGGTGGTCTCAATATGCATCGACGCTGGAAGCGGCTGGGCAAAAAATGTCCGGGCATCACGACAATCCTGGGCAATGCCTTTTTTCAGGCTTTCCAGACCCTCGTATTTCAATTCGTCGTGCAGTTTGTATAGCAGTTCCACGCGGATGATCTTACCGTATGCCCCTTCTGCGCCAAGGCTGGCCGGCCAGGCCAGACAATGCGTCTCAAGCAGCACGCGACCGCCGTTGACGTCTTCGGAATCGATTGAAGGCCTAATGCCCAGATTGGCAACGCCGGGCAGGGGCTGCTCAGCCAGACCATGTACCTGCACGGCAAAAATTCCGCTGGCAGCCGGCTTCCAGTGCGCAAACCGCAGGTTGAGGGTGCGACAACCCAGCTCCCGCCCCAGCTTGCGCCCATGCACCACATGGCCGGATATGCTGTAAGGACGGCCCAGCAGTGCAGTGACCCGCGCCATTTCGCCCTGCGCCAGCGCGTCACGTACGGCCGAGCTGGACACCCGGCTGTTGCTCACCTCATAACTGTTCATGCGCGCCACATCAAACCCAAGCCGTTCGCCAGCGGCGTCCAGCATGGCGTAGTCGCCGGTGCGCCTGGCACCAAAGCGAAAGTCGTCACCCACCAGAACGTATTTCGCGCCCAGGCCCTTCAGCAGGACTTCCTGAATGAAAACCTCGGGCAGCTGCGACGCCAGGCGGGCATTAAAGGGCAGGATTACGCACTGGTCCATGCCGCAGTGCTCGAGTTCGCCGAGCTTGTCCCGCAGTGTGGCGATGCGTGCCGGAGCCAGCTCGGGTTTGTGCGCGAGCGCCGCAAAATAGTCACGCGGATGCGGCTCAAAGGTGACAGCGCAACTGGGAACACCGCGGTGCCGAGCCTCGTTTTTCAGCAGTGCCAGCATGGCCTGATGGCCACGGTGAACCCCGTCGAAATTGCCGATCGTCAGGGCGCATTGCGCTGCGAGCTCGGGGTTTTGGTAGCCGCGGAAGATTTTCATGGAGTCAATTATCGTTTTTATAGCTGTCCAGCCCGCCGGTGCGGTACGGGGCGGGGGGTAAAGCGTGGGCAAGCATCAATTTAGCGCGGTTTTCATGTTGCTTTCATGGTTTCGCGGTATATTGATCCATTGACAGTTCGATGCCGTTTTTCCATTCCCATGGAGGTTCGTTTTGAAGGTCCTGAAACTCTCAGCCCAGGGGTTGCCACAAGCGTGGATCAGCCTTGAACTGGCCGTGCTGCATTACGCGGCTGACGAAGTGCGCTGGGAGATGGGCGCGCGGATTGCCACCTTTCATGGCGGTCACAACGCCGTTACCGGCGAGCAATCCATCATCACGGTCAACAGCATCATAGGCACCAAGGGCGTACCCAACATCAACCCCTTCGACCTGATTCCGGGGCTAACCAACGGCAAGTTGTTCGCGCGCGACCGCAATGTTTGCGCCTACTGTGGTGATCCACTGCACGAAGAAGACCTGACGCGCGAGCACATCATTCCGCTCGCGCAACAGGGTGTTGACAGCTGGATGAACGTGGTTACGGCCTGCCGCGCCTGCAACCATCGAAAAAGCAACCGCACGCCCGAGCAGGCCCACATGCCGCTGCTCTACACACCTTACGTTCCCAGCCTGTGGGAAGACTTTATTTTGCGCAACCGCCGGATTCTGGCGGACCAGATGGAGTTTCTGATCGCCCACGTTCCCAAGTCATCACGCCTGCTCAGCTGAAAAAAGGCAGCGTTCGTTTGAGCCTCAAAACGGTTCGACATAGCGCTCGAATTCCCCCTCCTTGAGGATGTAGCGCGCGTGAAAAGGCAGCTCTTCGACAATTTTCTTCATGGCATCAAGTTCGCCCTGCATGAACGCGCCGGCGCTCTTTCCTGGAACGTAGCTGTTGCTGAACGCTGCCTTCTGCTCTAGAAAGCTGCTGTATTGCGGCATCACCGCCACCTTGTCGAGCGCGTCGGACAGCACCTTGACCTTTGCCGGATCGGTGCCGGCCCTGACGACGATGGCGCGGAACTGGTTGCGCCCACTGCCAAAGCCCAGTTCACCGGACGCCGGCACGTCCTTGAAGCCGGCAAGGCGCGCGGCGTTGAACACGATGATGGGCCGCAGCTGCTTCGCGTCGATAAGCGACTGTACGTCACCGGGCTGGTCGTACAGCGCATCGGCTTGTCCGTTGAAGGGCGCGCGGTAGCGCTCCTCGGGATTGGACAGCGGAACCGGAGCAAGGCGGATGCCTTTGATGGCCAGCTGCTGCAGCATCAGGTAGTCTGGACTGCCCAGCCCGCTGATCGCGACGTGCAGCTTGTCGGGGTGCAAGCGCGCTTCTTTCTCGAAGTCGGCCCAGGTTTTGAAGTGGCTGTTTGCTGGCAGGAAAAGCGCCGAAGGCTGCTTCATCATGATCGCCAGCGGGATGACATCGGCCATTTTCCAGCCCGGGTTCAGGTACGCAAGCAACGAGAACGTATCGGCGGTCAGCACCGCCATCGTGGTGCAGTCATTCGGTGCGGCCATCAGCTTGGCCATGCCGGTGTTGCCGGTGGCGCCGGGAACGTTCGTCACGGTCACGGGCGCAGCCAGAATGCCGGTAAGAAGCTTCGCGCTTTCGCGCGCCAACTGGTCCGCGCCACCGCCAGGTCCGAACGGAACAATGAGTTCCAGCGCGGTGGCATTCGGCTTTTCGTCTGCCCGCATTGGTGTGGTGACGGCGCATGCGAGCACGATTACCGGAACGCAAAACACAGATGAAAGCCGCCTCGATTGCAATAAGGGGTACATAACAATTTCCTCAAGTGCGTGTCAAATGTAAGAGGGCACGCGAACCATAGTTCCTGACCAGTAAAGTTGCTATCCTTCTCAGGGAGGGGATCGTAGTGCCGTGCGACAAGATACGGCGGCGACTTTCTGACCGGTATTTGGCCTTAGTGGCTGACGGCACACAGCGCACGCGTCTGCTCTCGTGCGATCACAATGCAACGCGTGGGGAGGGCCCGCAATGTTCAAAAAAGCCGGGGAAATGGCGCGGCTACGTCAGACCTGCTGTCTGGGATTGACATCGTCCATCGTCATGCCGCAAATTTTGGCTGATCTTCATCAGGTCGTGATGTCGGACCGGATACATTTCGCCTGGACCGACAGACTGGGTAATGTGGTCAATGGCTACTTCGAAAAACCGGATGCCAGGGCGCTGGATTACTTCAAGCACCATCACCTGCGCTTTTTTGATGATGTCGGCCTGTCCTTTCGGCAGGCCCTGCTGTTCGGGAAATCGACCGGCAACTTTCGCTGGCCCTTTAGACCCGGGTTCGAAGGTACCGAGAGCCATGAGCGGCTTTTTGGATCGCTTGGACTGGAACATTCCCTTGATGGGGTGCTCCGGGATCGCTATGGTCCGCTCGGGCTGATTTTTCTGCTCAGGCGTAGGGGCGAAGCTGATTTCAGTGCCGAGGACGAAGCCAATCTTGCGCAGACGCTGCCGTATATCGCCCATGCCATCTCGCATGAAGCGAAAACACCCGAGTCCTTTATCGAAGCGGGCGATGCGGGTTTGATGGTGTTTGATTTTGAAGGCCAGTTGAAATACCAGTCGGCGCATGCCAGGGAGTTATGTCTTTACGCGCTGGCTGACAACATGGCACCTGGATGGGAGGCGACGATTGGTATCCACGACATGGAGCTTGCGCTGTGCTCGCTGTTTGATCGCGTCAGGCGCGCGTTCGATGAAAACTTGCTTGCTGACCCGCCGGCGTGGATCATTGCCAACAAGTGGGGCGAGTTTCAGCTTCGGGCCTACGCGCTGCAAGAAAGCACCGGCAAGCCTTCTTCCTACGGCGTCATCGTGAAAAAAAAGCTTCCGATCGAGGTTTGGCTACTGCAAAAAATCAAGGAAATGCCGCTTTCGAACAAGCAGCGCGAGGTGTGTTTTTTGCTGGCCCGGGGCGTTGAAACGTGTGAAATTGCCAAGCAGCTCGGCATTGGCCAGACAACGTTGAAGGAACACATCCAGACGGTCTATCGCAAGCTTGGCATCCACAAGCGCGAAGAACTGCTGCGGCTGGTGCTTTCATGAAGGCCTAAGCCCGAAACGGTTCAAAAAATTCCTCTTGGTTCCTGACACCTTAATCCTGAGTTGAACCGCTGCGACAGTTGCCTGTCGATTGACCAAAACAAAAAATGTGTCGAAAGGGCCGGCATCCTCCTGCGACATCACAGTGGCACGCGTTACGAAGGAACAGGGTTGGGCGCTCTGTGTCTTGACCGCCTTGCAGGGCATCGTACGCCGTCCCCGCGTTTTCGCGCACGGCGCGCATACGATTCCCTCCTTGGGGAGGATGGCAACGCCTCTCGCCCACAACTATCCTTGGCCTGTCACCGCAAATAGCCGCCCCTTCTTGGCATGACAAACCGAGCCCCCACTTTTTCAGGAGATTGTTATGAACTTTGTTCCAACCCCCGGTAAAACTGCGCGCGCCGTGCTCGGGGCGCTCGCGCTACAGACGCTTTGCCTGGTGTGGACCAGTGCGTTGGCCGCTCAGCCACCCGAGCAGGTAACCGTTATCAATGGCCCGGCGAGCCCGGTTCCGGTTGCGGTTTCGGGTACGTTAAACGTTAATCCTGCGCCACAAGTTTTGAATCCCTACCAAGAAATGAAGTCGATCTCGGATTCTTCAACCTGTGCCCCGCATTGCATCATTACTTTCAATGCGGTGCCCGTCGGGAAACGGTTGGTCATTACCCATGTTACTTCCCAGATCGGCACGGTGATAGATGCGTTCGTCATTGAAGGCAATGGAAACACGATCTTCATCCCGAAGGCATACCCGACCGCTGGCGTGATATCTGCACCGGTGACGACCTATTTCGAGGCTGGGAGCACCCCAACTGCCCGCTTCTTTGCGCAAGATACGACGCAACACACCTCCCTGATCGTCACTTTCGTCGGGTACTTCGTTCCACTGAAGTAAGAGCCCGACGGGCTTTCAGCGAGCCTTGCTGTTCGGCAAGTCGGCCGGCAACTTTCGCCGGCCGTTCAAGCCGGGGATTGACGCACCGAAACTCATGAGCGGCATTTGGATTGCTCGGGCTGGATCACGGCGACAGCGGGCGAGATCGGTGAGTACTTGATGTCCCCAAACCCTAGGCAAACACGCCCGCCGTGTCCTGCATCTGTCTGGACACCTCGCCCAGATGGTGCAGCATGTCGCCAAAGGTCATTTCAAGCTGGGTCAGCTTCTTGAAATAATGGCTCACGATGTACTCGTCGGTCACGCCAATGCCGCCATGGAGCTGCACCGCCTGCTGGCCGATAAAACGCATTGAAATGCCCAGCTGGTACTTGGCCCTGGCCAGCGCCCGGCGGCGTTCGTCGGCCGGAGCATTGAGTTTGAGCGAAGCGTAGTAACTCATCGAGCGGGCTAGCTCGAGCTGCATCTTCATGTCGGCGACGCGGTGGCGCAGCGCCTGAAAACTGCTGATGACCACGCCAAACTGCTTGCGGGTGTTCATGTAGTCGACCGTGATGGACAGTGTCTTGTCCATCACGCCGACGGCTTCGGCGCAGCTGGCGGCAATGCCGATGTCAATGGCATGCTCGAGCGCGCTCAAGCCATCAAGGGTAATCAGGCTGGCGGGCGCATTGTCGAGCCTGACTTCTGCCGCGCGCGCGCCATCTTGCGTGACATACCCCTGCGTGGCGACGCCCGCCGATTGGCGTTCCACCAGAAACAGCGCCAGCGCGCCATTGGCCATGGCGGGCACGATGAAGGCGTCTGCCTGGTCGCCAGCGGGTACTATGCTTTTTGTAGCAGTCAGTGACCATGAATCCTGGACGTGAGCCGCTTTTGCATCACATTTTTCGAAATGGTAGCGCGCTGCGCGCTCCTGGTAGGCCAGCACCACCAGGCTTTCACCCGAAGCTATTTTGGGCAGCCAGGCCGTTTTGACAGCCTCTGGCGCATAGCCCGAAAGCACGCCGCCCGCGATCAGCGTCTGCACAAACGGCTCGAGAACCAGGCCACGACCCAGCTCTTCCATGACAACCATGGCTTCAACCGGCCCCATGCCCAGGCCGCCATCCGCTTCGGGGATGTAGAGGCCGGGCAAGCCCAGTTCGGCCAGCTCGCCGTAAGCTTCGCGTGAAAACCCGCTCGCGCTGGCGATGCTGCTGCGGCGCCCGAAGTCGTAGCCTTTGTCAACCCACTTGCGAACCGCGTCGCGCAGTTGTTGCTGGTCGTCGGTGAAATCAAAATCCATGATTGCTTAGTCCTTTAAATCTTGCTTCTTCAACCGAGTACGACCTGGGAAACTATGTTTCGCTGCACTTCGTTGGAGCCGCCGTAAATCGTCGTCTTGCGCAGGTTGAAATAGGTCCCGGCCAGTGGCGCGTTGGCGACCGCGCCGCCGGGGAAGTTGCCTTGCCAGCCCGCTTCCATGGCCTCTTCAATAAACGGCAGGCTGAACGGGCCGGCGGCCAGCATCATCAGCTCGCCGTAGCGTTGCTGGATTTCGCTGCCGCGGATTTTCAGCAGGCCGGCAATATCAAGCGAGTTCTTGCCTGATTTTTCGGCGGAGAGCACGCGCAGCACCAGCATTTCGAGTGCCACCACGTCGACTTCAAGCTTGGCGATTTCGTCGCGAAAACGGCTGTCTTCATAGACGCCTTCGGCTTTGGCGATGCGCTTGAGGCGTTCAAGTTCGCGCTTGGAACGGTTCACGTCCGCAATATTGGTGCGCTCGTGGCTGAGCAGGTGCTTGGCGTAGGTCCAGCCCTTGTTTTCCTCGCCGATCAGGTTGTCGGCCGGCACTTCAACGTTGTCGAACCAGACCTCATTGACCTCGCTCTCGCCGTCAAGTAGTTTGATCGGGCGTACCGTCACGCCGGGCGACTTCATGTCGATCAGCAGAAACGAGATGCCGGTCTGCGGCTTGCCTTCGTTGCTGGTGCGTACCAGGCAGAAAATCCATTCGCCGTACTGGCCCAGCGTGGTCCAGGTTTTCTGGCCGTTGACGATGTAGACCTCGCCCTGGCCTGGTATTGTTTTTCTTTCTGCCTTGCACTTGAGCGATGCCAGGTCGGAACCCGCGCCCGGTTCGCTGTAGCCCTGGGACCACCAGACATCGCCGCTGGCAATGCCAGGGAGAAAGCGCTGTTGCTGTTCCGGGCTGCCAAAGGCCATGATGACCGGTGCCACCATCACCGGGCCGAAAGGAACGACGCGCGGCGCTCCGGCCAGCGCGCATTCTTCTTCAAACAGATGTTTTTGCACGGCGTTCCAGCCCGGACCGCCAAACTCCTTGGGCCAGCCATGACCCAGCCAGCCTTTTTTGCCCAGAATCTTTGCCCAGCGCTGCATGTCGTCACGAGACAGGCGCAGTGCGTTGTGCACCTTGTGCGAAATATCGCCCGGCAGGTTGGCATGGACCCAGGTGCGAATCTCTTCGCGAAAGGCCTGCTCTTCGGGGGTGAAAGCTAAATCCATTTTGAGTTCTCCAATTGGTGGTTTGTAGCACGGCCGTTTGCGCGGCGCTGTCAGGATTGAGACAGTCCCAGCTCTTTGTACAGGTGCATCAGCTGGCCTTGCAACTGCGCCAGCTGGCTTTCGAGTGACTCAATTCGTTGCTGCAGGCGCTCGGCCTGGCCCACTGAGACCGGTTCTGCATCAGCATCCACGGTCTCGTTGCCTGAACCGGGCTGCCGCAGCGTCAGCGGCGCGTCGCCGCAAAGCAGGTGCACCCAGCGCTGCTCCCGCATGCCCGCGGCCCGTGGCAACTGCGCCACCATGGTCGCGCCGCTGTCGTCACCGCGCGCCTTGAGCTCGGCCAGCGCGTCCTCCACGCTGGCGATGTCGGGGAATTTGTACCAGCGTTCACTGCTGGTGCGCAATTCCCCGGGTGTTTGCGCTCCACGCAGCATCAACAAACCCAGCAGCACGGCCTGCGGCTCGCTGACCGCAAAGCCGCGCTGAAAATTGTGCTCAAAACGCGGTACGCGGCTGGAACTTGCTTCAAACACCAGACTTTGCGTCTTCAGTGCGTCAATCGACTCCTGGGCTTGCGCCTCTGTCATTTCCATCACCGGGTCACGGCTGGATTTCTGGTTGCAACCGAGCAGTAGCGCGTTGAGTGACAGCGGGTAACTGTCGGGCACGGTGCGGGCCTTTTCCATCAGCGTGGCCAGCACGCGGGCTTCGTTCGGGGTAAGGGTTCTCATGGCGATAATCTTAATCAATGAAGAACATCGTCATCCTGATTTCAGGCAGTGGCTCCAACATGGCTGCCATTGCCCGTGTCGCAAAAAAAGAAAACTGGCATGAAATGCCGGGGCTGCGGCTTGCCGCCGTTATCAGCAACAAGCCTGAGGCCACGGGGCTGGTGCTAGCGAGGGGTTTGGGAATTGCGACCGATGCAGTGCCGCACCTCGATTTCGCTTCGCGTGAAGCTTTCGACGCCGCGCTGATGGCGCGCATCGAGGTGCATGCCCCGCAGCTGGTGGTGCTGGCCGGCTTCATGCGGATTTTGACGCCGGAATTTGTCAAGCATTACGACGGGCGGCTGATCAATATTCACCCTTCGCTGTTGCCCGCTTTCACGGGCCTTGATACGCACCAGCGCGCCATCGACGCCGGTTGCAAAGTAGCTGGCGTGACGGTGCATCAGGTGACGGCAGCGCTGGACCACGGCGCAATTCTGGCGCAGGCGGTGGTGCCGGTCTTGCCCGGCGACACCGCCTGCGCGCTCGCGGCCCGGGTGCTGACGCAAGAGCATCTGATTTATCCGCGCGCCGTTCGTGCATTTTTTGAGCGCAGCGCCTGATTTGCGACGCTGCGTCTGCCAAAAAACTCCGGTCTCCGTTTTTTTTGACCCTGGGGGTGGCGCGCTTCGCCATCTTTACCGGGGCGCGGCAAGATTCGGTCTGATTGTTGAAACAAAACTGAATCCGGTGGGTCATGCGCGCCGTATTGCTTGAAGCCGCTTGAATCGTTAACCCCATGTTCCGGTTTCGGCTTTTGTTTTTTACATCAATCTCAAAGGAATGCTCATGCAAACGAAATTCAAACTCGCGTCTGTTGGTCTTGCCATGGTTTTGTCATTGGCCGCCTTGCCCTCGTTCGCCCAGGTCATGGTCGGTGGCGCGCCGATGCTCGCGTCGAAAGACATCATCGACAACGCTGTCAACTCCAAAGACCACACCACACTGGTGGCAGCCATCAAGGCGGCCGGACTGGTGGAAACGCTCAAGGGACCAGGTCCCTTCACTGTTTTTGCACCTACCAATGAGGCTTTCGATGCCCTGCCAGCCGGTACGGTAGACACGCTGCTCAAGCCTGAAAACAAGGCCATGCTGTCTGGCATCCTGACCTACCACGTCGTGGCCGGCAAGATGGATGCGGCAGCGCTGACCAAGGCGATTAAGGCGGGCAAGGGCAAAGCCACGCTGAAAACCGTGGCTGGCGGCAATCTGACAGCCACCGCAAAGGGTGGTAAGGTCATTGTGACCGATGAAAAAGGTGGTTCGGCCAAAGTGACCATTGCCAACGTTTACCAGTCCAATGGTGTGATTCATGTGGTCGACAAGGTTTTGTTGCCCAAGTAATTCCCGCGCGACATGAGCCCGACGAGTTAGCGGCTCATCATCGCGTGGTAAGGCTGGATGGGGTTTACCGCCGCATGCAGCCTTTTTGCGTCATGGCGCTGGTTTCATGACCGGCGTCAACGCGGGTCGCGGGTATAGCACCAGGCCCAGACAACAGGCAGCAGCTGTAGCGGCAAACGCAGCCACAAACCGAGCGGACTGAACTGCGTGAACAATTCCGGATGCAGCGCCATTTGCACGTTGGCGGGAAATACCGCAATCGACACCGCAATGATTCCCCAAGCGCCAGCAACCTGCCATCGCCGAACCAGTATCAAGGCACCAACGCCAGCTTCCGCAAGGCCGCTTGCATAGACCAGCGACTCATGCCACGGCAGATAGGGCGGCATCATTGCAATGTAAAAAGAACGGTGCCAAAAGTGATTCAGCCCTGCACCAATGAACAAAACGCCGAGCAGGTAACGGGAGAGCGTTTTTAAATTCGGCATTTGCGGATTATTCAACAATCACTCATACTATAAAAATGATAGCTAACTATGAACGTATTATTTGGACAAGCGCCCTAAAGCATCACATCTTTGGCTGAAACAACAGCACAGCGAGTTTGCGCAGCGCATGGAACCTGATTTTGGGCCTCAATTGCGCACTCCCAAGCAGGGCTGCGGCAGACCAGGCGGCTGGATGGCAACGCGAAAGAAAATAGACCAAATTCAGGCGCTTTCGTCCGGCTTGATTGACGAGGTAGAGTGCGTTGGCAACTTGCCGTCGATCTGCACATCCAGCATCCGCAACCTTATTTTCTCGATGGCATGAGAAGGCTCCAGGCCTTTCGGGCACACCTCGGAGCAGTTCATGATGGTGCGGCAGCGGAATAAGCGGTAGGCGCCAGCCAGGTCGTCGAGCCGCTGGGCGGTTGCGCGGTCCCGGCTGTCGGCAATAAAGCGGTAGGCCTGTATCAGGCCTGCAGGGCCAACAAATTTTTCCGGATTCCACCAGTAAGACGGGCACTGACTGCTGCAGCACGCGCAAAGAATGCACTCGTAGGCACCATTGAGCCGGTCACGATCCAGCGGTGACTGTAGGCGTTCTTTTTCCGGCGGAGGCTCTGCGTTAATCAGGTAGGGTGATATCGAATGGTATTGCTTGAAGAAGTTGGTCATGTCGACGACCAGATCGCGAATGATCGAAAATCCTGGCAAGGGGCGAATCACGACCGGTTGTTTTAAAGCCTTGAGTCGCGTCACGCATGCCAGGCCGTTGCTGCCGTTGATGTTCATTGCGTCCGATCCACAGACGCCTTCACGACATGATTTTCGCAGTGTGAGCGTATTGTCCTGTTGCTTGAGCCGGATCAGCACATCGAGCAGCATGTGATCGGTCGCACCGATTTCGATGGTGTAGTCCTGCATGTACGGCTTCGCGTCAAGCTCGGGGTTGTAGCGGGAAATGGAAAGCTGCATGAATGGCTCCATTGATTTGACGGGTGGCTGCTATCGCCTGGCTAGGTCTGCGCCCGAAAAAGTATCCAGACCAGCCAGACGCCAACCCCTGCCAGCGCAATACCCAGAACATTAGCCAGCAGTGGCCGCAAGCGTGCTGGCTGCACATAGTCGAACACCACGTCGCACAGACCCACCCACATGTGCGACAGCAGCGCCACAAAAAAAACAAACAGGGCAACGCTAATGGCGGGTTTTGCCACCCATTCCCGCCACTCCGGGTAAGAATGAATGGGGTAAATCAAAAAATAAAAGAGAAAAGACAAGACGAACAACAGCATGTAAGCCGCACCCACGCGCTGCGCAAGCCAGGTCCCAAGCCCGGCGAGCTTGCGGTTCACAGCATGGCCCCCGCCGCCAGCAACGCCAAAACCAACCCGCCAATGTTCACCGACCAGGCGCTGCGGCGACCGCTGTGAAGCGTTGAACCCACGTTGACGTCAGTCAGCATGTGACGAATGCCAGCCAAAATGTGGTGTGCCAACGCCCAGACCAGAAACACCATGGCCGCCTTGAAAGCAAGGTTGCCGAACAAGCCTGCCACCCTTGCAAAGGCCTGCTGGTTTCGAAGCGAAAGATCCAGCAGATACACCGCAAAGGGAACACCTACGGCCAGACAAACGCCGGTGATCCGGTGCAAGATGGATGTCAGCGCACCGACGGGGAGCTTGATCTGCGCGAGATTAAGAAAAACCGGTCGGGCCGGAAAGTCGACGGAATACTTTTTCACAGAAGATCCTGACCCTTACTGGTAGCCGATGCCCATGACGTAGTTTCGCAAAAGAGACTCTTCGTATTGCTCCTCTTTCATCAGTAATCGGAGCGCATCTCGCGCATTGACGACTCCCACCGGTTTGCCATCGCCGTCAATCACCGGAAGATGGACCAAGCCTTGTG
Source organism: Polaromonas sp. (assembly GCF_012927415.1). Taxonomy (GTDB): domain Bacteria; phylum Pseudomonadota; class Gammaproteobacteria; order Burkholderiales; family Burkholderiaceae_C; genus Polaromonas. The sequence goes on along the minus strand of NZ_JABBPF010000213.1, from coordinate 3,435 downwards.
TCTGCATCTTCAACAAGACGTCGGCCAATCTGTCGCTGGCCCGGCAAAAGGTCACTTGCTGGGTCATTACGTCCGCCGCTGCGGTCTGGCAGGCGTTTCCCGCGCAATGACCAATCTGCCGGACGACATCCGATTTGGTGATGACGCCGGCCATCGTCATGTCTGGGTTGCAGACCACAACCAGGCCGATCTGGGTCTGCCTCAGCAATTTCGCCACATCGATCAGCAGCGCATCACTTGCAGTTGTTGCCAGTCGCGAACCGGCGATTGCGCCAATGCTGCTGACAAGCGGAATACTGCCCATCGGTTTTTCCTTTTTTGGTGACCGCGACTGGTCAAGTTACGCCACCTGGCGAACGTGGCTTGTAGGGCAATATCGTTTGTTGGAGATTTCAACGCGAGCTCTGAACTTTTCCAGACAAGCGGCAGGTTTGTCGGGGATGAGGGCGCCACGACTTGCCCAAAAAGCCTTGCAGTCAGCCTCTTTGCCGCAGAATGGCAGAATTTGCGTGTTTGTACGCCACTTGCTCAGGAGTCGTTTATGCCAGACAGCAAAAAAGTCACCCGGGAACGCGCCCAGCTTCTTTTTAAAGCACTTTCAAGATGGGACTACGAAGGCGGCGCGGGACCTGACCACCCGGGCCTGGTGCCAGGTGAGGTGCAGCCCAATGTCCCGCCGCTGGCCAATGCCGAACTGGTGCAACTGCAGACCCGAGTCATCGCACTGGAAAATCTGGTGATCGCGCTGCTTGCAGATGCGTCAGATTGGCAAATCGAGCTTGCCCGGAAAGGTGCGGCCTTCATTAGCCCCAGGCCTGGCTGTACCCCGCATCCCCTGACGATCAACGCCGCAAACCAGATGGATCATCTGGTACAGCGAAGCACGCTATTCCGCGTCGACGGCAACCCTAGCGCTCCGGGGCAAGCCAGCCTCGTTGCTTCGCGGAATGGAAATGTTTCTTTCCCGTGATTGAAGTCCGTGCTCAACAAAATGCGCATCGTGACCCTGAAAAAATCAGAATGCTATAAAAATAATAGCTAACTAGATCTGTATTGCCGGGACAAGAGCCCTGAAACACTACATCTTTGCCTGAAATACCAGTCCGGCGTGCTCGCGCAGCGCGTGAAACTTGATCTTGGGCCACTGTTGCTCGACCGCGCGCAAAGTGGCGCTGTGATCGACCAGCAGGGTCGGCGCATCGACGGCATCGAGCGCGACCCGGTGCGCATTGGCGTCCATGAATTTTTTCAGCTCGTTCGCATCGTCGCACGTCACCCAGCGCGCCAGGTTGAAGTTGCTTGGCATGATGCGGGCCTTCACGCCGTATTCGTGCTCCAGCCGGTGCGCTACCACCTCGAACTGCAACTGGCCAACGGCGCCCAGCAGAAGCAGCGAGCCGGCAATCGGGCGGAACACCTGAATTGCACCTTCTTCACCCAACTGCGTCAGCCCGGCGCGTAACTGTTTGCTGCGCAGCGGGTCAGCCACTTCCACGGCGCGGAACATTTCCGGTGCAAAAAATGGCAGACCGGTGAACTGCAGGGCCTCGCCTTCGGTCAGCGTGTCGCCGAGCTGCAGCACGCCATGATTGGGAATGCCGATGATGTCGCCGGCAAAGGCGGTATCAAGCAGTTCGCGGCGCTGGCTCATGAAGCTCACCACCGTGTTGGGCCGTAATTCCTTGCCGCTGCGAACCACTTTAAGCTTCATGCCGCGGGTGAATTCGCCGCTGGCGACGCGCAAAAAAGCAATCCGGTCGCGGTGTGCGGGGTCCATATTGGCCTGGATCTTGAAGACCACGCCGGAAAACTTCCTTTCGTCCGGATGCACGATGCGCTGCATGGCCGGGCGGTCGGCGGGGGCTGGCGCCAGATCGACCAGCGCATCGAGCACTTCCTGCACGCCAAAATTGTTGATGGCCGAGCCGAAAAACATCGGCGTCTGTTTGCCATTGAGAAATTCTTCGCGGTTGAATTCGGGCGAAGCGCCGTTCAGCAGTTCGAGCTCGCCCTGTGCCTGGGTGAATTCCGCGCCAAAGCGTTTGCTGGCCTCGGCATTGTCCAGCCCGGCCAAAATTTCATCGTCGCCGCCGGCCTTGTCCTCGCCGGGGCTGAAAACGCGCATGCGCTTTTCGCGCCGGTCATAGACGCCGTGGAACAGCTTGCCCATGCCGACCGGCCAGGTAAAGGGAACGACCGCCATGTCGAGCTCGCGTTCGATCTCGTCCATCACGCTCATCGGGTCCTGCACCTCACGGTCCATTTTGTTGACAAAGGTCAGGATCGGCGTGCCGCGTGCACGGCAGACCTGCAGCAGGCGGCGGGTTTGCGGCTCGACGCCGTTGGCTGCGTCAATCACCATCAAGGCGGCATCGACGGCGGTCAGCACGCGGTAGGTGTCTTCGGAGAAGTCCTGGTGGCCGGGCGTATCCAGCAGGTTGATGACGCAGTCGCGGTATTCCATCTGCATGACCGAGCTGGCGACGGAAATGCCGCGCTGCTTTTCAATCTCCATCCAGTCGGAGGTGGCGTGGCGCGCGGCCTTGCGGGCTTTCACGCTGCCGGCAATCTGGATCGCGCCCGAGAACAGCAGCAGCTTTTCAGTCAGCGTGGTCTTGCCCGCGTCGGGGTGGGAAATGATGGCAAACGTGCGGCGGCGCTTGACCTGTTTGGCGATTTCAGTATTTTCGGACATAACCCGTGATTATCGGCGACGCCGATACATGGCCGGGCAATGTTCAGTCTGGTTGCCTGGCAAAGCGCGGCTGGCTGATGCCGTCCATCACCACGTCTTCGTTGAACATGGCAGCCGGCCGCACCCACAGACCCTGCTTGCCATACAGCGCCCGGTAAAGTGTCATCGGCTCCAAGCTTTCGCTGTGGCGCGCGGTGCCGACGACTTCATAAAACAGGCCCTTGTAGTGGCGGTAGCGGCCAGGCGGAGTTTCGATCAGCAGGGGAAGGTGTTCTGGCATGGTCAATCAGCGCTGCAATCAGTAGCGGGCCGTCTGCAGTGGGACAATAGAGTCATGCATCCTAACGCCTTACTCGACTGTTGTTCCGAGCTTCTCAAGCAGGTTCTCAAATTTGACCATCCCGCCGACATGGTGGTGTCACGCTATTTTCGCGACATGCGCCTGGGCCCCCGTGAGCGAGCCACCGTGGCTGAAACGATTTATGGCGTATTGCGCAAAAAAAATCTCTACAGTTACCTGGACCAGCATGGCAGCGGCCCGCAGGAAAGGCGTTTGGCCATTTTGGGTTTCGCCGCCCCGCGCGATTTTTTACACGGCGCGCTGACCGAGCAGGAAGAGGACTGGCTGTCCCGCTGCGACCAGGTGAAGCCGTCGGATCTGATGGAATTGCATCGGCACAACCTGCCGCAGTGGCTGGTAGAGCCGCTCAAGGAGCAATTGGGCGAAGATTGCTGGCCGC
>NZ_JABBPF010000036.1 GCF_012927415.1 Polaromonas sp. | reverse complement strand
TCCAATGCGGGTGCGCTGCGGCCAATGCCGGCGGTACGGGCGATGATGCTGGAGCCGCCAGGGTATTCCAGCTGGTCCATGGCTTCCTTGAGGTCGGCCCGGTCTTCGCCCTCAATACGGCGGCTCACGCCACCGCCGCGCGGGTTGTTGGGCATCAGCACCACATAGCGGCCGGCCAGAGATACAAAAGTCGTCAGCGCCGCGCCCTTGTTGCCGCGTTCTTCCTTTTCGACCTGGACCAGCAGTTCCTGGCCTTCCTTTATCACATCGCTGATGCGCGCCTGGCTGACCGGTACGCCTTGCGCAAAGTATTGCTTCGAGATTTCCTTGAAGGGCAGAAAACCGTGGCGGTCTTCGCCGTAGTCGACAAAACAGGCTTCAAGTGATGGCTCGACGCGTGTGACGACAGCCTTGTAGATGTTGCCCTTGCGCTGCTCGCGCCCTTCGATTTCAATTTCGTAGTCGAGGAGTTTTTGTCCGTCAACAATCGCCAGGCGGCGTTCTTCTGCCTGAGTGGCGTTTACCAGCATCCGTTTCATCGGGTATTCCTTGTCGTTCTTCGTTCTAATGCCCAAAAATGGGTCAACGACGCCAAGAGCAACGCTATGCGAACGTGGGGAATTGCCGGAGAGCCTTTGACAGCACGCTGGCCGACTGAAAAATCAGTCAGCCAAGTGGTCTGGGCGTGGGCGCGTGGATGGCGTGAGCAGGGGTCCGGCAGGAGGTTGCTACAAAAAAAATAGCTTTTTGCGCCCGTTGCACATGGACTACAGGCTGATTTGTGCCATAGAGCAGGGCCAAAAGGCGCCGCAGGCATGCAAAAACCAGACCGTTCCGTGTTGTCATCAGAGGCTTCCTGTCAATGGACTTGGTCTCACGTGGATCCGTGCGCAGTCGTCAGCCCGTGGCTAGCGGCTGCACACCTAATATTCCGTAGTTGTATTCGCAAAACGTCGCCTCGTCTGCGTAACAATTCCCGTGTCGCGAGGTGCCTGGCACTCATCGCCCGCGGGCAATTGCCACCAGTGGCATCGACCTTCCAGCGAGGCTGTTTGCAGGCCTTTTCAGGGGCTTTGGATTGGCGTGGATTAAACTCCAGACAAATCAACTACTTACAGCGCATCGCTAGTGAAATACATTATAGGGGTAGCGTCAGGCAAGACAAAGCGCCCGGCAAAAGCACCGGCCAGGCCAATCTTTTCGGCAGTTCAGCCCCAGACAAAAGCTCTGCCAGCGCAGCCAGTGCCCAAAATTTCTGAAGCTGTTGCGCCGGCAATGGCGCAAGCAACGCTGGTCACGGTGGACGAAGATTACGCGGGTCAGCGGCTCGACAATTTCCTGATCCGCCAGCTGAAAGGCGTGCCCAAAACTCATGTTTATCGCATCATCCGCAGCGGCGAGGTCCGGGTTAACAAGGGCCGGGCGCATGCGGATACCCGCGTCGAGGCAGGGGACCTCGTGCGCCTGCCGCCGGTGCGCACGTCAGAGCGGGCCGAACAGAAGGCCCAAGCCATGTTGCAAGTCATGACCGTGGTGGCGCGCCACGGCGCGAGTTCCACCATAGGCGGTCATGCGCCATCACGCGAATTTCCGATTTTGTTTGAGGATGATTTTTTGCTGGCGATCGACAAACCGGCCGGTGTGGCCGTGCATGGCGGCAGCGGCGTGAGTTTTGGCATCATCGAGCAGTTGCGCATGGCCAGGCCGGAGGCCGATTTTCTGGAGCTGGTGCACCGGCTGGACCGCGAGACCAGCGGAATTTTGCTGATTGCCAAGCGCCGCATGGCTTTGAAGCTGCTGCAGGAGCAATTCCGGGAGCGCGAGACCGACAAGGTCTACTTGGCGCTGGTCAGCGGCAACTGGCCCGCCAACCAGCGTGTGATTGACAAGGCGCTGCACAAATACCTGCTGCCCAATGGCGAGCGGCGTGTCAAGATCGTGCCCAATGACCATCCGGATGCGATGCGCTCAGTCACGCTGGTCAAGGTCAAATCTGTCATCGCCGCCAGTCCGCTGGTGCCGGCGACGCCTTTTACCCTGCTGGAAGTCACCATCAAGACCGGCCGGACGCACCAGATTCGCGTCCATCTGGCAGGCGCTGGTCATCCGATCGCAGGCGACGACAAATACGGTGACTTCGAGCTGAACCGGACACTGCAACGCAGCAGCCCCGGGGCGGCATCGTTGAAGCGCATGTTTTTGCACGCCTGGAGCCTGAAGTTCAACCACCCTAAAAGCAGAAAAGCGATTCAACTGCAAGCCGCCTTGCCCGAAGAGCTGCAGCAGTTTTTGCCGTCGCGCGCGGTGGAGCCCTGTTCCGGGCCCACCGCAGAGACTGAGAAATCCTGAGGAATTCGACCAGCAAGTCATGCCAAAGCGCTTCGGCCAGCGACAATCCGTGCATGGACACACGAAACTTTGACCTGATCGCCTTTGACTGGGACGGAACGCTGTTCGACTCCACCCAGATCATCGTGCGCTGCATCCAGGCGGCGGTATGCGACGTGGGTGGTAAAAAGCCGACCCAGAAGGCTGCGGCTTATGTCATCGGGCTGGGCCTGATGCAGGCGCTGGCGCACGCCGCGCCCGACGTGCCGCCTGAAAAATACCCCCAGCTGGGTGAGCGTTATCGTCACCATTACGCACGGCACTTCAACGACCTTAGCCTGTTTGCGGGGGTCTTGCCGCTACTCGATGCGTTGAAGGCGCGTGGCCATCTGCTGGCGGTGGCCACCGGAAAATCCCGTCACGGGCTGGACGAGGCGCTGCAAAGCGTCGAGCTGAAAGACGTTTTTGACGGCTCCCGCACCGCCGACGAGACGGCCGGCAAACCCGATCCGCTGATGCTGCATGAGCTGATGTCACAGTTTGACCTCCCGGCAGACCGCGTACTGATGGTTGGTGACACCACGCATGACTTGCAGATGGCACTGAACGCCGCCTGCCCGAGTGTCGGCGTGAGCTACGGCGCGCATGAGCCTGAGACATTTACGGTTCTTAAACCCCTTCATGTGGCGCATTCGGTGCGGCAGTTGCATGATTGGTTGCTAGTCAACGGTTAATTCGCAGCTCGAGCAACCATGAGTGAACTGCAGCTACTTTGCAATAGTTCGGATTTGCTGGAGAGCGGCTTGGCTGTGCCTTTTGACATCATCTATGCCGGACAGACCTGCCGCGCCTTCGCGGTGCGCTACCAGGGTCAGCCGCAGGCCTACCTGAACCGCTGCACCCATGTGGCGATGGAGCTGGACTGGCAGGCCAACCGCGTCTTTGACGCGAGTGGCCAATGGTTGCTGTGCGCCAGTCATGGTGCGGCTTACCGGCCCGATACCGGGCAATGCGCAGGTGGTCCGTGCCGCGGCGGGCTGGTCAAAATCACGCTTTCCGAGTGGACCGGTGTGGTTTTTTGGCATGCTGCTTACAACCTCAAGCCCGTCCTGTTTTAAATACTTCTCTAAACTAGTCCCATGAACGATTCAAACCGCACCGGCAACCCCGACCCTTCCCCAGAGTTTCCAAAAGAGCCCACATTTCAGCCAAATCAGCCTGATGTCCAATACTCACGGTTACCTGATGCTCCTGATTTCGTAGCATCAAAAACGTCGGGAGCTGGCCCGTCCGGTGGCCCGGGGTGGGAGCGCGAGACGCTGGAAAAACTGGCGTTTGCTTCGCTCAATGAGCAAAAAGCCACGCGCCGCTGGAAAACCTTGGTTCGCATGTCCTGGCTGGCATTCTTTGTTTTTCTGGTCTGGCTGGCCTTTCATCGCAGTGCCGCAACCACCGATGCAAGCACGCCTCACACGGCGGTGATCGAGATTAAGGGGGAAATTGCCGCGGGCGCCGATGCCAGTGCCGAGTTTGTCAATGCTGCGCTGCGTGCAGCGTTTGAAGATGAGGGTTCCAAGGGCATTGTGCTGCTCATCAATTCTCCAGGCGGCAGCCCGGTCCAGGCCGGCATGATGAACGATGAAATCCTGCGCCTGAAGGCCAAATACAAAAAGCCGGTTTATGCCGTCGTGGAAGAGACCTGCGCCTCAGCTGCCTATTACATCGCCGTGTCGGCTGACAAGATTTACGTCGACAAAGCCAGCATAGTAGGCAGCATCGGCGTGCTGATGGACGGTTTTGGTTTTACCGGCCTGATGGACAAGCTGGGCGTTGAGCGCCGCCTGCTGACCGCCGGAGAAAACAAGGGCTTCCTTGACCCCTTCAGCCCGCAAAGCGACAAGCAGCGTGTGTTCGCGCAGGCCATGCTGGACCAGATTCATCAGCAGTTCATCACGGTGGTCAAGCAAGGACGCGGCAAGCGTCTGAAAGAAACGCCGGAGATGTTCAGTGGCCTGTTCTGGAGTGGTCAGCAGGCGGTCGATCTGGGTCTGGCTGACCAGTTGGCCAATCTGGACTATGTCGCCCGGGAAGTGGTCAAGGCCGAGGAAATTATTGATTACACCCGCCGTGACAATGTGGCAGAACGCCTGGCCAAGAAGTTTGGCGCGGCGATGGGCGAGGGCGCAATGAAGGCATTCAAGGCGATTCCGGCGCTGCGCTGAGCGCTTTTTTTAGCTGATCAAAAATCCTGCTATTTCCGCTAGTCGCGGGATCCTTGATGTGCGTTGGCCAGCCGCAAGCAATCAGCGCCCAATACAAAACACGGTAGGAAGATCGAGCGGGAGTGTCGGCTTGTCACGCTTCCAGTGGCTCACCGGCGCACTGCGGGACATGCTGGTTCCAAGCGTCAGGCCGCAGCTCAGCGCGAGCCGTGTGTTGCCCTGAAGCGTTTGCAGCAGGCCTTGCAACAGTGCCGCGTTGCGGTAGGGCGTTTCAATAAAAAGCTGGGTCTGGCCGGTTTTCAAAGCCAGCGATTCCAGTTCCCTGATGCGCTGGGCACGGCCGGAAAGATCTTGCGGCAGGTAGCCGGCAAAGGCGAAATTCTGGCCGTTGAGGCCACTGCTCGCCAGCGCCAGCATCAGCGACATCGGCCCGGTCAGCGGCACCACCTGCAGGCCCAGATCATGCGCGGCGCGGACCACCGACGAACCCGGGTCGGCGATGGCCGGCATGCCGGCTTCGCTCACCAGACCCATATCGCGGCCTTCCATCGCCGCGACCAGCAGCGGCCGCGCATCGAAGTTGCCGGTGTGGTCCCCCTTTTTGTGAACTTCGCGTGGCAACTCCTGAATCTGTAGCGCCTGCACCGGGTTGGACAAGGGCTGCAGTTCGTTAATACGCTTCAGATAGGCGCGCGTGCTTTTTGCGTTTTCGCAGATCCAGCAGCAGAGCCGGGCCGCGACCTGCAGCGAGCTCAAGGGCATCACGTCCTGCAGCGGGGCTTGCACGTCACAGCCGAAATCAAGTGGTGCCGGGACCAGATAGAGCTTGCCCTTGGCGATCGCGGTCATGGCTTGACTTTCTTGCCGGCCAGCAGGGCGACGCCGGCAGCCCGAATCATGTTGCAGGTGCGGATCAGCGGCAGGCCGACCAGCGCGGTCGGATCGTCGCTCTCAATGGACTCGAGCAGCGCGATGCCCAAGCCTTCGCTTTTGGCGCTGCCGGCGCAGTCATAAGGCTGCTCAGCGCGCAGGTAGTTCTCGATCTCGTCATCGGCGAGTTCGCGAAACTTTACCCGGACCGCCGCCAAACTGCTTTGCTCGAAGCCGCTTTCCAGACACACAACGGCGACCGCAGTTTGAAAAATCACGGTTTTCCCACGCATCTGGCGCAGCTGAACGACGGCCTGTTCATGATTGCCTGGCTTGCCCAGCGGCAGGCCATTGAGGTCGGCCACCTGGTCGGAGCCAATTACGACGGCGTGCGGAAAACCATTTGCCACCGCGCGGGCTTTGGCCAGCGCCAGGCGTTCGGCCAGCCGGCGCGGATTTTCGTCCGGCAAAGGACTTTCATCGACATCTGGCGCGGCCACATCGAACGGGATTTGCAGGCGTTGCAGCAGTTCGCAGCGGTAACGTGAGGTGGAGCCCAGTACCAGCGATCGGGATACTGGCTGGCTGGCAGGTGTGATGTGGGGTAGCGCTGGAGATTCGGCGGCTGGACGAGATACAGGATTCATGCCTTGATTCTCTTACACTGCAGACATGTCCCAATTTAATCAAGCCAGCAGGCTCAACATGCAGGCCTTAGCCCTTGAAGGCGTACCTCTCACCGGAACCACTTTGCTGCAAGATATGGAGCGTCTTGCCCATGAGGTGCAAGTCGTTCAGCCCGATTCTTGTGTGAATTGGCAGGCCAGCGCAGAGTTGCGGCCGGGTTCTGGTGCCGAAGACGATGTCTGGTTGCATTTGCAAGCCAAAACGTCGGTTGCCCTGATCTGCCAGCGCTGCATGGCCACTGTCGCCGCGCCGCTTGAGGTGGACCAGTGGTACCGCTTTGTGGCAACTGAAGAGATTGCGATGGCGGAAGACGATGAGTCTGAAGAGGACCTGCTGGTGATGGAGCCGCAGTTTGACCTGCTGGCCGTGCTGGAAGATGAGTTGCTGATGGCGCTGCCGCTGGTGCCGATGCATGACGAGTGCCCTGTCCCCCCGGTGTTGCGGGCCGGCGATGAGGAACTTTCGGCTGAAACTGGCGAGAAGCCGAATCCGTTTGCGGTGCTATCCGGGCTCAAGAAGAAAAATGAGTGAAGAAATACTGATTTTTTCGATTGCGACGCGCTCGTTCGTGGCCATCGCGTAACAGCCCGGTCAGGCCTTGTCGGAAATTGCCGAGTCTCACGCTATAATCTGGGGCTTCGCGTACCAAGGTAGCGCTGTTGCCCCTTGCAGACTGATGCAGGGCTCCAGTCACCAGAAACTGAAATTTGGTGCGTAATTAACCAACACCACACCCCGTCAGGAGCGAATCATGGCTGTCCAGCAAAACAAAAAATCCCCTTCAAAGCGCGGTATGCACCGCTCGCACAATGCACTGAACGTGCCAGGCATCGCTGTGGAATCCACCACCGGTGAAGTCCATTTGCGCCATCACATCAGCCCCACCGGTTTCTATCGTGGTCGCAAGGTGTTGAAAACCAAAGCCGAAGCATAATTCCGGGTTTCAGGTACTGGCCCGCACTCATCCTGCGGGCCTTTCTTTTGCTCCATTTAAAATTTTGACGTCCGCAGTCTTCTCATGATCAGGATTGCTGTCGATGCCATGGGTGGGGACGTAGGCCCTGCGGTGACACTGCCTGCGAGCCTCGCATTTCTGGAGGGCCACCCTGAAGCCGCGTTGCTACTGGTGGGCCAGCCTGAACTCATGGCGGTGCACCCGCTGTACTCCCGGCTGCAGGCACACGCCCGATGCCAGATCGTCGCGGCCAGTGAGGTTGTGACGATGGACGATTCAATCGAAGTCGCGCTCCGGCGCAAAAAAAATTCATCCATGCGGGTGGCCTTGAATCAGGTTAGCGAGGGTGTTGCCCAGGCTGCCGTATCCGGGGGCAACACTGGCGCCCTGATGGCGATTGCGCGCTACGTGCTCAAAACGCTGGACGGTATCGACAGGCCGGCAATTGCCTCCCAGCTGCCCAATGCAGCTGGCCGGGCTACCACCGTGCTTGATCTGGGTGCCAATGTGGACTGCACCGAAGACCACCTGCTCCAGTTTGCAGTCTTGGGCTCGGCGCTGGTGGCGTCCATTGACGATAATCCGGCGCCCAGCGTGGGCCTGCTCAATATCGGCGAAGAGGCGATAAAGGGTGGTGAGATGATCAAGAAAGCGGGCAAATTATTGCAGGCGGCATCTAACTGCGGCGATATCAATTTTTTTGGGAATGTCGAGGGGAACGACATCTTCAAGGGCACTACCGATATTGTTGTATGCGATGGATTTGTTGGAAATGTAGCGCTCAAGACCAGTGAGGGTTTGGCCAACATGATTGGCGACTTCATCAAGGCAGAATTTTCACGCAATATTTTTACCAAAGCTGCGGCGCTCCTTTCGTATCCTGTGTTGAGCGCGTTTAAAAAGCGGTTTGACCATAGGCGCTATAACGGTGCCGCACTTCTTGGCCTGCGGGGCCTCGTCTTCAAGAGCCATGGCTCGGCAGATGCGTTCGCCTTTGAGCGGGCACTGAATCGGGCTTATGATGCTGCTCGGAACAATTTGCTGGAAAGGGTTCGTGAACGTATCGCGCATGCTGCGCCCCTGCTGGGCGCGAAAAGGCCCGCCACGTTAATCGAGATGGTTCCTGTGCTTGCCACCTTGCCGGCTGACCCACACGGTTCGACCACTGCACACTAATTTAAAGTAATGACCCGTTATTCACGCATTACCGGCACTGGCAGCTACTTGCCACCGCGCCGACTGACCAATGTCGATCTGGCGGCCGAGCTCGCGGCCAGGGGCGTTGAAACATCGGATGAGTGGATCGTGGAGCGTACCGGCATTCGGGCGCGCCACTTTGCGGCGCCCGACGTCACCAGCAGCGATCTGGGCGTGGAGGCCGCCAAACACGCGCTTGAAGCGGCAGGGCTGCAACCCGCCGAGATTGACCTCATCATTGTTGCTACGTCTACACCCGACATGGTATTTCCTTCGGCAGCCTGCATTTTGCAGAACAAGCTGGGCATTGCGGGTTGCCCTGCTTTTGACGTGCAGGCAGTTTGCAGTGGCTTTGTCTATGCGTTGACCATCGCCGATTCGATGATCAAGACAGGCTTGGCCAGCAAGGCGCTGGTCATCGGCGCAGAAGTGTTTTCGCGCATTCTGGATTTCTCCGACCGGACCACCTGTGTTCTGTTTGGCGACGGCGCGGGTGCGGTAATTCTTGAGGCGTCGGACACTCCCGGCATTCTTGCCAGCGACCTGCATGCCGATGGCAAGCATGTCGATATTTTGTGCGTTCCCGGTCATGTCTCGGGCGGTCATGTGCTTGGGAATCCGCTGCTGAAAATGGACGGACAGGCGGTGTTTAAATTGGCAGTAGGCGTGCTTGACAGCGCGGCACGTGCAACCCTGGCCAAGGCAAATCTCACGGCGGCGGATATCGATTGGTTGATTCCGCATCAAGCCAATATTCGCATCATGCGAAGCACTGCCAAAAAATTAAAGATGCCGTTCGATAAAGTAATTGTCACCGTAGATCAGCATGGCAACACCTCGGCTGCGTCGATCCCTCTGGCGCTGGATGATGCCGTTCGAAGTGGCAAGGTAAAAAAAGGCGACGTCCTGATGCTGGAAGGCGTGGGCGGCGGCTTCACTTGGGGTGCAGTGCTTCTCAAATACTGAGATGGCTGCATTGACCAGTCGGTTGACCTCTGACAGACAGGTGGCCGCTTGAATTTCCAATTGCCACACCGCACCGTGCAAAAGGACCGCTTTGCCGCGCTATTCCTGGTTGTGGCTTTTGTTTTGGCCGGATGGAAAATTGCCGGACGCCCTCCTGCCGAAAATTTCGCCACTGTCAAGCAGCCGACGGCAGCATCGACGAATGCTCGACATGCGGCTCCCGAAACCCCCGTGACGGCTAGCCAGCCACCGCCAAAGCTGTCTGCGGATCGCCGCTTCCGGGTTGACGCGGGCTTTGTTTCCTCCACACCCGGCGAAGCCGTGCATGCGGCCTCGGTGGTCGAGTTGCGCGATGGTGGTTTGCGGGCGGTGTGGTTTTCTGGCTCACGTGAGGGGGCTGCGGATGTGGCCATCAAGAGCGCCGTGATGGACGCCAAAAGTCTACGCTGGAGTGCTGAAAGCACGCTCTTTGAGCGGAAGAGACTTCAGCGCGGCCTTTGGCGTTACGTCAAGAAAATCGGCAATCCGGTGATTGCCCGCGCGCCGGATGGTTCGCTCATGCTCTGGATGGTGAATGTTTCGCTGGGCGGCTGGGCAGGCAGTTCCATCACCTGGGCGCGGTCTGGCGATGAAGGCGCAAGCTGGAGCGATCCCGCAAGGCTGGTGACCTCACCATTTCTCAATATCAGCACCCTCGTCAAAGGCGCACCGGTCTTTTACCGAAACGGTGAAATCGGATTGCCGGTCTACCACGAGTTTGTCAGTAAATTTGCAGAAATTCTGCGTATCAGCCCTGAGGGGAAGATTCTTGACAAAACCCGCATCCCCGGCAGCCAGGCCAGCTTGCAACCGGTGCTGCTGGTAGCCGACCCCGAACACGCGCAGATATATATGCGCTCCGGCCGTGCCACAGCCCTGATGACGTCAGCGACGGACGATGCTGGCAAAACCTGGTCGGTCACTCATGCCGCCAGCTGGCCCAACCCGGATTCGGCACTTGCAGGGGTGGTGACTGCAACCGGCCAGCAATGGCTTGCCTTGAACCCGGATTCCAAAAACCGGGAAATTCTGGCACTGTTGCACACTCATGCGGGAGGCTCCTTTGATGGTGTGAAGCCGTGGGTCGTGGAGTCGTCCGCCACGCCCCAAACGCGCCTCTCAATCAGCGATTACGAGCGCGTGCTGGACGAAGAACTCAAGGCCGGTGGTGCCAGTGGAGCACAGGCGCGGGCCTATATCGCCAGCGCCAGGCGTCAGCTGTGTGGCGCTGAGACTTGCTCCCAGGAGTTCTCCTACCCTTATTTGCTGCAAAGCCGTGATGGTTACCTTCACCTGGTTTACACATGGCACCGCAGCCGCATCAAGCATGTCCGGCTTGATCCCTTGCTAGTTCTTCAAGTCCCTCAAACTGTGCCGGTTGCCCCGGTATCCATAAACCATGCCCCCGCTAACTGATCTGCTGGCCTTGCTTGGCATTGATCTGGTGTTGTGCGCCGGAGGTTTGCGACTACTGAACGGCAAGCGTGGAATGGGCTGCTGGACCAACTGGATCGCGCTTGTCTGCTTCGTAATTTTCTGGCTTCCGGTGGGTGCAGCGCAGCTGCCGGTCCTGGCGTATATCCGCGGCGTGAGTTCGGATTTAAGCGTCACGCTAGTCTCGCTGGCTTGTCTGGGTTTGTGCCAACGGCTGTTTGGGGTTCCTGCCGTCGCGCAGCGGGAAAAAATCGCACTGTATGGGGCAGTCGCCGCCACTGCGATATTTTTATATCCCCTTTCCCTTGGTTGGGGCGACTGGGATGTTTATCGCGCCGGATGGGGCTCATACGGCATGTTGCTAGCGCTGCTCGGGTTGTCTCTGCTGTGTTTGAGTAAAGGATTTCGGCTTCTGCCGATGCTGGTGGGGCTGTCGCTGCTGGCCTGGAGTGCGGGTCTGATGGAGTCGGCCAATCTATGGGACTACCTTGTTGACCCCTGGCTGGTGATAGCCGCGTTTTTTCAATGCATGAAGACTGGCGCGCAAGGGTTGCTGCTTCAATTCAGATGGCCTGGGGCGGCTGCCAAGGTCATCCAGCCGCAGCGGTTCTGATGAAGCGCGATGAAAATGTGGTGCGGCTGTCCGGCATCTTTCTACAATGAGCGCAATTCATTTTTGCGATTGATAACCGGAGTGATCATTTGAAATTGTTTGCTTTTGTTTTTCCTGGTCAGGGCTCACAGTCTGTGGGCATGCTGGATGCTTGGGGCGACCATCCAGTGATCAGGCAAACCCTGGCGGAAGCTTCCGACGCACTGGCTGAAGATGTCGGCCTGCTCATCAAAAACGGCCCCAAGGAAGCGCTGGCCATGACCACCAACACGCAGCCGGTCATGCTGGTGGCCGCTGTAGCGGCTTATCGGGTGTGGATGACTGAAACAGGTGTTGCACCGGCGGCGGTGGCGGGTCATTCCCTGGGTGAATATTCCGCGCTCGTGGCCTCTGGCGTGTTGTCGCTGACGCAGGCCGCGCCCCTGGTTCGCTTTCGGGCGCGGGCGATGCAGGATGCTGTCCCGGTCGGTGAGGGCGCCATGGCGGCTATTCTGGGCATGGACGCTGCCAGCGTCATTGAAGGCTGCGCCGAAGCGGTGAGAACCTTTGGGCCGAACACGCCTGAAGTGGTGGAAGCTGTCAATTTTAACGACCCACTGCAAACCGTGATCGCCGGCAGCAAGGCTGCGGTCGAAAAAGCCTGTGAAATCCTCAAGGCCAGCGGGGCAAAACGTGCCCTGTCCTTGCCGGTCTCCGCGCCCTTTCATTGCAGTTTGATGAAGCCGGCGGCCGAAAAGCTCAGAAAAAAACTGGCTGACATCGAGTTTTCAGCGCCACAAATCCCCGTCATCAACAATATTGACGTTTCCGCCGAAACTGACCCTGAACGGATCCGGCTGGCGCTCTACCGGCAGGCGTTCGGGCCGGTGCGCTGGGTTGAGTGCGTGCAAGCCATCAAGGCGCGGGGACTGACGACCTTCATTGAATGCGGACCCGGCAAAGTGCTGGCCGGCATGGTCAAAAGAATTGATTCCGGTTTAACGGGCGCGCCCCTGTATGATCCGGCCTCGTTGGCGCAAGTGAAGGAAATACTGGCATGAGTGAAATGAAGTTCGAAGGGCAGGTGGCGCTGGTCACTGGCGCGTCGCGCGGCATAGGTGCAGCCATTGCGCTGGACCTGGCCCACAAAGGCTTGAAAGTGACGGGTACTGCAACCACCGATGAGGGGGCCGCAAAAATCAGCCACACGCTCGCCGCTTTTCCCGGCTGTGTCGGCAGAAAGCTGGATGTGAATGATGCGGCTGCAGTCGAAGGGCTCATTGACAGTCTGGTCGCAGAATACGGTGGGTTGCAAGTGTTGGTGAACAATGCCGGCATTACGCGAGACATGCTGGCGATGCGCCTCAAGGATGATGATTGGGATGCGGTTTTGGACACCAATCTGAAAGCGGTGTTCCGCATGAGCCGTGGGGTCATGCGCACCATGATGAAACAGCGTTATGGCCGCATCATCAGCATTACCTCTGTCGTGGGCGCGTCGGGTAATGCGGGGCAGGCTAATTACGCTGCTGCCAAAGCGGGCGTAGCCGGCATGACGCGTGCGCTGGCGCGCGAACTGGGTTCGCGCAACATCACGGTCAACTGCATCGCCCCAGGCTTTATCGAAACCGACATGACGGCCCGGTTGCCTGAAGCGCAGCAAAAGGCATTACTGGGACAAATCCCGCTGGGCCACCTTGGCAAGCCTCAGGATATTGCGCACGCCGTGGCATTTGTCGCGAGTCCGAAGGCGGCTTACATCACGGGCCAAGAGATTCACGTCAACGGTGGCATGTACATGTAGATGTTTTGCCAGAAGTATTTGCGCTGCCGTTTCCAGGAAAATAGCAGCCCGATAGTGTTAGAAGTAAAGAAAATCGAAGCCGGTTTCTCTCCGTCCGGCCCGGTGCTTGGGGCATCAGCTCCAACGCGGTAAAATCACGGATTAATTTACAACCCTCAGAGGGATTTATGAGCGATATCGAAGCACGCGTTAAGAAAATCATTGCCGAACAACTTGGCGTAGAAGAAGGTCAAGTCACCAGCGAAAAAGCCTTTGTGGCCGATTTGGGCGCTGATTCGCTTGACACCGTAGAACTGGTGATGGCACTGGAAGACGAGTTTGGTATTGAAATTCCCGACGAAGATGCCGAGAAAATCACGACCGTCCAGAACGCGATCGACTACGCGAACACGCACCAAAAAGCCTAACGCTTTTGCGCTTTTGTCGTCATCAACCTGAATAGCCATTTGTGGTCTTTTCAGGTTTTTTTCAGGATTTGTGAATGAACCGTCGTCGTGTCGTCGTGACAGGTCTGGGTTGTGTCAGCCCGGTGGGAAATACCGTCGCCGATTCTTGGGCCAACGTGCTTGCCGGAACGCCCGGCATTGACTTGATTACCCAATTTGATGCAAGTAATCTTGCCTGCAGATTTGCCGGTGAGGTCAAGGGTTTCAACATCACGGATTACATTCCTGAAAAAGAAGCGCGACACATGGATCGTTTCATCCATTTGGGCCTGGCGGCAGCATGTCAGGCGGTGGCTGATAGCGGTTTGCCGACCGGAGAAGCTCTCGGCGACGAGATGGCAACCCGCATCGGTTGCAATATTGGTTCGGGCATCGGAGGTTTACCGATGATTGAGCTGATGCACGGTGAACTCGTGAATCGCGGACCGCGCCGCATTTCGCCGTTTTTCGTGCCAGCCACGATTATCAACATGATTTCCGGCCACGTGTCTATCAAGTTTGGCTTCAAGGGGCCAAACATTGCGGTCGTGACAGCCTGCACCACAGGCCTGCATGCAATTGGCCTTTCGGCGCGCATGATCGAGTACGGCGACTGCGATGTGATGGTGGCCGGAGGGGCTGAAGCGACGGTATCAGCTCTGGGTATCGGCGGTTTCGCTGCGGCCCGTGCGCTTTCGACCCGTAATGAAGATCCTAAAACAGCGTCACGCCCCTGGGACAGAGACCGTGATGGTTTTGTATTGGGTGAAGGTGGAGGCGTTGTGGTGCTGGAAGAGTACGAGCATGCCAAGGCACGCGGCGCAAAAATTTACGCCGAAGTCATTGGCTTTGGCATGAGTGCTGATGCTCATCATATGACCGCGCCAGATATCGATGGTCCCCGCCGCTCCATGGCCATGGCATTGAAAAACGCGGGCGTCAATGCCGACCAGGTTCAATACCTCAATGCCCATGGCACCTCCACACCGCTGGGTGACTTGAATGAAACCAACGCCATCAAGGCGGCATTTGGTGCTCATGCCAGGGACATGGTGGTCAGCTCAACCAAATCAATGACCGGGCACTTGCTGGGAGGCGCTGGCGGCATTGAGTCGGTGTTTACTGTGCTGGCGCTCTATCACCAGAAGATACCGCCCACCATCAACATCTTTAATCAGGATCCGGAATGCGATCTCGACTTCTGCGCCAACACGGCGCGTGATGCCAACCTCGATGTCGCGGTCAAGAACAATTTTGGATTCGGTGGTACCAATGGCACTCTGGTATTCAAGCGAGTCTGAGGTGCTTGGCCGTCCACGGTTCCAATACGCGCCAAGCCACTGACTGCCTTGACCATGCACAACGCCCCGTCGGTCGTTTATCCGCTGGGGCGTTCGCGTTTTCTGAGCCGATTGTTGCTGGCGTTGTGGCTTGCGGGGCTGCTGCTGGCGTTGTTATGGCTTTATCTCGGCCAGCGACTCGACTGGCGAGTGGGTTTGGCATTTGCGGCCGTGCTGGGTGCCGGCGTGGCCGCGCGGGCGGGCTGGAGCAATACACCGACCGGCCAGCTGGTGTGGAACGGTGAAGTCTGGCGTTGGGAGAGCGCAAGCTACCAGACCGGAATCGCAGAACACGAACTTTACGTCATTGCCGATTTTCAGTCCATGTTGCTGTTGAGGCTGGAGAACCAGGCAAGCGCCAGCTTGTGGCTGTGGATGGAGCGAAGTGCCTTCCCGGAGCGTTGGCTGGATTTGCGTCGTGCGGTCTATTCTGCGCGCAAAGGGCCTGCATCCCCGCAGCAGCACGACTTGTCGCCGCCGGTTGTGGCAGTATCCGACGCTATGCCTCTGGTTGAAGTATCGCGAGTAAAGTCATGAGCACCGATCTGCCCCCCGTGTCACCCGAAAACGCAGCCGATAGCGATGCCATACTGGTGGAGCGCACTGTAGCAGGTGATCAAAAAGCTTTCGAGCTGTTGGTTATCAAATACCAGCGGCGCATCCAGCGGCTGATTGGACGCATGGTTCGCGACGTGGACTTGGTGGAGGATATCGCCCAAGAGACGTTTATTCGCGCTTACCGGGCTCTAGCCCAGTTCAGGGGTGAGTCCCAGTTTTACACCTGGCTTTACCGAATTGCGGTGAATACTGCAAAAAAAGCCTTAATGGACCTCAAACGCAATCCTACAGTCTCCGAAAATGCCTACAAATCAGCGGACGACGATGAAACTTCCCCGCTCGAAAACGAACTAACAACTTCAGAAACTCCAGATGCGGTGTTGGCCAGCAAGGAAATCGCCGAAATTATTAACGCGGCCATGGAGGCTCTGCCTGAAGAGCTCAGGCAGGCGATCACTCTGCGTGAGATCGAAGGCTTGAGTTATGAGGAAATTGCGGAAGCAATGATTTGTCCTATAGGCACGGTACGGTCCCGCATTTTCAGAGCACGGGAAGCGATTTCGGCGAAGGTCAAGCCCTTGCTGGAAAACCAGTCGGGAAAACGCTGGTGAAATCTTGGGTGCATCTGCCGTGAGGACGATGAACCAGGGCCAGTTTTACAGTTATTTAAATACCGGCACGTTACTGCCATGAACATCATGAAACCGTCTTTGCAAACCAGCGAACTCATTTCTGCCTTGGCCGATGGTCAGTTGGAAGGGGAAGAGTTTGCGCAAGCGCTTCAGACCTGTCGGCTTGACGAGTCCGCGCTGCCCTGCTGGAACACTTATCACCTGATTGGCGATGTTTTGCGCTCGCCAGGGCAAACGGCTTATTCCATATCCGGGGACGCTGGGTTGGCATTTGTCAGTCGGCTCAACAAGCGTCTTGTCGGAGAGCGACGGATTGATCTGGCGCCCGGCTTGGTAAAAGTGACTCCGGGTAAACCGGTAGGGGTGGCGGCAACGGTGTCTCATCATCGTGGTGCGGCGTCCAATGATGGAAATTTTCGCTGGAAACTGGTGGCGGGCCTGGCCTCTCTGGCAGCGATTTCAGCCATTGCATGGAATGCATCGGGCCTTCTGGGCTTCGCTGCTGCGCCGCAACTGGCCCAGGCCTCGCCCCCGCGAGTCATCGTTGCTTCCCCGCAGGGCCCGATGGTGAGAGATGCCAGGCTCGAGGAATTGTTGTCGGCGCACAAGCAATTGGGCGGGACTTCAGCCTTG
This sequence comes from Polaromonas sp., assembly GCF_012927415.1. Classification (GTDB taxonomy): domain Bacteria; phylum Pseudomonadota; class Gammaproteobacteria; order Burkholderiales; family Burkholderiaceae_C; genus Polaromonas. The sequence goes on along the minus strand of NZ_JABBPF010000036.1, from coordinate 29,908 downwards.
CAGGAACCCTCGGGATTTTTGAGAAATGCCACTTTCGAGATGCAGCAGGACGCGCGTCGCTAAATGGCAGCTGAGTTACGAAAAAATCGTCACATTCTCATGAATTTCAAGAAATTTCGCGATGTAGTCCTTTGTTTATCGGCACTCATCGCTATGAGTTACGTAGCAGCCCAAGGCGCCTCGATTGCCACAAAATTGGTCGCCGGGTCATCCCAAAGAAATGTTGTTTCGCCCACCGAGGAAAAGTTTGGCGCAACGGTGAAGGCGCGCGAAGCGGCTGGCCAGGAGGCGAACCTCCCGGCATCCACGGCGGCTGCCGACTCAAGGTCTCTCAACGACTGGTTGATGCGCATTCACCAGGGTTCAAAAAAGCGCGACTATATCGGAACCTTCGTGGTGTCGGCGGGTGGCATCATGACAAGCGCCAAAATATGGCATGTATGCGAAGGCAATCAGCAGATGGAGCGGGTAGAAATGCTGACGGGCGCACCGCGATCAATTTTCAGGCATAACGACCAAGTCGTTACCTTCATGCCTGACCAAAAGCTTGTTCGCAGCGAAAAACGCGAGTCATTGGGGCTATTCCCTGAGTTACTCCAAGCGGCTGACAGCCATATCGCCGATTACTACAAGGTCCGGGAAGAGGGGATTGACAGGGTGGCCGGCGTCGAAACCAGCATTCTAGGTCTTGTACCCAGAGACAGGCTGCGCTTTGGCTATCGCGTCTGGACCGAGCGAAAAAGTGGACTGCTTGTGAAACTGCAAACACTGGATACCGACGGGAAATTGCTTGAACAGGCCGCATTTTCAGAGCTGGAACTTGATGCACCCGTGAAAATGGACAAGCTTGTCCAGATGATGGGCAAGTTAGAGGGCTACCGTGTCGAAAAGACGGTACTGGTCAAGACCACCGCTAGCGCTGAAGGCTGGACGCTGAAGGCGCCTGTCGCCGGCTTCAAGTCTGTAAGTTGCTACAAACGGCCGGTTGCAGCAGAAAATGGAGCTTCCGGTGGAGATCCTTTGCAGTGGGTTTTTTCCGACGGCCTGGCCTCCGTTTCCATCTTTGTCGAGCCGCTTGACCGGCAGCGCCACTACCGGGAGTCCACCCTGTCAATGGGCGCTACCCAGACGATGACACGATTGATTGAACCCTACTGGATTACGGTAATGGGAGAAGTGCCCGTGACGACCTTGCTGCTTTTCGCCAACGGGCTGGAACACAAAAAATAAACAAGCAAGAATGCTGTTGCTACTTCGCAAGAAGTTTGCCGCCTGGCGGTGCTTGTTTTTGTCCCGCCGATTTTTTTTACCGGCATGGCCGGCTTGCTGACCCCGATTATTTACGACGAGGCTGACGATGCTTGAATTGAACTTGAAACCCTTGCGACCTTTCCTGGCTGCCAGTGTGATGGCCATAGCCACCACGGTTGCCGTACTTCCCGTGACCCCCGTCTGGGCGCAAAACCGCACACTGCCCGACTTCACGGATCTCGTTGAGCAGGTGGGGCCCTCGGTGGTCAACATCCGCACCCTGGAAAAAGTCAAAGCGTCGACTGCGGGCGGTGTCGACGAGCAAATGCTTGAATTTTTCAAGCGTTTCGGCATTCCCGTTCCACCCAATATGCCCCGCGCCCCGCGACCAGACCGGGCCCAGCCCGATGAAGATCAGCCTCGCGGCGTGGGCTCTGGCTTCATTCTTACCACTGACGGTTTTGTCATGACCAATGCACATGTGGTCGAGGGCGCTGATGAAGTCATGGTTACCCTGCCCGACAAGCGTGAATTCAAGGCCAAAATCATCGGGACTGACAAGCGCAGCGACGTGGCGGTGGTAAAGATCGATGCAACAGGCTTGCCCGCCGTAAAAATCGGTGACATCAATCGCCTGAAGGTCGGTGAATGGGTAATGGCCATCGGTTCGCCGTTTGGCCTGGAAAACACGGTGACCGCAGGCATTGTGAGTGCCAAACAGCGTGATACCGGCGACTACCTGCCTTTCATCCAGACCGATGTGGCCATCAATCCGGGCAACTCGGGTGGTCCGCTGATCAACATGCGCGGAGAGGTGGTGGGTATCAATAGCCAGATCTATTCCCGCTCTGGAGGCTTTCAGGGTATTTCCTTTGCAATCCCGATTGACGAGGCGACGCGTGTATCCGACCAGCTGCGCAACAGCGGCAAGGTTACGCGCGGACGCATCGGTGTGCAGATTGACCAGGTTACCAAAGACGTGGCCGAGTCCATTGGTCTGGGCAAAGCGCAGGGCGCGCTGGTAAGGGGAATTGAAAGCGGAGCACCCGCAGAGAAAGCCGGTATGGAAGCTGGCGACATTATCATCAAGTTTGACGGCAGGCCGATTGAGAAAGCCAGCGACCTTCCCCGCATGGTCGGCAACGTGAAGCCCGGCACCAAGGCTGTCGTGACCGTATTCAGGCGCGGTGCGACCAAGGACCTGTCGGTTGCGATTGCAGAAGTCGAAGCCGAAAAGCCTGCCCGAAAGGTGTCAGGAACAGAGGCCGCGCCACCTGTGGCAATCCCCTCAAATGCGCTGGGCCTCGCCGTCAGCGAGGTAAACGACACCCAGAAAAAAGAACTCAAGATCAAGGGCGGCGTCAAAGTTGACGCGGTCGAAGGTGCGGCGGCCAAGGCTGGTCTGCGTGAGGGTGATGTGATTATCCAGATGGCAAACGCTGAAATCACCAGTGTGAAAGAGTTTGAAGCTGCGCTGCTCAAAGCTGGCAAGGCCAAACCCGTGACGGTGCTAGTACGGCGTGGTGAGTTTGCCCAGTATGCGGTGATCAAGCCGACGCGTTGATTTCTCCCTACTCTCGGTTGACCGCACCCAGCAGATCCGTTGCCGGGTTTCTCTAAGGGCGCCGTGAGTTTTGAAGGTTTCCAGAAGTCCAGAAAGCTTGATTTCTTAAAGTGCACCAGCATTCAAAAGCAAATTTTGAAAAGTCGTTAAACGGGCAGGGTTTTGCTGGTTTTCTTGTTGGTGTTCGCTAACATGAAATCACGATTGATACCAAGTTTGGTTAAAATAAATCAGAATTTGTGACTGGATTGGCTGTGTCGATTTTGATGACTGGCGGTATTTTCGAGAGATTAGTTCTAATCAGTGCCAATCTACGGATTGCCCACAAGTTACCCAAAGCCAAACAGTATAAAATTGTGAATAAGTTGTGTATAAGTTTCTTGTTGCAAGCCTGCAACGACAAAAATATGGCCGTTTTGGGACTATTCGCTGGCGGCTTTTTGCCTACAATGAAGCTCCAACTATCGCAGTTGCCATAGATTGTTGGTTCAGGGCGCGTCACATCGAGACGCGCCCTTTTTTATGGCCATCGCGATTGGCTTTTCATCTCTTCGCAATACAAACAAGCACTTAGGCGTTCCCGTTGATGAATCACATCCGAAACTTTTCGATCATTGCGCACATTGATCACGGTAAATCCACGCTGGCAGACCGGCTCATCCAGCGTTGCGGAGGCTTGCAGGATCGCGAGATGAGTGCGCAGGTTCTCGACTCGATGGACATCGAGAAAGAACGTGGAATAACCATCAAGGCGCAGACCGCTTCGCTGAACTACAAGGCACGAGACGGCGAGGTTTACAACCTCAACCTGATCGACACACCGGGCCACGTTGACTTTTCATATGAAGTCAGTCGCTCACTATCTGCGTGTGAGGGTGCGTTGCTGGTAGTGGATGCAAGTCAGGGTGTTGAAGCGCAGACCGTGGCAAATTGTTATACCGCGCTCGACCTCGGCGTGACGGTCGTGCCGGTGCTCAACAAAATGGATTTGCCGCAGGCTGACCCCGAAAACGCGAAGCAGGAAATCGAGGAAGTGATCGGCATTGATGCAACCGATGCGATTCCCTGCAGCGCCAAGACCGGCATGGGCATTGACGAGATTCTCGAAGCCGTGGTGGCCCTCATCCCGGCGCCCAAGGGCAACCCCGACGGCGCCCTGCGCGCGATGATTATTGACAGCTGGTACGACGCTTATGTAGGCGTCGTCATGCTGGTGCGCGTGGTAGATGGCCGTCTGGCCAAGGGCGACCGCATCAAGCTGATGGCCAGCGAAGCAACTTACAGCGCAGAGCAACTCGGTGTCTTTACGCCTCACACCGAAGCGCGCCAGTCACTCGAAGCCGGCGAGGTGGGCTTTGTGATTGCTGGCATCAAGGAACTTCAGGCCGCGCGCGTAGGCGACACCGTCACCCAGATCAAGGCTGGCAGCGGTGGCGCTGCTTTCACTGCGACTCAGGCACTGCCGGGTTTCAAGGAAATCCAGCCACAGGTATTTGCCGGCCTTTATCCGTCGGAAGCCAGCGAGTACGAGTCGCTGCGCGATGCGCTTGAAAAGCTCAAGCTCAATGATGCTTCGCTGCATTACGAGCCCGAGGTCAGCGAGGCGCTTGGTTTTGGCTTTCGCTGCGGCTTTCTTGGCTTGCTGCACATGGAAATTGTTCAGGAAAGGCTGGAGCGGGAGTTTGATCAGGACCTGATCACGACCGCGCCCAGCGTGGTGTATGAAGTGCTCAAGGCCGACGGAGAAATCATCAGGGTCGAGAACCCCTCGAGAATCCCCGATGCCGGGCGGGTCAACGAGATTCGCGAGCCCATCGTCACCGTGCATCTATACATGCCGCAAGACTATGTTGGCGCCGTCATGACACTGGCCAATCTGAAACGGGGCGTGCAGTTGAACATGGCTTACCACGGCAAACAGGTCATGCTGACTTACGAAATGCCGCTGGGCGAGATCGTGCTCGACTTCTTTGACAAGCTTAAATCCGTCTCGCGGGGCTATGCGTCGATGGACTATGAGTTCAAGGAGTTTCGCGCCTCCGATGTGGTCAAGGTTGATATCTTGCTCAATGGCGAAAAAGTCGATGCCTTATCCATCATCGTTCATCGCAGCCAGTCAGCCTACCGAGGAAGGGCTGTGGTGGCCAAAATGCGCGAAATCATTTCACGTCAGCAGTTCGACGTGGCGATCCAGGCAGCCATTGGGGCCAACGTTATTGCGCGTGAGACAATCAAGGCTTTGCGGAAAAATGTGATTGCCAAGTGTTACGGCGGCGACATTTCACGCAAACGCAAGCTCCTCGAAAAACAAAAAGCGGGTAAAAAACGCATGAAACAAATCGGTTCGGTGGAGGTGCCTCAAGAGGCCTTCCTCGCCATATTGCAGGTGGAAGATTGATGCGCGGCGCAATGAGTTCCATCACCGCCGTAGTGCTGGCCGCATTCGTAAGCTATGGCGCGGCGTGGTATTTCGGCATCGTAGAGGGCAACTTTTCGCTGCTGCTGTTTCTGGCGACGGTGGTGACGGGCGTCTATTGGCTGGCTGAGCAGTTTTACTTTTTGCCACAGCGGCGCAAGGCTGTTCTCGCGCTTGAAGCCAATGCCGTGAAGCGCAAGGCCGAGCTGGCCAAAATGGGCATCAACCAGGTTGACGACAATACCCGTGAAGTTGGAAGCCGGCTCATCATGCAGCCCTGGTGGCTGGACTGGACCGCTGGGCTGTTTCCGGTCATCATCATTGTTTTCCTGCTGCGTTCCTTCCTGTTTGAGCCCTTCAAAATCCCGTCGGGCTCGATGATTCCGACGCTGCTGGTAAATGACCTGATTCTGGTCAATAAATTTCACTATGGGCTACGCCTGCCGGTGCTCAATATCAAGGTGCTCGACAACCACAATCCCGAGCGCGGCGATGTGATGGTGTTTCGTTACCCGCCCAAGCCCAGCCTCGACTACATCAAGCGCGTGGTAGGCGTGCCCGGTGACGAGGTGGCCTATCTCAACAAGAAGCTCACCATCAACGGCAAGCCTTTGCCGAAGACCCCATTGGCTGATTTTTTTGACGAAGACGTGTTGCGCTACGCCAAGCAGTTTCAGGAAACCAATGGCGGCCGGACTTACCGCCTGCTCAATGACGATGACCGCCCGGCATTCATTGCCGGAGCCGACAATTTCCCTTTTAGGGAAAATTGCCGATACAGTAGCGAGGGCGTGGTTTGCAAGGTGCCGGAAGGTCAGTATTTCATGATGGGTGACAACCGAGACAACTCGCTTGACTCCCGCTATTGGGGCTTTGTGCCGGAGAAAAACATCGTCGGTAAAGCTTTCTTCGTTTGGATGAATTTCGGCAACCTCAAACGCATCGGGTCTTTCAATTAACTTCGGTATTGGGCAGAGGCTGCGAAGCTCCAAGCCTTGAATCCCCAAATTTCTCCAAGCAGGATAAAAAATGAAAAATCAGCAACGGGGCATATCCTTTATCGGCCTTTTGTTTGTAGGCGGCGTGGTTGCCTGCACCGGTATTCTGGCCGCCCAGGTGGTGCCGACGCTGATTGAATACCAGGCCATCACCAAGGCGGCGAACAAGGCGAAAGATGGCACCACGGTGGCAGAGGTGAAATCCATCTTCGACAAGGCCGCCGCGATTGACGACATCGCCTCGATTTCGGGAAAAGACCTGGAAGTCACCAAGGAAGGCAACAAGACCGTCGTGGCCTTCGCTTATACTCGCGAACTTCATATGGCGGGCCCCGCCTTTCTGCTGCTCAAGTACAACGGTCGATCCAAGTAAGTGCGAGCCAGCACTCCATCAAGCCCGGATTTGCCGGCATTGCAAAAACGGCTTGAACATGATTTTGCCAATCCCCGGCTACTGATACAGGCCCTGACGCATCGCAGCTTTTCGGCCGACCACAATGAACGCATTGAATTCCTCGGTGATTCGGTGCTTAATCTGGCTGTGGCCGGGTTGCTGTATGAGCAACTGAGCGAATTGCCTGAGGGTGATTTGTCCCGGGTCCGCGCCAATCTCGTCAAGCAGGACACGCTTCACAAGCTGGCCGTCGTACTGGGTTTGCCGGAAATGCTGCGGCTGGGCGAAGGCGAAGCCCGGTCTGGTGGCCAGAAAAGGCCATCCATCCTCGCCGATGCCCTGGAGGCGGTGATAGGCGCTGTTTACCTGGACGCAGGCTATGACAAGGCCGACCAGCTGGTGCGCCGGCTGTTCCGGGATGTGGAAGTCAATCCGCAGATGCAGGCGATTGGAAAAGACCCGAAAACCGAATTGCAGGAGTGGTTGCAGGGGCGAAAAATGAACCTTCCAATCTACCGGGTCGTGGGTACCATGGGCGCGGCGCACCAGCAGACATTTGATGTGGAATGCGAAATCTCTGAATTTGGCCGCGCTGAGCGGGGGATTGGCGGGTCACGTCGGGCCGGTGAGCAGGCCGCGGCAGCGGCCATGCTGCTGTTGGTCAAGACACTCGCTTCCTGACGCATCGCTGCAGGCCTTTGCAGAAACTTTGAAGAAGTCTCAAGAGGTCTCAGCCCAACCCTATTAATCTGATTATGAGCACCGGAAAAAAAGAACCCCACCAGTCCGCGAAAACTTCGCCACACGACGCTGCTGCGCTGCCAAAAACGTCTACCGAATCCGGGCAGAGCAAGGATGCGCTGGATGCAATGCTGAGCCACGCACTGCCGTCGCGCGGGCCCGCCTTACCGGCGGAAGAAGTTGCCAGCAACGCTGCGCCTGCTGGCGAACAGCGTTGCGGCCTGATTGCCATCGTTGGCAAACCCAACGTGGGCAAGTCAACCTTGCTCAACGCTCTGGTGGGCCAAAAAGTCAGCATTACCTCCCGCAAGGCGCAGACCACGCGTCACCGCATCACGGGTATGCGCACGCGGGATGCCACGCAGTTTGTCTTTGTCGACACGCCCGGCTTTCAGACCCGGCATGGCAATGCGCTGAACCGTTCGCTGAACCGCACGGTAGTGGGGGCGGTGAATGACGTGGATTTGATCGTTTTTGTGGTCGAGGCTGGCCAGTTCAATCTCGCGGACGCCAAAGTGCTGGCACTGCTGCCGGAAAAAACCCCCGCAATATTGCTGGCCAACAAGTTTGACCTGATCCATCGCCGTGCGGAAATAGCGCCCTGGCTCAGGTCCATGCAGGAGCGTCACAACTTTGCCGAGTTTGTTCCCATGTCGGCCAACAATGCCAAGGACGTCGAGCGGCTGTTCGGTATCTGCGAAAAATATCTTCCGGTTCAACCCTGGATGTACGGCGCCGACGAACTGACTGACCGCAGCGACCGCTTCATGGCGGCCGAAATTATTCGCGAAAAGCTGTTTCGCCTGACCGGTGACGAACTGCCCTATACCTCGACCGTCATCATCGACCAGTATGAAGAAGAAGGCAATCTGCGCAAGATTGCCGCCACCATCGTGGTCGAGCGCGACGGTCACAAGGGCATGATCATTGGCGAGAAGGGCGAAAAGCTCAAGCGCATAGGCACGGAGGCGCGGCACGAACTCGAAGTGCTTACCGGCGGCAAAGTTTTCCTGGAGATCTGGGTCAAGGTCCGTTCCGGCTGGGCCGATGACGAGGCGCGCGTCAAAACCTTCGGCTATGAGTGAAACAGGGCTAACGCGAGTCGCTTCGTGTCGTTCGCCGTCTGCCCCAGGGGTTGAATCTGGCCGGTGTGGCGCTGCGTCCGGTGGCTTAAGGCCGTGAGCCGTGGCTACCCAACGAATCAGCAACGAGCCCGCCTATGTGCTGCACCGTTACGACTGGAGCGAGTCCAGCCTGATCCTGGACGTGTTCACCCGCCAGTATGGGCGAGTGGCGCTGGTGGCGCGGGGAGCCAAAAAACCCAGCTCCAGCTTCCGGCCTATCCTGCTGCCGATGCAGTTGCTGCACGTTGCCTTCGGTGGTGACGCTGAAATCCGCAGCCTTAAAGGCGCCGAATGGCAGGGCGGCCATGTGATGCCCACTGGCGACGCGCTGTTGTCGGGCTACTACCTCAACGAGTTGCTGATGCGCCTGTTGGCACGCGATGACCCGCATCCGGTGCTGTTTGACGCCTACGCCGCCACGGTGCAACTGCTGGCGAGCCAGAACAGCGACACACTGCAGCTGGCGCTGCGCGCTTTTGAGTTGCGTCTGCTACGCGACATTGGCTTGCTGCCCATGCTGGATACTGAAACGGCCACGCTGCGCACCTTGCATGCCGACACGCACTACGTCCTGGTGGCAGAGGCCGGCCTTCGGCAGGCGCATGACGACGACCGCGTCAGCCTGCCCGGCGCACATTGGCAGGAATTGCAGCAGGCGCTCGGTGACAAAGCTTTGTTTTCTGATACCGTTCGGGCGTGCATACCCGGCCTCAATGAGCTGAAAATCCAGCTGCGCGCCCTGCTGCACTACCATTGCGGTGTGAAGGTTCTTAAAACCCGGCAAATGATGATGGACCTGCAAGCTCTTTAACCGTTAAATCCGCCATGATTGCACTATTTCACCCCGACCATCCGGCAACCCCTCCCGGGGCCCGCAAGACTGCCTTGTCGGTCAATGTCAACAAGGTTGCGTTGCTTCGCAATACCCGCCACCTTGATATTCCTAGCGTGACTCGCGCCGCCGAATTGTGTCTGCAGTCCGGTGCGCAGGGCATCACTGTCCATCCCCGGCCCGACGAGCGGCATATTCGTTCCGATGACGTGTACGAACTGGCGGCACTGATGAAGGACTGGCCGCATTGCGAATTCAATATTGAAGGCAATCCCCTGCAAAATCTGATGCATTTTGTCCGCGACCTGTCCGCCAGGGGCCTGCCGCTGCATCAATGCACTTTTGTGCCCGACAGTGAAGACCAGTTAACCAGCGACCATGGCTGGAACTTCCCGCAGGATGCCGAACGACTCAAGCCGCTCATTGAACAGGCACAGGCGCGGGGAGTGCGGGTGAGCCTGTTCATGGACCCTGTTCCCGAAATGATGGCCGCCGCCAAAGCGGTTGGCGCCGACCGGGTTGAGCTCTACACGGAAAGCTACGCCAGCGGCTGGTCCAGCAGCGCGAAAAACAAGGCTTTGAGCCGCTTTGTCCAGACCGCGCAAGCAGCGGCAACTGTCGGTCTGGGCGTGAATGCGGGTCACGATCTCAATCGTGACAACCTCACGGAATTCCTGCATGCCGTTCCCGGGGTGCAGGAGGTGTCGATTGGCCACGCCTTGATTGCCGACGCGCTGGAGCTGGGTTACGCGGCCACCGTCAAGGACTATCTGCGCTGCATCAACGAGGCGTTTGCGCCGGTCCTGCCTTCCTGATGATTTACGGCATCGGCACGGACATCTGCGACATACGCCGCATTCGCGCCAGTCTTGATCGCCACGGTGAGCGCCTGGCGCAGAAAATCCTGAGCGAGGGCGAACTCAAAACCTGGAGGGCGCGCAGCGCGCGCTGGCCCGACCGGGGCGTCAGCTACCTCGCCACACGCTTTTCAGCCAAAGAGGCTTTCAGCAAGGCGATTGGCCTCGGGATGCGTATGCCCATGACCTGGCGCCATTGCGAAATTGCCAAGGCCGCGAGCGGCAAACCCCAAATCGTGTTGCATGGCGCGCTCAAGAACTGGTTTGAGTCGCACCAGCTCACTGCCCATGTTTCCGTGACTGATGAAACCGACTACGCTGCCAGCTTTGTAGTGGTGGAACATCTGAATAACCCTGTTTGATCCATGACCCCCCACCTTACCGAACACGCCCCTCTTATCATCGACATCGCAGGGCTGTCGCTCGGCAAAGACGATCGCCGCCGTCTCAAGCATCCGCTCACCGGCGGCATCATCCTGTTTGGTCGCAACTGGAAAGACCGCCAGCAGCTGAGAGACCTGTGCGCCGACATCAAAAGCGTGCGCCAGGATTTGCTGATCTGCGTTGACCACGAAGGCGGCCGGGTGCAGCGCTTTCGAACCGATGGCATGACTCACCTGTCGTCGATGCGCGCGCTTGGCGAGCAATGGATGAAGGACCAGCTGGCCGCCACCAATGCCGCCACGGCTTGCGGCTATGTGCTGGGTGCCGAATTGCGCGCCTGCGGCGTGGACTTAAGCTTCACGCCCGTGCTTGATCTCGACTATGGCGAAAGCGGCGTCATTGGAGACCGTGCTTTCGGCCGCGACCCGCGCGTCGTCACGCTGCTGGCCAAAAGCCTGATGCACGGGCTGCTGCAAAGCGGCATGGCCAACTGCGGCAAGCATTTCCCCGGCCACGGCTTTGTCAAAGCTGATTCCCACACTGACATTCCGGTCGACAAACGCAGTCTGAAAAAGATTCTGGCCGACGACGCCGCACCCTATGAATGGCTCAACACCACGCTCACCAGCGTCATGCCAGCGCATGTGATCTACCCCAGGGTCGATGCCCGGCCCGCCGGTTTTTCAGAAAAATGGCTGACTTTCATCCTGCGTGGCCAGCTTGGTTTTGGCGGCGCAATTTTCAGTGACGACCTGAGCATGGCTGGCGCTCGCGTCATCGACGGCAAGCACGTCAGCTACACCCAGGCCGCCGTCGCTGCGCTCAACGCGGGCTGCGACATGGCGCTGCTATGCAACCAGTCGGTGGGTGGCGGCAAGCCAGTCGACGAGTTGCTCGACGGCATGGCCGAAGCGCTGCTCAAGGGTGAGTGGGAAGCGCTGGAGTCCAGCGAAATGCGCCGGCTCGATCTGCTTCCGACCCGCCCGGCCCACGATTGGGACGAGCTGATGCTGCACCCGGCTTATATGCATGCGATGGGGCTGATTTGCTGATCTTTGAGGAGGCTCAGGCCGCCGGCCAAGCCAGCTTCCCGGCCGTGTCGATATGCGTCAGGTAGACCCGCAGATCAAATTCGTACTGGTGGTACTGCGGCTCCATATGGGTGCAGAGCTGGTAAAAAGCCTTGTCATGCGCCTTTTCCTTGATGTGTGCCAGCTCGTGCACCGCAATCATTTTCAGGAACTCCATCGGCACCTCCTTGAACAGCGACGCGATGCGGATTTCGCGTTTGGACTTGAGCTTGCTGCCTTGGATACGTGACACGGTGGTGTGCGTTCCCAGCGCGTGGGTAATGATCTGGAGCTTGCTGTCAAACGCCACTTTCGACAGCGGTTCCGAGTTGCGTAGAAAATCGTTTTTCAGCGCCATCACGAAGTCATACAAAGCCTTGTCGGTTCGCACATTGTGCGCGAGGCGGTATTTGGCGAGCAGTGTTTCGCCGAGCCGGCCTTGTGTCAGCAGCTGCCGCACCTGCGCTTTGAGGCTTTCGGGGTAGCCTGTGAGGTATTTCATGGAAATCCGTATTGCTATAAATTTCATAGCATACTATGACGATAGTTATTGGACGTGGGGCAGAAATGACCATAAATCGGGTGATTTGTGCCGATTTGACTTTCGGTGGGCGTCGCTGGTTGCAATCTTAGCCCCGTCAGTCCGTTGACGCAGGGAAAGGGTCGACCGCAGCTTTCGGGTTCAGTCGGCGATATTTTGCTAACCTAGGGCCATGAATCAATCGACTGTTTCTGCTGACAAAAATCCGCTTCGCGCCAGCCCGCTGGTCAATCTGGCGCTGCAGGGCGGCGGCTCGCATGGAGCGTTCACCTGGGGTGTGCTTGACGCATTGCTGGAAGACGGCCGCATTGATATCGAAGGTGTGAGTGGCACCAGCGCCGGTGCCATGAACGCTGTTGTGCTGGCGCACGGGCTGACGCAGGCGCAGGGCCAGTCGAGGACCGGCCGAAATGACGCTGCCAGGCAGGCGCTGGGCAAGTTCTGGACCGGTATTGTGGATATGGGGGCCTTGTCTTCCTCGGTATCCAAATCGTTGTCCGATTGGCAACGCGCGCCTTTCAATGTCCTGTTTGGGCAATTGGGTCACGGGATCTGGTCGGGCAAATCCTGGAGCGATGAAATTACCCGTTACTGGTCCAGCACCTTATCGCCTTATCAGAGCAACCCGTTTGACATCAACCCGCTCAAGGGTTTTCTGGAGTCCCAAGTCGATTTCGAGCGGCTGGCGGCAGCGCCGCACCCGGCCACGCCCAGGGTTTTTGTGGTGGCGACGCGCGTCAGAACCGGCAAGGCCGAAGTGTTTTCAGGCAAGCGCCTGACGGCCGATGCGGTCATGGCATCGGCCTGCCTGCCGATGGTGTTTCGTGCGGTCGAGATTGACGGCGACCACTTCTGGGACGGCGGCTACACCGGCAATCCGGCGCTGCATCCCTTGATCTACGAGTGCTGGAGCCGCGACATCATGCTGGTGCAAATCAACCCCATCGAGCGTGCCGAATTGCCGACCCAGCCGGGGCAGATCGCCGATCGGGTCAACGAAATCACGTTCAATGCGGGCCTGGTTGCCGAGATGCGCGCCATTGATTTCGTCAAGCGCCTGCTGGCCGCGGGCAAGCTTGATCCCGCCCAGTACAAGGATGTGCTGATGCACCGCATTGATGGCGGCGAAGCGCTGGAGAAATACAGCGCCGCCAGCAAGGCCTCGACCGGGGCAGACCTTATTTATGCGCTACGCGACTTGGGCAAGCGCTGCGCCAAAGAATGGCTGGCCAAACGCTACAAAATGATCGGCGTCGAATGCAGCGTCAACATTGCACGCGACTATCTAGACGATTTGCGGCTGCCGGTTGAAAGAGCGCCTGGTGCTGTTGTCAAGCGGCCAGACGGACTCGCCTGAAGCGGCGATTCCGACTTTAGACCTCCCGGCGAAGCGCCGGGAACAGGATCACGTCGCGAATGCTCGGGCTGTCGGTCAACAGCATCATCAGCCGGTCTATGCCGATACCGCAGCCGCCGGTGGGCGGCATGCCGTATTCCAGCGCGCGGATGAAGTCATGGTCGTAGAACATGGCTTCGTCGTCGCCACTGTCTTTGGCTTCGACCTGGGCGTTGAAGCGAGCCGCTTGCTCCTGGGCATCGTTGAGTTCGCTGAAGCCATTGCCGAACTCGCGGCCGGTGATGTAAAGCTCAAAGCGTTCGGTCACGCCGGGATTGGTGTCGCTGGCGCGCGCCAGCGGCGAGATTTCGACGGGGTGCTCGCAGATGAAGGTCGGCTGCCAGAGTTTTTCTTCCACCGTTTCCTCAAAATACATCACCTGCAAGCTCGCCAGCGAGCGCGTTGACAAACGATTTTTATCCTCGTTAAGGCCGAGTTTTTTAAGCGCCTTGGTAAGCCAGGCCGGGTCGTCCACCTGTTCGCCCGCCTCGGTGTGCTTGCGGATGGCTTCGCGAATGGTCAGGCGTTCAAAGGGCTGGCTCAGATCGACCGGCTTGCCGGCATAGGTCAGCTGGAGCGAGCCACAGACTTTCTGGGCGGCATCACGGATCAGCGCTTCGGTGAAGCTCATCAAATCGGTGTAATTCCACCACGCCGCGTAAAACTCCATCATGGTGAACTCAGGGTTGTGGCGAACGCTGATGCCTTCGTTACGGTAGCTGCGATTGATCTCGAACACACGCTCGAAACCGCCGACGATCAGCCGCTTGAGGTAGAGCTCTGGCGCGATGCGCAGGTACATTTCCTGATCCAGCGCATTGTGATGGGTCTTGAATGGCTTGGCATTGGCGCCGCCCGGAATCGAATGCAGCATCGGCGTTTCGACTTCCAGGAAATCATGCGCCACCATGAAGTCGCGAATTCCGCTGACCGCCTTGCTGCGCGCCATGAAACGCCTGCGCGCGCCCTCGTCCATGATCAGGTCGACATAACGCTGGCGGTATTTGACTTCCTGGTCGGCCATGCCGTGGAATTTGTCGGGCAGCGGGCGCAGGCTTTTGGTCACCAACCGGATGCTGTCAGCGTGGATCGACAATTCACCGGTTTTGGTCCGGAACAGCAGACCGGTGGCCGCGATGATGTCACCGAGGTCCCAGTGCTTGAACGCCGAATGGACTTCTTCGCCCACGCCGGCGTTGTTGATGTAGAGCTGTATGCGGCCGCCGGACGGGCCGAACGAGGCGTCTTGCAGGGTGGCAAAGCTGGCTTTTCCCATGACGCGCTTGAGCATCATGCGGCCGGCGACATGAACTTTTACCGCCAGTGCCTCCAGCTCTTCGTTGCTTAGCTGGCCGTACTGCGCAAACAGGGCCTCGGCACGGTGTCCGGGCTTGATGTCGTTGGGAAAGGCTACCCCCTTGCCTTCAGCCTGGTCTTCACGCAAGACCTTGAGCTTTTCGCGGCGCTCGACCATGAGCTGGTTTTCGTCTTGGTGAACGGGGGCAATGCTGGCGGTAGTGTGCGAATTCGGCTGGCTGGACATAGGTCGGTATTCCGGGAAAGAGGATTGCTCAAGGGCTCAAGCGCAATGCCAACAAAAAAGTGGCAAAAGCGCCGAATCTTCGATTTTAGGTTTTAAGCAAGCATTTTTCCCGGCGGCATGATGCAAAAAGCGAATTTGCCCCAAGTACCGTTCTGTCTGCCGCAAGATTTCAGAATGAAATGCCGGTGCGTTCCAGCATGTCGCAGATCAGCTCCAGCCTCAGCAAAGGGTTGTCCAGTTCCATCAGGCGCTGTTTAAGATCCGGTGGCATGGGCAGCAATTCGCACCAGCGATTGGCGACCCAGCCACAGTCGTCGAGCTGGTAGGGCGCCAGCATCGGCATCTGATCGGATGGAACGTTGCGTTCCTGCAGGTTCTGAATCAGTTTTCCCAGCGCGTCGGCGGCTTTTTGCAGGTCGTCGGGAATCTTCACGGGCCGCTCGTCTTCCAGCTGCGTGACATCGGCAATCCACAGGCCGTGTTTCAGCTTCTCTTGTCGGGTGATCTTGAAGCGCCGGACACCGCTGCACTGAATTACCATCAGGCCGGGTTGGGGAACAGCAAAACCGGTAATGGTTGCAAGGGTGCCAATCGGGTTGAAGGCTTCGTGCGCAAAAGCGTCGCCGCTGGGCACGGCACCTTTGCCTGAAACGTCTCCGGGCTTGCGAACCTCGGAGCCTTCCGTCAGCGAGACCACGCCGAACGGCGCCCCCGTTTTGTGGCATTTGCCGATCATGTCCAGGTAGCGCACCTCAAAAATCCGCAACGGCAACGAACCGCCGGGAAATAGCACGGTGTCTAGCGGAAAGAGCGGAAGGGACATTAAAGTCAAAGCTTCGGACATGGTAGGGTGCTTCGAATTGCAGTGAATCACATCATCCCACAGGCAATTTATTCACGACAGGTTTGGCAAGCAAATACCGCCAATTTTTGCGAGTTTCTTTCGGCTTGGTGCCTGTCTTGCAGCAACTGCATGTGCCAAGCGTGCGCTCAAATTGTGCGCTTGAGCGACCCGGGTCGTCACCCCACAGGCTGATGCGGCAGGCCAAGGACGGTCCTGTCAGCACGACATTTTTGGCGCAGCGCGGCAGCTTTGGCACGCGAAGCACGCCGTTTTCCGTCAGCTCACCGCATCGGCTGGCTGCTTGAGTAGCATCGCCAGCGAACTGGCCACGGTTTTTCGCAATTCGCGGCGATCGCAGATAAAGTCAACCGCGCCCTTGGCGAGCAGAAACTCGGCACGCTGAAAGCCTTCGGGCAGGGTAACGCGCACGGTCGATTCAATGACGCGCGGCCCGGCAAAGCCGATCAGCGCCTTGGGCTCGGCAATCACGACGTCGCCGATAAAGGCAAAGCCGGCGCTTACGCCGCCCATGGTCGGGTCAGTCAGCACGCTGACGTAAGGAAGGTTTTTCTTGGCCAGACGGGTCAGCGCGGCATTGGTTTTAGCCATTTGCATCAGGCTCAGCAGCCCTTCCTGCATGCGGGCGCCACCGGTGGCCGTGAAGCAGATGAAGGGCACTTTTTGCTCTATCGCTGCATGGACGCCGCGTACAAAACGCTCGCCCACGACGCTGCCCATGCTGCCGCCCATAAAATCAAATTCAAAACAGGCCACCACGACGCCAATACTGTGCACGGCACCGCCCATCACTATCAGCGCATCGGTTTCGCCGGTGTTTTCCATCGCCTCTTTCAGGCGTTCGGGGTATTTTCGGCTGTCCTTGAATTTCAGCGCATCGACTGGAAGCACCTCCTGGCCCAGCTCATAGCGCCCTTCAGCATCAAGAAACGCATCCAGCCGGGCCCGCGCCCCAATACGATGGTGGTGGTTGCATTGTGGACAGACGTTCTGGTTTTTTTCGAGGTCAGTCTTGTACAGCACCGCCTCGCAACTCGGACATTTGATCCACAGGCCTTCCGGCACACTGCGGCGCTCGGTCGGGTTGGTGGGGCTGATTTTTGGGGGAAGGAGTTTTTCTAACCAAGACATGGTGTCAATCCTTGTTGATTCGGGCATGCATTAGCGGCGCTTGTTGGGCGGAAGGCGCCATTATGCGCCGCGCTTCTCCCGCTAAAAGTCAGTCCAGGGCAGTCCGGATTTCTTTCAGAAAATCATGGGCGACAGCTGCAACCTTGTCACGGGGCTGGTTTTCAATCAGCTGGATGATCTTGCTGCCAATGACGACAGCATCAGCCACCTTGCCGATGGCCTTGGCGGTTGCCGCGTCTCGAATGCCAAAACCCACGCCCACGGGGATGCCCACATGCCGGCGAATGCGCGGCAGCATGGCTTCGACAGAGTTGACGTCGAGCGTGCCGGCGCCGGTCACCCCCTTGAGCGAAACGTAGTACACATAGCCGCTGGCGACTTCGGCCACCTGGGCCATGCGCTTTTCTGTACTGGTGGGGGCGAGCAAAAAGATCAGGTCCATCTGGTGCGCGCGCAACCGGGCCGCAAACCCGACGCATTCCTCTGGCGGGTAGTCGACGATCAGCATGCCGTCCACACCGGCTGCGGCTGCATCGCGGATGAAGGCGCTTTCGGTGCTGCCCGCGCCATGCTTGATGTCATAGCGCTCCACCGGGTTGGCGTAACCCATCAGCACTACTGGTGTGGTGTTGTCCTGGGTGCGAAAGGCGCGGACCATATCGAGCACCTGGAGCAGGCCTACCCCTTGGGCCAAAGCCTTTTCGCCAGCCTTCTGAATCACCGGGCCGTCGGCGCTGGGATCGGAAAAGGGCACGCCCAGCTCGATCACGTCGGCGCCGCCCGCGACCATGGCATGCATCAGCTCGGGCGTAACGTCGGCATACGGGAAACCTGCCGTGACGTAGGGAATCAGCGCTTTGCGGCCTTGGGACAGCAGTGCGTCCAGCGTGGGTTTAATGCGGCTCATGGCTTGAACTCCACTACTTGTGAGCTCCCCTTGATGCTCTGGCCGTGGCAGGAAGGGCGGCAGTAAAAGTCGGCGCCCGACAGGTCGGCCACGGTGCCGATGTCCTTGTCGCCCCGGCCCGAGAGATTGACCAGGATGCTCTGGTCGCTGCGCATGGTTTTGGCGAGCTTCATGGCGTAGGCCACTGCGTGGGCGGATTCCAGCGCCGGAATGATGCCTTCGGTGCGGCAAAGGTAATGGAAGGCCTTGAGCGCTTCGGTATCGGTGATGCCGACATACTCGGCGCGTCCGATGTCCTTGAGAAATGCATGCTCGGGGCCGACGCCGGGATAATCCAGCCCTGCGCTGATGCTGTGCGTCTCGGTCACTTGGCCGTCGTCGTTTTGCAGCACATAGGTGCGGTTGCCATGCAGCACGCCCGGCAGGCCGCGCTGCAGCGACGCCGAGTGCTTGCCGCTGTCGAGGCCCTCGCCTGCGGCTTCCACGCCAATCAACCGGGTTTGCTCATGCGAGATGTAGGGATAAAAAATACCCATGGCATTGCTGCCACCGCCCACGCAGGCGACGACCGCGTCGGGCTGTTTGCCGGCGTTCATTTCGGGCATCTGGCTCAGACACTCAATGCCGATCACGCTCTGGAAATCGCGCACCATCATGGGGTAGGGGTGCGGCCCGG
This sequence comes from Polaromonas sp., assembly GCF_012927415.1. Classification (GTDB taxonomy): domain Bacteria; phylum Pseudomonadota; class Gammaproteobacteria; order Burkholderiales; family Burkholderiaceae_C; genus Polaromonas. The sequence goes on along the minus strand of NZ_JABBPF010000036.1, from coordinate 11,221 downwards.
CTACGGTGCCAATGATGTAGAACGTGTTGTCGACGTTGGCGACCCAGTCGCGCATCGCCTCATTCAGCGCATCCTTCAGCGTCTTGCTGCCGCTTTCAACCGGCACCACGGTCGCACCCAGCAGGTTCATTCGGTAAACGTTGGGGCTTTGCCGCTTGACGTCCTCGCTGCCCATGTACACCACGCACTCCAGGCCGTAACGCGCACAAATGGTGGCGGTGGCCACGCCGTGCTGGCCGGCACCGGTCTCGGCAATGATGCGCGGCTTGCCCATGCGGCGCGCCAGCATCGCCTGGCCTATGGTGTTGTTGATCTTGTGCGCACCCGTGTGATTCAGGTCTTCACGCTTGAGGTAAATCTGCGCGCCGCCCTGCTCTCGGCTCATGCGCGCGGCATGATAGATGGGGGAGGGTCGTCCCACGAAATGCTTCAGCTCGTAGTGGAACTCGGCCAGGAATTCCGGATCATGCTGATATTTGGCGTAGGCGTCTTTCAGGTCGTTGATCGCGTGGGTCAGCGTTTCGGAAACAAAGCTGCCGCCATAAATACCGAAATGGCCAGCAAGGTCAGGTTGGTGATAGTCGTACATGATGAATAGGATTCTTTGCAAGTTGCTCGTCGGCAACGCGAACGGCTGCGACGAATTGACTGATTTTGTCGGCGCTCTTGATTCCTTTCGAAATCTCGACGCCTGAACTCACATCAACGGCCAGCGTTTTGCAACGCGGCCTGACTTGCAAAATACCATCGGTCACGTTTGCAGGCGTCAACCCACCAGACAAAACGAGGTGAGCGTTGACGTTTCGAGGAAGAAGTGACCAATTGAATGTTTTTCCACCGCCGCCATAACCCTCGACATGTGCGTCGAGCAAGATAGCTTGGGCTGCTGAATAATCTTGCGTGTATTTTAAGAGATCAAAGCGGGGCCTGCCTGGCTCGGGGTTTTCCTGCAGCGGGATGCGTGCCGCGCGCAGGAAAGGCCGGCCCGCCCGCAGACAGGCCTCAGGCGTTTCATCACCATGAAATTGCAGCACTGCGCACGGAATACGGTCGCAGGCCGCTATTATTTTTGTATCGGATTCGTTGACGAAAAGGAGCACTGGCGTCACAAACGGCGGCAGCCGGCGGACTAGCTCGGCTGCGCGCTCAAGCGTGAGATACCGCGGACTGGCTTCGTACAAGACAAAGCCGATAGCGTCCGCACCGGCTGCTACCGCCGCATCGACATCTGCTTCGCGGGTCAGACCGCAAATCTTGATGCGCGTTCGAGATGCGCCGCTTGTCGCTGCGTCTGCTTCGCTGTCCGAGGCGGCTGGACTTGCCAAGGCCAGCGTGGCGCTTCGGACAACGGCTTCCCTGTTCGTTGAAACTGTCATAGCAACCAATCATAAGCCGCCGTACTCGCTGGCAAATCGTAGTGGTCTTCATAGACCGGGCCAAGGAAATACAGACCGTGGGGGGAGAAGGTGGGCGCGGCCACATCGCGTCTGCGTGCGGCAACCACTTCGGCCATCCACTCGGGCGGGTGATTGCCCTGGCCAATGGCCAGCAGGCACCCCATGATGTTTCGGATCATGTGGTGCAGGAAGGCATTGGCTTCGAACTCGAAGCGCCAATATCCCGAAGCTGGCCCCTTGCGCCGGGAAATTTCAATCCGGCTGATAGTCTTCACGGGTGATTTGGCCTGGCACTGCGCCGCCCGGAATGAACTGAAGTCATGCTCTCCCAGCAAATGCGGTATGGACTGCTGCATCGCACGGCCATCAAGAGGGCGGTAGACCCAGCCGACGCGTCCGGCTTCCACGCTGGGGCGAACCGGCGACTCCAGCACCACATATGCGTAGCGGCGGGCTATGGCGCTTGCGCGTGAATGGAATTCATCAGGAACCTGCCGGGCCCACTGCACTGCTATGTCGGAGGGCAAAAAGGCGTTGGTGCCGCGTACCCAGGACGAAGTGTCACGCTGCACAGAAGTGTCAAAGTGCACCACCTGCATCAGCGCGTGAACACCGGCGTCGGTGCGCCCCGCGCAAAGGGTGCGCACGGGACGGGCGGCGAACTTCTCCAGCGCCAGTTCAAGCTTGTCCTGCACCGTTTTGCCGGAAAGCTGGCTCTGCCAGCCCTGGTAAGCGCAGCCGCCGTAACTGATACCGAGCGCAATCCTCACGAATAATATTCCGCCGATGAACGTCGGGGTTTCACGTCAGGGTAGCGAGCACACTAAACTTGGCTCACGAAAGGGCGTTGAGAAACGCCTGGGCCTTGACTTTCAAGGGGCCGCTGGCTTTGGAAAGCACTTCGTCAGCCAGCGATCTGGCGCCGTCGGCGTCACCCAGGGCGCGGAATTCTTCGGCCAGCAGGAATTTGATTTCAAGCGGGTCTTGCGGCTTGGCCGCCGTGGCCAGCTCTGGCGATTCTGTGGTGGGTCCAAGATCGAGCGACAGCGAACTCATGTCAAATTCGAGCATGCCTTTGTCTTCAGGCGGGGCGGTGAACGCTTTGCGTGTCGGGAGTGGCAGCGGCGCGGTAAGAGGCTCAGGCGTGAAGTCCATGCCTTCAGAGAGAAAAGTAATATCGGGTGAAGCAGGATTTTCAACTGTTGGGGGCTTCGCAGAATCGAAACCACCCGGCAGAGCCGCTATGGCACGGCCGAAATCCAGGTCCAGATCCAAATCGTGTGGGGAAACCGCCGCTGCCGAATCCTTGACGTGGGCAGAGCCGACGGGCTGATGTTCGTAGGGTGAAGAAACCGAGATGGCGGCAGGAGCAGTGGACTGCTCAGGCTGATCGTCCAGCGAGAAATCCAGGTCAAGGTCCACAGGGTGCACGGCTACAGGGGTGGGCACTGCGATAACAGCGCCGACCGCTGCTTCGTTGGCCCGCAGGTTGCCGGCTGGCGTTCCACGGGCTTGATACATCGGATTGGCTGGGTCGAGCTCCCGGCCCGCCTCTGCGATGTAAGCCCATTCAGGGCCGAAACCCTGTGTCAGCTTGAAAGCGTCAATGGCCACGCCCTCAAACGCTTTGCTGTCTCGGCGCTTGGCATAAATTTCCAGCAGTTTGGCATGAATTGCGACGCGCGCTGGATGGGTGCGCAGGGCCTCTTTGAGAATTTCTTCTGCCTGCAGGTCGCGTCCGTAGGCGAGATAAACATCCGCCTCGGCCACCGGGTCCACGTCTCCGGCTGCATCAAGCTGGCTGGAGGTGTAGGCCATGGACGAGCCCGAAACGTTGCTTTCGCTCGTATCGATGCGCTGTCCGCCGCTGGCACCGAAGAAGGAATCGGGTTGCAAACGGCTCTCGAGGAAAGAGCTGTCTACGTGGCCTCTTCTGCTGTTTTGGCGATAGCGATAAAAGCCCAAACCGGCCAGCAACGCCAGCAGAGCAATGGCACCGGGTAAAAGCAACGGGTTTTCAAGCAACTGATTCATGAAACCAGGTTCTGTCTGCGCTGGAGAAGTCGCCACCGCCGGCTTCTTGACGGCCACAGGAGCTGCCACGACTGCGGCCCTGGCTGTGGAGCCGGGCTGGGAGGCCGGTGCGACTGGAGCAACCGGAGCAGCAAGGGGCGCCGCGGCCGATGCCGCAGCAACTGGCGCCGTATCTGCGCTGCGGGCTGCAGCGCTGGCTGGCGGCACAACCGCGGGCGAGGCGGTTAGCGCAGAATTGACCACTGCCACTACCACCGGCGACGGTACAGAAGGCGTGGAGGCAGCAACGACTGACGCGGGCGCCGGGTTGGCGACAGGGGTTGCGGCAGGCGGGGCATTCAATTTGTTCAGGTCAGCGATATTTTTTGACAACTCGGCAATACGGCTGCTGGCAGCTTTTTCCTCCTGTGCCCTGGCAATCTTTTCTTCTGTGGCAATGCCGGCCTTGCCCTGAACGGCGCCCTTGGAAAGGGTCAGCTTGTCGGGGGTGGCGTTGGCCGGTGCGCGTTCTTCAACTTTTGCCTGCAGTTTGCCGCCAGCCTGGCGGTTTGCGCTGTCGACCTGCGTCGCGGGCACGCTCCGTGCCAGCTGGCGGCGAAAGGCGTTGAAGTCCCTGCTTTGCGCAACGATGATCTGGGTGGCCTCGCCGGGCGAGATGGCGCTTGCAGCTTGTGCACTCGGGATATCCAACACCGCGCCAGACTTGATGCGATTGATGTCGCCGCCAATGAAAGCCTCGGGATTGCTGCGCAGCAAGGCCACCAGCATCTGATCGAGCGACACACTGGTCGGCTTGGTTTGGGCGGCGATCTTCCCTGCGGTATCCCCGGCCCTGACCGTGAGCTGTTTCTCGCTTGCCGGTATTTTTTCAGCCGGACTGGCTTTGACGACAGGTGTCCTTACAACCGGTGCGGGCCGTGCAGCCGCTGAAACGGGAGGGGAATACGGGGTAGGCGAAGGGGGCCTGGCCGCTACCGGGGCGCTTGGCATGGCAGGCCGCGACAGTATTGCTGGGTTTGGCTCTACTGGGTTTGTATTGGACCGCAGGTTGGGCGGGTCGAGCAGCATGGTGTAGTCACGGCTTATACGGCCGGACGACCAATTGGCCTCAAGAATCAGGTCCACAAAAGGTTCGGTTACCGGGCGGCTGCTCGTCAGTCTGAGGTATGCCCGACCATCGGCGCGGCGCTGCAGCTTGACTTCGAGGCCCGCTGCCATCACGGCGTTGTATTCGAGTCCCGCTGCCTTGAAGGCTTCCGCCGGTGCGATACCAGCTTTGAGGCTGGAGGCTTCTTCGACATTGATGTCGGCAATGTCAACCTCTGCGCGGAGTGGCTCCCCCAATGCGGATTGAACGGTAATCCGGCCCAGCGCCAGCGCGTGAGCTTCAAGACTTGCCAGGCTACCCAGCAATGCAACGGCACTTGCCAGGGCGCCGATGCGCCAACGACCGCTATTTTTCATGGGGTTTTGAGCCTCCAGTGCTCGGTCTGCATGTAACTTCAAACTGCTTAAGCGCACAAAAACCTTGATACGAATTTTCGAAAAACAACCTTAACATCAAGGCATTAGGCTGACAAGCTAAGACATCGCTTAAGTTTTGACACATCGGGTAAGCATAGGCTTACAAGATCCGGTCGTTGTCTGAAGACAACGTATCGTGACATTTTGTACGGAGGGCGGTTGCAGCCAGACATTATCAATTTCGAAAAATGTTACAAATTTCAGGTTTGCAGGAGAATGCGCAACATGCGGCGCAGTGGCTCGGCAGCACCCCAGAGCAACTGGTCGCCGACAGTAAACGCTCCCAGATAGTCTGGCCCCATGGCCAGCTTGCGCAGGCGTCCGACCGGAATCTGCAGCGTGCCCGTGACGGCCACCGGCGTCAGGTCCTTGACGGACGCTTGGCGCGTGTTGGGCACGACCCGAGCCCAGGCGTTATCGGCCGCGATCATCGCTTCAATATCGGCCAGCGGCACGTCTTTTTTTAGCTTGAAGGTGAGTGCCTGACTATGGCAGCGCATGGCGCCAATGCGCACGCAAAAACCATCGACTGGCGTGGCAGCGGTGCCGAAAGCTTCACCCTGGCCCAGAATCTTGTTGGTTTCAGCGCCAGCTTTCCATTCTTCCTTGCTCATGCCGTCGCCCATATCCTTGTCGATCCACGGAATCAGACTGCCACCCAGAGGCACGCCAAAGTTGGCAGTTTCGAAAGCGCTCAAGGACTGCTGTTTGGCCAGGATGCGGCGGTCGATTTCCAAAATCGCCGATTTCGGGTCGTCCAGCAAGGCCTTGACTTCGCTGTTGAGCGTGCCGAATTGGGTCAACAGTTCGCGCATATGCTGCGCGCCGCCACCGGATGCCGCCTGATAAGTCATGCTCGTCATCCATTCAACCAGACCGGCCTTGTACAACGCGCCCACGCCCATCAACATACAGCTGACCGTGCAATTGCCGCCCACCCAGTTGTTGCCGCCCTTGGCCAGCGCGTTCTTGATGACCGTCAGGTTGACCGGGTCCAGCACGATGACCGCGTCGTCGTTCATGCGCAGGGTGGAGGCTGCATCAATCCAGTGGCCCTTCCAGCCGGCAGCGCGCAGCTTGGGAAACACTGCAGACGTGTAGTCGCCACCTTGCGCGGTGATGATGATGTCGCACTTCTTGAGGGCGTCAATGTCGAAAGCGTCTTTCAGGGTGGTTTCGTTCTTCGCCTGCGCCGGGGCCTTGCCGCCCGCGTTCGAGGTCGAAAAGAAGACCGGCTCGATCAGCTCGAAGTCGCCTTCGACCTGCATGCGGTCGATCAGTACCGAGCCCACCATGCCGCGCCAGCCGACGAGTCCGGTGAGATTGCTTTTGAGTTTCATGGGTTGCCCTTAAAAAGTACGAGAAATCGGCTTTTTGGCCCGGCTCATCGAGCCGGAAGGCACGACGAACCGGGCTTGTCAGCCTTTAATGGTGGTCGTTTGGGTGATCCGCGTAAAAACCGGTGCAGAGGTCACTCGCAAGGCTGCGTAGCAATGGAACGGTTCGCGGTTGGTAGGCATGGCATGCCATTGTAATCAGCCTTGACCGAAGACCCGCGCAGAGTGCAACGGAACCCCCGGGGTGGGAACTCGAAAGCGTGGTTTTAAGCCGGCATAGGTGTGGTTTTTCATTGAATGGCGAGAAAAAGCTTTAGGCCCGTTTTTTGATCCTGTAGCGTTGAGTGTTATAAATTGTTACTGACGGATAAACAGGTGTCGGGCTTTTGTCGTTTTGCCTGAACAGCAAGACTGCCATTGTTTGAATCCGGTGTGCTGTGACTAACGGTGTTCCCTGAGGCCAATCAGGATTTCAAATTTTCAAGGGATTTTTATGAGTGGATTCATGGGTTTTTTAGGTACGATTTTCCAGCTGTTGTTTTTTGGATTTGTGGTGCTGGGCGGTATCGCGCTGTGGGGCTACAACAAGCTGCGGAGCCTGTCGGAAGGCATTCGTGAGGCTTGGTCGAACATCGGAGTGACTGCGCGTAAACAGGTATCTCTGACCAACCAGCTGATTGAAATAGTTCGTGGATACCAGGAATCGGAAAAGCTCGTGATGTTGAAAGTGTCGGAGGATGCGTCCACGGCGGGCGGTATTGCGCAGATGCACCAGCAAGCGGGCATGGTCGTGTCAGCCATCTCGGGTATGGCGCAGAAATTTCCCGAGCTCAAGGCGAATCAGCAGTATCAGCAATTGATAGAAAGCATTCAGTCTTGTGAAGCCCATCTTGAACGCGTTCGGCAGACCTACAACGCGTCCGTCAAACAGTACAACATCAAGCGAAGTTCCATTCCCCATGTGCTTTACGCTTCCACGCTTGGCTTCAAGGCAGCGCCCTATCTGGAATTCAGCGGAGAGGGCGTCATGGCCGAAATGGGGGAACTCAAGAGCTTTGCTGCCGATGTCGACGGTGAACGCCTGAGCGCTTTGTTTGGTGCTGCCGGGGCCTCCGCAGTCCGTCTTGGAAACCGGGCATTGAGCGGCGGCAAGGTGCTTGCTGACGCAGCGCAGGAGCGCGCCAAACTGGCAATTGAAGCGCATAACGCAAAAAGCCGGGACAACCCCGAGGATTTAACCCGGGGATCAACCGATATTGAGCCGCACGCTCGATCCGGTACAGAACCGATTGTTAAATAGCCAGCGGTTCGGCGCTTCTCTCACCGCCAGCCCTTGACGATCTGCCGGCGGTGTGTCCTGCAGGTTAGCCGCAGGCAACTTCAAGGTCTCATGTCAGGGCTTTGACCACCGCATCGCCCATTTCAACCGTGCCGACGCGGGTTGTGCCTTCGCTGTAGATGTCGGGAGTGCGCAGGCCCTGGCTTAACACCTGGTCGACGGCTTTTTCGATGCGTACGGCGGCCTCGGGCTGGTTCAGGCTGAAGCGCAGCATCATGGCGGCGCTCAAAATTGTGGCCAGCGGATTGGCCACACCCTTGCCGGCGATGTCGGGTGCGCTGCCATGGCTGGGCTCATACAGGCCCTGGTTCTTGTCGTTCAGGCTGGCAGAAGGCAGCATGCCGATGCTGCCGGTCAGCATGGCGGCGGCGTCCGACAGGATGTCGCCGAACATGTTGCCAGTGACAACCACGTCAAATTTCTTCGGCGCCTGGACCAGTTGCATGGCGGCGTTGTCCACATACATGTGGTCCAGCGCCACGTCGGGATACAGAAGACCGATTTCAGTCACTACGTCTTTCCAAAGCTGGAAGGTTTCCAGCACGTTGGCCTTGTCAACGCTGGTGACGCGTCCTTCACCCCCTGAAGCTTTGCGCTTGCGTGCCGCCTGGAAAGCGACATGGGCAATTCGCTCGATCTCGGGACGCGAGTAACGCATGGTGTCAAAAGCTTCTTCTGCGCCGGGAAAATGACCGTCAGTGGCGATGCGGCGGCCGCGCGGCTGGCCAAAATAAATGTCGCCGGTCAGTTCGCGGATGATCAGGATGTCCAGGCCGGAGACCAGTTCGCGCTTCAGGCTGGAGGCGTCTACCAGTTGCGCGTAGCAGATGGCCGGGCGGAAATTGGCAAACAGTCCGAGGTTTTTGCGCAGGCCCAGAATCGCCTGCTCCGGACGCAATGGCCGGTCGAGCTTGTCGTACTTCCAGTCGCCGACCGCGCCAAACAGCACGGCGTCGGCGTCTTTGGCAAGCTTCAGTGTGGCTTCTGGCAGCGGGTGGCCATGTGCCTCGTAAGCAGCGCCGCCGACCAGCGCGGTCTCGGTTTCAAACTTCAAGTCCAGCACCTTCAGTACTTTGACGGCTTCGGCGACGATTTCGGTTCCGATGCCATCACCGGGAAGAATTGCAATTTTCATGAATGCTCTCTTTTTTATAGCTGCTTATAACCGTACTCATTGGACTAGAGCACGATTTGACTCATAAACACGATTAATTCGGGGGCGGGACAAGCGGCGAGGGCCAAGCCCGCCCGGTACCGGGTTTAAAGCCTGTGGCACCGGCAATCAGCCCGCCACTGTGTGGTTCAGCCAGGGTTTGGTCGCCAGCCGTTTGGCTTCAAAAGCCTTGATCTTGTCGCTCTGCTGCAGGGTCAAACCAATGTCGTCAAAACCGTTCAGCAAGCAGTATTTGCGGAAAGCCTGCACCTCAAAGGGCAGTTCTTCGCCTTGCGCCTTGACGATGACCTGGCGCTCCAGGTCAATGGTCAGCGTATAGCCGGGAAAGGCAGCTACTTCATCAAACAGCCGGGCCACCTGCGCCTCGGGAAGCACGATGGGCAGCAGGCCGTTTTTGAAGCTGTTGTTGAAAAAGATGTCGGCGTAGCTGGGTGCGATGATGGCGCGAAAACCGAACTGGTCTAGTGCCCACGGGGCATGTTCGCGCGAGGAGCCACAGCCGAAGTTCTTGCGCGCCAGCAGGATGGAAGCACCGGCGTAGCGCGGTTGGTTCAGCACGAAGTCGGGATTGGGCTTGCGGCTGGTCGGGTCCTGTCCGGGAAAGCCGGCATCGAGGTAGCGCCAATCGTCAAACAGATTTACCCCAAAACCGGTCTTTTTGATCGACTTGAGGAACTGCTTCGGAATGATGGCGTCAGTGTCGACGTTCTCGCGGTCCATCGGGGCCACAAGGCCTTGGTGTACGGTAAATTTTTGCATGCGAATCCCGGCCTGTTATTGGGCCGCATTAGAAACAGCGGAGCCGGCCCGCTGCACGTCCTGGCCAATGCCCCGGATGGTGTTGCAGCCAGACAGCGCGAAGGTGGAAATAAACAGGACGGCGATCGCCAGCAGCACGGTAGTTGATTTTTTCATCATGCACCTCAAACAAATTTACGGATGTCGACAAAATGGCCGTGCACGGCGGCGGCGGCGGCCATGGCCGGGCTGACCAGATGGGTGCGGCCGCCCGCGCCCTGCCGGCCTTCAAAGTTGCGGTTGCTGGTCGAGGCGCAGCGCTCGCCCGGCTCCAGTCGGTCGGCGTTCATCGCCAGGCACATTGAGCACCCCGGCTCGCGCCACTCAAAACCTGCGGCGACGAATATCTTGTCAAGGCCCTCGCGCTCGGCTTGCTCCTTGACCAGGCCAGAGCCCGGCACCACCAGGGCCAGCTTGACGTTTTTGGCGACTTTCTGGCCCAGCCGCTTGACAACAGCCGCAGCTTCGCGCATGTCCTCAATCCGGCTGTTGGTGCACGAACCGATGAACACCTTGTCGATGTACAGGTCGTTCAGCGCCTTGCCGGGCTCCAGGCCCATGTAAATCAGCGCACGCTCGATGGCGCCACGTTTGTTGGCGTCTTTTTCCTTGTCCGGGTCGGGTACGCGGCCATCAATCGACAGCACCATCTCAGGCGACGTACCCCAGGTAACCTGCGGCAGGATCTGGCTGGCGTCGAGTTCAACGACGGCGTCGAATTTGGCGCTGGGGTCTGAATGAAGCGTGTTCCAGTACGGCACGGCCATGTCCCACTCGACGCCCGTGGGTGACAGCAAGCGGCCTTTCACATAGTCGATGGTTTTCTGGTCAACCGCCACCAGGCCGGCGCGTGCGCCGCCTTCAATCGCCATGTTGCAGACCGTCATCCGGCCTTCCATGCTGAGCTCTCGGATGGCAGAACCGGCAAATTCAATGGTGTAGCCGGTTCCGCCAGCCGTGCCGATCTTGCCGATGACGGCGAGCACGAGGTCTTTGGCAGTGCAACCCCTGGGCAGCTGGCCTTCCACCCTGACGAGCATGTTTTTGGCTTTTTTGGCAAGCAGGGTTTGCGTCGCCATGACATGCTCGACCTCGCTGGTGCCTATGCCGTGCGCCAGCGCGCCAAACGCGCCGTGGGTAGAGGTGTGCGAGTCGCCACAAACCACCGTCATGCCGGGCAGGGTAGCGCCGTTTTCAGGGCCGATGACGTGCACGATGCCCTGCCGTTTTGACATGAAGGGGAAGAACGCCGCCGCGCCGAATTCCTTGATATTGGCGTCCAGCGTGGTGATCTGCTCCTTGCTGACCAGGTCGGTGATGCCGTCGTAGCCCAGTTCCCAGCCGGTGGTGGGCGTGTTGTGGTCGGCGGTGGCGACGATGGAGCTGATGCGCCAGACCTTGCGGCCGGCTTCGCGCAGGCCTTCAAAGGCTTGCGGACTGGTCACTTCATGGACCAGATGGCGGTCGATGTAAAGGATCGAGGTGCCGTCTTCCTCGGTGTGAATGACGTGTTCGTCCCAGATCTTGTCATACAGCGTGCGGCCGGGCGCTTCTTGATTCATGCTTGCCATCAGTTTTCCTTCGTAATCTCGTCGTAATTTTCGGTTAATTTTAGGCG
>NZ_JABBPF010000033.1 GCF_012927415.1 Polaromonas sp. | reverse complement strand
GGCCCGCGTCATCGATACAGCAATGGCCATCAATATTTCGACCGATCAGCGTCTGCTGCTGGTCGAGCCGCAGGAGTTTGTAATCGACGGCCAGGATGTGCGCGAACCCATTGGCATGAGCGGCATTCGTCTTGAAGCGAAGGTGCATATCGTGACTGGCGCGCAAAGCGCCGCTGAAAACATCATCAAATGCGTCCGGCGCTGCGGGCTCGAAGTGGACCAGCTGATGCTCAACCCTTTGGCTTCCAGCCTGTCGGTGCTGACGCAGGATGAGCAGGAACTCGGCGTGGCGCTGGTGGATATCGGTGCGGGCACTACGGACGTAGCGATCTTCACGGGCGGTGCCATCCGGCACACCGCCGTGATTCCGATTGCAGGCGACCTGATCACGAGCGACATCGCCATGGCTTTGCGCACGCCCACCAAGGACGCCGAAGACATCAAGGTGGAAAGTGGCTATGCCAAGCAGCTGCTGGCTGATCCCGACACGCAGGTGGAGGTGCCTGGACTGGGTGATCGCGGGCCTCGCATGCTGAGCAAACAGGCGCTGGCGGGGGTGATCGAGCCTCGCGTTGAAGAGATTTTCCTGCTGGTTCAGCAGGTGATTCGCGAGTCAGGTTATGAAGAGGTGCTGTCGTCGGGCATCGTGATCACCGGTGGCAGCGCGGTGATGCCCGGCATGGTTGAACTTGGCGAGGACATCTTTCTCAAGCCGGTACGGCGCGGCGTACCGCGTTATTCCGGCGTGCTCTCCGATATGGTGGCCCAGGCAAGGGCTGCCACGGTGATGGGGCTGCTCGAGGAGGCCCGGCTGGCGCGCATGCGGGGCTACAAGGTGGCGCAGAAGGCGGGCAGTGTGCACAACGCCTTTGGCCGTGTCAAAGACTGGTTCGTGGGGAATTTTTGATGATCAAATATTTCAACCTCATGGGTTCGAGTTGTAGTGGCGGCCCTGCGCGCCGCACCCATTGTGGAGGGGCAGATCCACCCGCATGACCGATCACCTTAAGCAAAAAAACTTAGAAATTTTGACCAACCCGGTTTATTGACAGGAGGCTTCCAATGAGCATCGAAATGATTGAAATCCAGGAATTCAACCAAGGCACACAGATCAAGGTGATCGGTGTCGGTGGTGGTGGTGGAAACGCGGTGGGCCACATGATTCAATGCGGCGTTCAGGGCGTTGAATTCATCTGCGCCAACACGGACGCGCAAGCCCTCAACCGAGGTAGCGCGCACAAAACCATCCAGTTGGGCATCAGTGGCCTGGGCGCAGGCAGCAAGCCCGAAAAGGGACGCGATGCGGCCGAGCTGGCCGTCGAAGACATTCGCAGTGCCATCGACGGTGCGCACATGTTGTTCATCACCGCGGGCATGGGTGGCGGAACGGGTACCGGCGCTGCGCCCGTCATCGCGCGCGTAGCCAAGGAAATGGGCATTTTGACGGTCGGTGTGGTTACCAAACCGTTCGATTTTGAAGGCGGGCGCCGCATGACCAATGCCGATCTGGGTCTGGCCGAGCTGGAAGCCAACGTGGACTCGCTGATTGTCATCCTCAACGAAAAGCTGCTGGAGGTGTTGGGTGATGACGTGACGCAGGACGAAGCTTTCGCGCATGCCAACGACGTGCTGAAAAATGCCGTGGGCGGTATTGCGGAGATCATCAATGTTCCGGGTAAAGTGAACGTCGACTTTGAAGATGTGCGAACGGTGATGGGTGAACCCGGCAAGGCCATGATGGGCACCGCGAAGGCCAACGGTCCCGACCGCGCGCGCATTGCCGCCGAACAGGCGGTTGCCTGTCCCCTGCTTGAGGGCATTGATTTGTCGGGTGCCAAAGGCGTTTTGGTATTGATCACTGCCGCCAAGGGTTCGCTAAAACTGAATGAATCCAAGCTGGCGATGAACACCATCCGCGCTTACGCATCGCCAGATGCGCATGTGATCTATGGCACGGCTTACGACGACGAGTTGGGCGATGACATCCGCGTTACAGTGATCGCCACCGGCTTGAGCCGCCAAGGCGTGCGTCGCCATGCGCCGCCGCTGCAGGTATTGCGTACCGGCACAGACAACGTTCCTTTCAACGTGCCTACGCTGGGAGGTGTGTCCGGCGCCGGTGTCACACTCCACACGGGCATGGGCTCGGCGCAACCCGATTACGGCAACATGACTGTTCCCAGTGTGTGGCGCACTAACCGTACCCAGGCAGCAGCCAAAGTCGATGCGCTGGCATCGGGTGGCATGGATGATTTCGAGATTCCTGCGTTCCTGCGCCGCCAGGCTGACTAATTGTTCATTTGATCGCTGGCCGACAGGCACAGCTCCCTCGGGAGCTGTGCCTGTTTTGGGGATACGCATGCGGCCCGCGCCCGCATCATGGGACAGGTGGCGCCAGTGAGCGCTACCCGAGTTGGCTCCGGGCGCCAAGTCCCTATGGCGCGCCGCTTCAGAGGCTCCAATTAAAATAACACCATGTTGGCTCAAAGAACTCTCAAATCCCTGACCAAAGCTGTGGGCGTAGGCCTGCATAGCGGGCAGCGCGTGGAGCTGACGCTGCGGCCGGCTGCGCCCGACACTGGCATTGTGTTCCGGCGCGTCGATTTGCCGCAGCCGGTGGACATTGTCGTTTCCGCTGAGGCCGTGACTGACACCCGGCTGGCCTCCACCATTTCCAACGGCAATGTCAGGGTTCTCACCGTTGAGCACCTGATGTCGGCCTGTGCCGGGCTCGGGCTTGACAACCTGACGATCGACATCACGGCCGAAGAGGTGCCCATCCTCGACGGTTCGGCTTCTTCCTTTGTTTTTCTGCTGCAGTCCGCCGGCATTGAACTGCAGGCGGCACCCAAGCGTTTTATGCGTGTGATCAAGCCGGTTGAGGTCCGAGAGGGTGAGGGTGCCAACGTCAAATGGGCGCGTCTAAGCCCTTATGAGGGCTACAAGCTGAGTTTTGAAATCGACTTTGACCACCCGGCGGTGGACTCTACCGGCCAGCGCGTGGAATTCGACATGGGTTCGGGGGGCTACAGCCGGGACATCGCCCGGGCCCGCACCTTCGGTTTTACCAAGGATGTGGAAATGATGCGCGCGAACGGGCTGGCATTAGGCGGTGGACTGGATAACGCCATCGTCATGGACGACTACAAAGTCCTCAACAGCGAAGGCCTGCGCTACAACGACGAATTTGTGAAGCATAAAATTCTTGATGCCATGGGTGACCTGTATCTTCTTGGCAAACCCCTGCTGGCGGCGTATAGCGCCTTTCGTTCCGGCCATGCGATGAACAACAAACTGCTGCGCGAACTGCTCGCACACAAAGACGCCTACGAGGTCGTCACATTTGAGGATGAAAAAAAAGCACCTCATGGCTTTGCCACGCTGGCTCGCGCCTGGTAGGGATGCGCAACAGCCGTCGTCGTTTTTGTTGTCAGCCACCAAGGATTCAATACCATGCTGCTTTTTCGCTGGCTTATCCTGCTGTTTTTGCTGGCTGCTGTCGTGTCCTTCATGTTTTATGCGGGCACGGGGCAAGTCAGATTCAAGCGATTTGGTCTCATTGTGCTCAAGTGGACGCTGATTGCCGCTTTCGGCTTTTTTGCTGTTCTCATTCTGGAACGCGTCGCCTGAGCCCGGATGCCCTGGCGGCACCGAGCCTGCCGGTGTGAGTTGAAATCAGCGCCAAGGCCCAGGCCGCCCCTTAATTCAAATCATCCGGCAACAAGCGGGTCAGTACAGGCACTTGGCGCGCGGTCGCGTTACCGGCTTCGCCCGTCCTTGTATTTCCCGTCAATCTGCGCTTTCAGTCCACTGGCCGCAGCCAGCCTGGCCATGGCAGCGCCCGCATGGGCATGGGTAATAGCCAGCCCCAGGGCGTCGGCGGCATCCTTGCCAGGCAGAGAAGGCAGTTTCAAAAGGCGCATGACCATTTGCTGCACCTCCGCCTTGCCGGCTTTGCCATAACCCGCCACCGCTTTTTTCATTTGCAGGGCGGTGTATTCAGCCACTGCCAGCTCACTGGACACCAATGCCGTGACGCAGGCGCCACGCGCCTGGCCCAGCAGCAAAGTTGCCTGCGGGTTGACGTTGACAAACACGATTTCCACTGAGGAAACGTCGGGCTGGTAGCGTTGCACGACTTCGCGAACGCCGTCAAACAGCACCTTAAGACGGCCCGGCAAATCGCTGCGCACCAGGTGCGTGGTCTTGATGGTGCCGCTGGCCACATAACTCAGGTGGGGGCCGTCGATATCGACCACGCCGAAACCGGCAATCTGCAAGCCAGGGTCAATTCCTAAAATGCGCATTTGCTATACTTTTTGTAGCTAAAAATAGCCGTAAATACTGGACTAGAGGCCGAAATACCATCTAACCGAATGGAAAAACACGGGCGCGGCAAAACACAGGGCATCGACACGGTCGAGCAAGCCGCTGGCGCCCGTCACTGATCTTCCCTGCGCGCCCCAGTTGGTAATGCCCCGATCGCGCTTAAGTGCCTTCATGACCAGGTGACCCAATGAGCCCGAGACGCAGGCGATCAGTGCCATCGCCACCGCCTGGCCGGGCATGAAGGGGGTCAGGCCTGCCAGCAAGCCGCCAATCAGGCTTGCCACAATAACGGCTATCAGCCAGCTGGTCCAGTTGAAACTCTGGCTGACATTGGGCGCACTGGGCAAGCGCCGCAGTTTGCGACCGACCAGATGCTGAACAATCATGCAGCTCTGAACGACAAACACCAGAAAGAAAACCAGAAAAGCATCTTTACCCCGATACGCCGGAAATTTCAGCAGCAGCAGGGCAGGGACGTGGCTCATGCCATAGACGCAGACCATGATGCCCCATTGCAGCTTGGCGGTCCGCTCCAGAAAGCGTTGCGGGTCGTTTGCCAGGGCGCTGACCACGGGAATGGCCAGAAATACATAGACCGGAATGAACACCGTCACCAGGTCGAAATGCCGCGTGATGACCAATGCAAACTGCACCGGCAGCACTACGAAGAATGCCAGCACCAGGCTTCGATGATCGCCCTGGCGGGTGGGTGAGAGGGTGATGAATTCACGCAGTGCAAAAAATGCGACCAGTCCGAAAAGGACGGTGGCGATGGTTTCACCCAATGCCCAGCCAATCCAGAAGACGGTCACCATGCCCCATGAAGTTTTAAGCAGGCCCTTCAATTCCCTCGCTCGCTCGGTGCGTGAGTCGTCTTCGTTTCTGTCCCGCAAGGACATCACGAATGCGCTCAGGCTGACCAGGGCGAGCAAGCCGAAAACAAGGATAAACAGCAGGCCTACTTGCTCGGGCGGCGAAAGGCTGCGCAAAAAGATGTTCATCAGGATTCCCGCAGGTCCAAAACAGCCTGCCGGGCGCGCGCCAGAAAACGGCCTCTCTCCTCGTCGTGACCCAGCGAAAGGGGTACGCCAAACGTGACCGAGCAGAGAATGGGCACGGGGACAACTTCGCCCTTGGGCATGACGCGCTGCACGTTGTTGATCCATGCCGGCACCAGCACAACATCGGGAAATTTGAGCGCGAGGTTGTAGAGCCCTGACTTGAAGCTTTGCGGCTCTTCCTGGTTGCCTCGCGTGCCTTCGGGAAAAAGGATGACCGAGTCGCCCTGCGTCAGCGCGCGGATCAGCGGCTCCAGCGGATCTTGGTCGCTGGTCTTGATACGGTCCACATAAATGGCGTTGAACACTGCCGTGGTGATCCATTTTTTGAATGCTGTCTTAGTCCAGTAATCCCGGGCGGCGATGGGGCGGGTAATGCTGCGCAGCTCAGCTGGAAGGGCTGCCCACATGAGCATCAGGTCGGCGTGGCTTTGATGGTTGGCGAAATAAATCCGCTGTTCGGCCTTGGGCGGGCATCCCTGCCAGCGTGCTTGCGCGCCGGTCAGCAGCCGAATCAGGCCGAGCAGGAACAGGCTCATCAGCTTGGCAAGCCATGGAGAGAAGGTGTTGATCATGCTTGTCAGGGCAGTTCTACCGCGCTCATGCGCGCCGCGATGGTGCCGGCCCGGGAGGCCAGGTAACCCGAATTGAGCCGGGTTTCAAAATACTTGGGCCTGGGCAGCATCACGGCCAGCCGGGCTGATTCGGCGGCGCTCAGTCGGGCGGCAGGTTTACGGTAGTAATGCTGGGCGGCAGCTTCCGCGCCAAATACCCCTTCGCCCCATTCCACGCTGTTAAGGTAGAGCGACAGAATGCGCTGCTTGTCGAGCAGGGCTTCGAGCAGCAGCGTGAGCACCAACTCCTGGCCCTTGCGCAAAAGGGTACGTTCGCCCGAAAGGAAAAGGTTTTTGGCGAGTTGCTGCGTAATGGTCGAGCCACCTATGACCTTGGGCACTCTGGCCGAGAGTGCTTTCGGCTGCGTGGCGGCGAGCCGATTGCCCGCCTGGGCAGCGCGCTGCTCGGCTTTGGCATTTTTCTCCCAGGCCTTCTCCAGTGCTTCGATATCCACCCCGTCATGCAGACTAAAACTGGCATCTTCCGAGGCGATGACGGCCCGCTTGAGATTGTCTGACACCTCAGCGTAGGAAACCCACTGCTGGCGCCATTTCAGCGCACCGGTGTTTTTGGCGATCAGGTAGGCCTCAGAGCGCTGAAAGGCGCTCGACTCCGGATTGAGCACCGCCATCAAGGCAATGCGGCTGACAAAATAAATTTGCAGCGCCAGTCCGGCAAGCAGCAGCAGAACCAGCAGTCGTGACAAAGCCTTCATCGCTGACCGATCTTCATGCCAGCAGCGCCCGCATTTCCTGCAACACCTGCGCGGAAGGCGGCCGCACTTTGCGCCATAGCTCAAACGCTTCTGCGGCTTGTTCCACCAGCATACCCAAGCCATCCCTGGGCGTCGCGCCGTGCGCCTGCGCCCATGCCATAAACCCGGCGGTAGCCGGACCGTACATCATGTCACAGGCCAGAGCGCCGGGTTTGAGTACCGCGCTGTCAACCGGCACTTCGCCGCCCGTGAGGCTGCTCGCGCTGGCGTTGATAACGACGTCAAAACTACCCGCAAGTCCATGTAAATCCGCTGTCAGCAGCTCTGTTTTTTGTAGCACTTGTCGCAGTGAAGCGTGCGCCTTGTGACGCGCGACAAGATCGTCCGCCCTGGCGCGTGTCCGGTTGACCAGTACCAGCCGGCGCGGCTTCGCTGCCAGCAAGGGGCCCAGCGCACCGGCAGCCGCACCACCAGCGCCTATCAGCAGCACATCGCAGCCGGCCAGCAGGACACCGGCATTGTTCTGGATGTCCTTGACCAGACCGACGCCATCGGTGTTGTCGGCGTGAACCATGCCATTGGAAAATGTGAGTGTGTTGGCGGCCTGGGCCAGCTGGGCGCGGTCGGTTTGTGTACTGGCGGCGCGATAGGCCTCGAACTTGAAGGGGACGGTGACGTTACAGCCGCACGCCCCGTCATGCACCAGTTGCGCCAGCGTGCAGGCGAAACCGTCGAGCGGCGTGAGCAGGCGCTGGTACTGCAGGACTTGGCCTGTCAGATCGGCAAAGCGGGCATGAATCAGCGGAGACTTGCTATGCGCTACCGGGTTGCCGAGTACAAAATATCGATCCATTGCTGAGTACCCGCTCGTGATTGAAATTGTTATTAGTGGCAAGGCTTTTGCACACCACCGCCTCGGGTTCAGCGGTTTGTAAGCGTCGTTTGGAGGCCATCTTCCCGGGTAAATTTGAAGCGGGACACCACTACAATCTGGTCGGCCCGGCGGCGCATGGTCTCGTTGAAGCGGCTGAAGGGGCCGCTGCCGCGAACAATGTTCTGTGCACGCCGGTCCAGTGTGAGGTTGCCCGAGGTCTGAACCACTTCGGTGTCGAGAACGCGGCCATCAAAATTAACCGTCACGATCATGGTGAGTTCGCCGTACAGCAGTCGGCCGGCCTGTTCGGGAAAATTCACCGTTCCCTTGTCTTCAATTTTGTGACGCAGTTCATCGTAATAAACCGCGTAGACTTCTTCGCGCGTGGCCGGGCTGATGTAGCGTTTTTTGGGACGCGCATTTTGTTCATTGATGCGCTTTTCAATTTCGGCCAGCAGATTGATGAGCTGCTTGCGTTTTTCTTCACGTTCGGTCTGGGCGGGGTTGTTGGCAGGCACGCGCATGTCCGGCGGCGGCAGCGAAGCCAGCGCTTTCCTGATTTGCGCCAGCAACTGAGTTTGCTGCTCCTGCAGTGACTCGACCTTGCGCTGCGCATCCTCGGAGGCGTCGCCCAGCTCCATCAGGGCGGAGGGTGGCAGTGGCGAGGTGGCGCGGCCTTTTTCGAGCTGGCCGCCGCCTGCCAGCGAAGCCTGCGCAATCGCTTTCGCTTTGTCTGGTTTTTCACTGGACTTCGCATTGACCAGAATCACTTCCAGCGGCGTGTCCTGAAACACGCGGTTAAAACGTTCAGGATCGACAAAACGCACGGTCAAGAGAACCGCATGAAATGCGATGGAGACGCCCAGGGCAATTTGAAGGGTGCTGGGTGATTTCACAGCAATGGTTTATCGGTGGTCAGGCGCAACACGGCTCAAGCCGCCGCCAAGCCTGCAGCGAGCGGCGCGTCCAGGGCGGGCTCGTTGATATCGACGGCAATCGAGATCGGGCCTGCGGCAATGTCGGACTCGCCATCCTCATCGGCGCTTTCATCTGTCAGCGCTGCGGAGTCATTAGCCACAGTGTCCAGCCGCTCGATGACAGTACCCGAAATGTCCAGCGTAATTTCGTCAAGCGCGCCCAGCCTGATGCGCACCCTGGCGCCGCGCGGCAGGCCTTGCGCGCCTAGCGCTGGCAGCACCAGGGGCAGATCGTCGGCACGGACGAGGTTGTCCTTGAAGGTGGTGGCTGTCAGTTCGGTGATGTTGTTTTGCTCCAGGTACTTGAGGGTCCAGTAGCGCTCGATACCGGACTGGAAGCCGTTGTAAGCGCTGTAAGCGCCATCAAAGCACGAAATCACCGAAAAAAGATCCGCGTCCTTGGGCTTGAAGGGTGCGGCCAGCGCGGCCGTGCGGCCATGCCGGGTACAGGCAATGATTTGCCACTGGTTGACCAGGTCGGTATAGCGGCGCAGCGGCGAGGTGGCCCAAGCGTAGCTTTTTACGCCAATGCCGGCATGCGGCAGCGCTTTGGTGCCCATGCGCACTTTCACGCCGGGCGCGAGACTCGCCTGGCTGCGGTAAATGCCGGGCACGCCATGCTCGGCCAGCCACTCGCCCCAGGTGCTGTTGGCCAGAATCATGGCTTCAGCGACGATCAGATCGAGCGGCGCGCCGCGTTGGCGCGTGCTGATGCTGACCCGCTCGTTTCCCTGCGGTTCCTGGCCTGAAGGGTTGTCGAGCTTGAAGTTGTAGTCGGGCCGGTTAAAGTTTTCAGGTTTACCGCGAACGATTTCGCGCTGGGCCTTCAGGTGTCTGGCCAGCCGGTGCAAAAACGTCAGTTCAATGCCCCACTGCACATCAACTGCCGGATAGAGCTGCGCGGCTTCAAAAAACGCTTCGGTGAAAGTGCTGTCGAGCGCGTCATGACGCAGGTTGCTCACGATAGGCACCTGTTCCAGCCGGGTCACGCTGCCGGTGATTTCCAGCGTGGCTTCATCAAGCGTCAGGTAAAGCGACAGAGCCGGGCAATTGCGGCCTTCCTGCAAGGTATAGGCCTCAACCACATCATTGGGCAGCATGGTAAGTTTGTAGCCGGGCATGTAAACCGTGGACATGCGTGCGCGGCCAACCGCGTCCACTTCGCTTCCCGGCAGCACGGCGAGGCCGGGCGCCGCAATGTGAATGCCCAGCTTGACCGTGCCGCTGCCCAGGCCGTGCACTGACAGCGCATCGTCGATTTCAGTGGTGCTGGAGTCGTCGATAGAGAACGCCTTGACAGCCGCCAATGGCAGCTCGTCCTTGATCGGTGGCGCCTGCAGCGACGGGAAAGACGTGCCCTTGGGAAAGTTCTCGAACAGGAAGCGTTTCCAGTGGAACTGGTAGGGCGAGGCAATGGCGCCGGCTTTTTGCAGAAGTTCCAGCGGCGCGGTGTGGGTGGCGCGCGAGGCATCGACCACGGCCTTGTACTCGGCGCTGTTTTTGTCAGGCTTGAACAGGATTTTGTAGAGCTGATCGCGAATCGGTGCCGGGCACTGGCCCTGTCCCAGCTCCTCGGCCCAAGTGGCGATTTGGGCAACGAGCTGCTTCTTTTTCTCGATGGCAGCCAAGGCCTGCTGCAGGATTTCGACCGGCGCTTTCTTAAAGCGGCCCTTGCCGGCGCGACGGAAGTAGTGCGGTGCGTCATACAGGCGAAACAGCGCGGCTGCCTGCTGTTCAAGCGATGCCGGCCTGGAAGCGTCGGCGCTGAAATACTCGCGCGCCAGGTCGGAGAAACTGAATTCTTCCCCGCTGACAAACTCCCAGGCCAGGTCCAGCTCAATGTCTTCGCCCAGCTTCAATGCGTTGGCCACGAGTTCGGCCGGCGCCGGTTTCTCAAACTTCAGCAGCGCATTGGCGGCCTTGACCTTGACGCGTTTGCCCGAGTCGAGCTCGACCTGCAGCGAGGCGTCAGTCTCCGACAAAATCCGGCCGGCCAGAAACTTGCCGGCTTCTTCAAACAATACAAACAAAACGGAATCCTTTAGCCATGGGTGTGCCTTTTGGGGTCTGCAGCTAGTGTAATCAGGCTGTCCCGGCGGCCACCCGCCCGCAGCTGGGAATTTCAGGCCAGCTTCAAAAAATCGAGGATAAGTGGCAGATGCGCCTCGAAATCGCTCAAGGCGTGGTCACCGCCCTCAATCAGGCAAACATTGGCGCGACCATAATGCGCCGTCATTTCATGCCAGTTCAGCACTTCGTCCCCCTTGGCAATAATGGCAAGATAGTTTTCGGGGGCTTTGAGGGGACCGCTCTGCAGGACACGCAGTTCATCGACAAAACCGGGCTCGAAGAAAAAGCGTTCATGGGCGTTGTGCCAGGCTGTCTGCTCGCCAATGTGACGGCTCAGGTCGCGTGCCGGCTTGACGGCGGGATTGAGAACCACCGCCTTGCAGGCCAATCTCTCAGCTACGGCAGTGGCGTAAAAGCCCCCCAGCGAGGAGCCGATGACAGCCAGTCTTTCAAAGCCGGCTTCCTGTTGCCATCGGGCCAGACCGGTGAAAATCTCTTGCATGGCTTGCCGGGGTGATGGGGGCAGTTGCGGGCACCACCAACGTACCGCTGGGTGACGCCGCTGCACCTGGAAGGCGACTGTCTTGGCCTTGACCGATTGCGGCGAGGAGCGAAATCCGTGCAGGTAAAGCAAGTGGGTGGTGCGCATGCCGCCATGGTAAGCGCCACATCTAGTCACAGCCCAACACCGCCGCCAACCGCCTCGCCAGCACAGGAATCAAGCCTGGCCGGTGAATTTTTCCCCTTCCTGCGGGCCGCACTATGAACTTGCGGAAAAGACGGTATCGGGGCGGGCTGGTACTATATGAAGTGCTTATGAAAACTACTACGTCTCCCCAGCCAGCCACCGACGAGGGCACGCCTGTTTCCGTCAGGATTCGCGAACGTTTGGTCCAGGCACGAAAGCGTTTCCACGCCAACGACAACATCGCCCAATTCATTGAGCCCGGTGAACTGGCAAAGCTGCTTGATGAGGTCGAGGGCAAGATGCAGGGCGTGCTCGACAGTCTGGTCATCGACACCGCAGGCGACCACAACACAGGCAATACTGCCCGTCGCGTGGCAAAAATGTACCTGAACGAGGTGTTCAACGGGCGCTATGTGCAGGCACCCACCATCACCGAATTCCCTAACGCCGAGCATCTGAATGAATTGATGATCGTCGGGCCGATTACCGTGCGCAGTGCCTGCTCGCATCATTTTTGCCCGGTTATCGGCAAGATATGGATTGGCGTCATGCCCAATGAACACACCAATGTGATCGGCCTGTCCAAATACGCGCGGCTGGCCGAGTGGGTGATGGGGCGTCCGCAAATCCAGGAAGAAGCGGTGGTTCAGCTGGCTGACCTGATCATGGAGAAAACGCAGCCCGACGGGCTGGCCATCGTGATGGAAGCCAGCCACTACTGCATGGCCTGGCGCGGTGTAAAGGATATGGACAGCAAGATGATCAACTCTGTCATGCGCGGCGTGTTTCTCAAGGATTCGACCCTGCGCCGCGAATTCCTCGCTCTCATTCCACGCAAAGGATAAGCTCATGTTGGTACGTTTGTTATATGCCAGTCGCGCCGTGGACACCAGTGCCGGGGCGATCGAGGCGATTCTGGTGCAGTCGCGCCAGTACAACCCGTCTTGCGGCATCACCGGCATTCTTTGCTATGGAGGCGGTATCTTTTTGCAGGCAATTGAAGGCGGCCGCATGGCAGTCAGCGAGCTGTACGGGCATATCCAGAAAGATCTCCGCCACAAAGATGTTGTATTGCTGGATTTCGAGGAAATCTCGGAGCGTCGTTTTGGCGGCTGGACCATGGGGCAGGTCAACCTGCTCAAGCTGAACCATTCGATTTTGCTGAAATACTCGGAAAAGCCCGAGCTGGATCCCTATGCCGCCTCCGGCAAGGTATCTTTGGCGCTGCTGGAGGAGCTGATGGCCACCGCGTCCATCGTAGGCCGCGCCTGAATTGCCCCGACCGGCTCCACCTGCCGCATTCCACCCTCCGCTTGCCTCGGCACTTTTTGCCGGATGTCGTGATCCTGGTTAGTTGCGCGACGGCAGGGGCGCTGCGTTAAGCGAGCGAACAAGGGTTTCATGAGCCAAGACTTGCTGATCGGGTGCGATTTTTCGAGCAGTCCCAGCCGCCGAAAACCGATAGTGATGGCGTCAGGTTCGTCCTCCAAAGGGCGTGTCCTGCTTGCGGGGCTTGAGCGGATCGAAACGCTGGACGGCTTCGGGCAATGGCTTGAGGTGGAAAGGGCTTGGACCGGCGCCTTTGATTTTCCTTTCGGCCTGCCACGCGAGCTGGTAGCCAATCTGGGCTGGCCTGACCGCTGGCCAGAGCTGATTCGCAAGTATGCGGGCTTAAACCGGCTTGAGATCCGTAACACCTTTGCCGCCTTCTGTGACGCTCGGCCGACAGGACAGAAATTCGCCCACCGCGCCACGGACAAGCCGGCCGGCTCCAGTCCGTCCATGAAATGGGTGAACCCGCCCGTGGCCTATATGCTGCATGCCGGCATGCCACGCCTGCTCGCCGCTGGCGTGCATTTGCCGGGCCTGCACGACGGCGACACCCGACGCGTCGCGCTGGAAGGCTATCCGGGCCTGCTTGCCCGCGAGGTGCTGGGTCTGCGTTCGTACAAAAGCGACGACAGGGCCAAGCAGACACCAGAGCGCCTGATAGCGCGCAAGGATCTGGTGACCGCGCTGGAGCACGGGCAAACCCGACTAGGCTTGCGGCTGAAGGTCAGTCATGCCCAACGCGATGCTCTGGTTGACGACGCCAGTGGCGACAGCCTGGATGCGGTGTTGTGTCTGTTGCAGGCAGCGTGGGCGGCAGGCAAGGGTGCACCCCGTTACGGTTTACCGCTGGAGATCGATGTGCTGGAAGGCTGGATCGTCACCTCCTAGTGTTTCGGGCGGGAATGATCAGACCAGAACGAGTCGAAAAAACCGACTAAACTGTTTATTTGTCCAGTATGTTAAGCGGTGAAAAATGGAGCATTTCCCTGTCGCTGGTTTGCTGCAACACCCCGCACAGCCTGTTTTCAGCATCAAATAGAGCTCATGTCCAATGAAATTCGGCATGATTCGCTATTAAATATATAGCAACTAGAAACATGACTTTCGCCCTTTGGGTCAGGCTGCCATTAGCGGTGACTTTTGCACTGGCCATGGTGTTTTCGCCGGTTTCCGCCGCCGGGGCGTCCGGAGCTGTCTGGTCGGGTGTCGTGACTTACGTCGTTGACGGCGACACGGTCCGGGTGCGAGCGCCGGGTGGCGGCAAGCCGGTCAGTATTCGAATGGATGGCATTGACGCGCCGGAGGTTTGCCAGGCCGGCGGCACAACATCCCGTGATGCGCTCAAACTCAGAGTGCTCGGTAAACGTGTGGCGGTTTACGGCACGATGTATGACGATTATGGTCGCCTGGTGGCGCGTATTGTGCTTGATGGCGAGGATCAGGGGGCGTGGATGGTAGCGCATGGGCAAGCCTGGTCCTACCACTATCGCGCTAGCGCAGGCCCGTATGCGCTGGAGCAGCAAAAGGCGAAAAATGCGGGGATTGGCCTATTTTCCAAATCTCACGCCAAGGCGCCTGTTTACCCGCGGTATTTCCGCAAACAGCATGGTTCCTGCCGAGCAGAGGCTTATTCGCAAATCGCAGGGCCTGATTTTTCGGAGAGGATGACGCGAAAATAATTTCCTCTAATTCTTCCGTAGCTTTCTGGTCCCAGTCCTACGGAAAATTCGACAAAGGCTGATTGGCAGAAACAGGCATGACCGATATGATCCAGTCGGTTTAGTTTTTACAATTGCGGCTTCGTTGAGCTTATTCAGGTTTTTTTCTGGGCCGTCTCTTTCAAAACAGGAATCATCATGAAACCAAAAGCTTTTCCTTTTTTTCACCGTTCATCCATAGGCCTTCGTCCCCATGAGGTGCGGGTGGCTGTCGCTTCGCTGGCCCTTATTCTTGCGTTGGGCGCTTGTAGCAAGGAGGAGGAAAACAAAACTGCCGGCCAGCAAGTTGACTCGGCGATTGCAAAAACGCAGCAGGCGGCCGTGCAAGCCAGAGCCCAGACAGAGCAGTCTGCGGCGGCGGTTAAGGCTAAAACGGAAGATGCGATGGCTAACGCGGGGACCGCCATCAAGGATGCGGCAAAAAATGCCGAATCTTCTACCAGGGAAGCTGTGGGTAAGGCAGAGGAGAAATTCGGTGATGTCGCCATCACGACAGCCGTATCATCCGAGATCGCCAGAACCAGCGACTTGAGCGTGCTCAAGATCAATGTGGATACCAAAGAAGGTGCAGTGACGCTGAGTGGCTCCGCACCGACCGAAGCAGCCCGTGAAAAGGCGGGCGGCATCGCCAAAGCGGTCAAGGGCGTGCGCTCGGTGGACAACAAGCTGGTCGTGAAGGCAGGCTGATTTTTTTAGCCGTCTGCTCCCTCGACGCGGCTGCTTGCTGAAAGATTTCGGCGGGCAGCCGCGTTTTTTCTTGCCTGCGGCGCATACCGCGTCACCTGTGCCAGCCCACCAAGCGGCTCTGCATCTTGGTTTTCGGCAAGCCTTGAAAGACCTTGCCATTAAAAAAGGCAAGTGATGAAAAATTCATCACTTGCCTGATGCGCGCCATCTTTAATGGCGCAAACCCTGAGGAAAGATTTAAGGCCGAACGACGATGTCGTTGCGTACAGACCTGACGTTCTTCACGCCGCGGGCGATGTTTTCAGCCTGCGTTCTTTCTGCGGTCGACTTTGCAAACCCAGACAACTGAACCGTGCCATTGAGCGTTTCAACGCTGATGGAAGTTGCTGAAACCGTTTTATCTTCAACGAATTTGGCTTTGACAGAAGTAGTGATGGCAGCATCATCAACATAGGATCCAGCCGTTTCCTGACCACGCCCCACGGCGCAGCCGCTGCCAATGATGGTGATGCCTGCCAAGGCGGCGAATGCGATTGCGCGAGCGTATTTCATAGGGTTATCCTCTTGAGTTGGTTTAATTTAATCGGTGCAAAGTTGGGAAAGCCTGTCAACTGGCGGCACCACGCCTATTGACCTGCGGATAACAATTTATTTCTCAAGCCAGTCTTTAAGCTCGTCGGCATGCTCTTCTTCATCGGCAAGAATGCTTTCAAGCATTCGGCGGGTGGTAGGGTCCTTGTCGGCGAGGAGCGTAATCATCTGGCGGTAGGTTTCGATCGCGATCCGCTCGGCGACGAGGTTCACCCTCACCATAGTCTGCAAATCATTTGACTCATCATAGTCTGCATGGCTGCGCTGCAGCAAAGTAGACGGAGAAAAATCAGGTTCGCCGCCGAGTTGGACAATTCGCCGTGCTATGCGGTCTGCGTGGGCAGACTCTTCGTTGGCATGGACGAGAAATTCCTCAGCAATCTTGGGAGATGCCAGACCGCTTGCCATGAAGTGGTGACGCTTGTAGCGCAGCACGCACACCAGCTCGGTCGCAAGTGAGTCGTTGAGGAGTTTTACGATAGCTTCGCGGTGGGGTCCATAAGCCGGCGTGATGGCGCCCTGTTCAAGACTGGAGCGGGCCGCAATCAGACCCGATTCATCAATCTTCATGGTGTTGGACGCAGTGGGATTTGTTTTCATGGGGTTCCTGAATTGTTTTGAGGGTGATGAGAGCGGTTCGTTAACAGCGACAGCAGCGCACTTGAAAGTCCCGATGACTTGAGGGTAGCAAGCAGCAAGCCACCCACAGACACCATGCGCCAAGGCCGTACCAGCACGGCTGCCGCGCCAATGCCTGCAGATACGCCCAGTAACTTAAATGGATGCAACTTGGCATATTCGCCAAGAAACGGCCGTGCAAGCTGGACCATACTGCTGGCCGGATGGCCATGCCACCAAACACGCAGAGCGTGTTTCACCAAGCCCAAGGCGCCTTGTGAAACGGAATTGGGCTGCCTGGAATCATCTAACTCGTTATCCGGTTCAAGGTCATTTTCCCAATGGTGTCGGCTCATGTGCTTGATGATCGCCTTGCGGCTGAGCGCTAAGCGTTCCTGAGGGGTAGGTGTGGGCGTTGCAGGCATTTCAAACTTTGACGCAACAGAGCCTCAGGAGACCGAGCGCAACGCCAGCGCATCGCTGTCGAGCTGCGCTCTGAGTTCAGGAAAACGTTCACTCCGAAGCGGTTTTTTAGCGACCAACACGGCGATTACCAGCAGCAGAAGCGCAAAACCGGGAACTGCGACAAGCACCCAATGGAAATGATTTTGCATGAATCCCAGCATCAACGCCGTGCCGGAAAGACCCAGGAACACCGCTGTGGCCAATATCGCCAGCACCCATGCCGCAACCCGCTGCAGAATCTCTGCGCCAGCACTGGACGCTTCTTCGTGAAAAAGCGCGCCATAAGCCGAAATATGGTCAAGAACCAGATCGGGTCTTTGAACGATCGTGGAAAACAGCGGGTGCAGCATAAGTCAGGTCGGTTTGATCGTCAGCGGGTTTTCTTGGTCTGGCAGTGTGTCATTTTCAGTAGCGGTTCTGGTTACGGTGGCGGGTCGCGGAAACCAGCAAAGCAACGGTTGCGCCAACCGCGGCTGCGATAAGTATCGAGCGAACGGGTTGCTCTGATACATAACGGGTTGTAACTCCGGCCGCACGTTTGAAAGACTGCTCAGCGCGGTCCTTGGCTTCAGAAGCCAGATCCAGACTGTGGCGGGCGAGCTTTTGAGCTTTTGTCGCCAGCATGTCAACCATGGGATCAACGCTGCCGCGCAATTCGCGTACTTTGCTCTCGGCTTTGTCCAGCGCGTCATTGGCATGATCGCGGGTTGATTCCAATGCCTTACCGGCTGATTGAAGAAGGTCATCGGACGCTTGGCGCATCGTGGGCATGGTGTCGCGTGCCAGGTTTGGTGGGGTATTGATATTCATTTGAGATCCTTAATTGGTTGGGGAGGTTGGAGCGGCAAAACAAAACAGGCCATCGAGTGGTCGCCCAGTCAATTCTTCCTGACCAGGCTGATCACGAAGCTCACAATCGCCATGATGGCGAAAATGATGAAAAGAATCTTGGCAATTTCAACGGCCCCGGCCGCTATGCCGCCAAATCCGAATACGGCAGCGATCAGAGCGATCACCAAAAATACGACAGAATAATGCAACATTTTCGAACTCCTTCATTGGGCTGCTTGAGCGGTGCTCCTTGCTTGCAACGCCTCTTGTTACTTTATCGGGCATAGAGGCTTTTACTTATCGGCTTCGAGCCTGCAGAGCTGTAAGTGACAGGGGTGCCAGGGTGTAGGATGGGGCTGACATTTTGTTACGTGCCTTATCGGGGCCAGGGCCTTCTGCAATGATGCATTGCGTTACATGTTTTTGGGCAGCATGGCCGAAATCTTTGTTCCGCTTCCTGCGGCGCTTGTGACAGTGAGGCGACCGCCCGCTGCTTCCACCCGGTGGCGCATGCCTGAGAGGCCGTGGCTTCCCGGCCCGACGTTTTCCACATTGAAGCCTTCACCATTGTCCCGGACCTCCACCGCGATGTAGCCATCAAAGTTTTCCAGCCTGATTTCAGCCTGCGTGGCATTCGCATATTTCGCCATGTTTGTCAGCGACTCTTGCACCAGGCGGTAAACGGTAAGCTGGGCTGAACCTTCAAGTTCCACCGTTTCCAGATCGGTGGTGATGGAAAGGCCAGAACGTTCTTCAAATTCCCGCGCGAGAATTTCCAGCGACGCCACCAGCCCCAAGTGGGAAAGCGATGAGGGATGCAAATCTTCGACAATTCGACGCTTCAGGGCAATCCCGCTGTTGAGCGTGCTGGTCAGGTGTTCAAGGCGCTCGGATGCTTCGGGCAGATTGCCAGCCAGTCGTGATTTGAGCCTGGCTACATCTAGCTTGGCCGCCGTGAGGAGTGCGCCGAGCTCGTCGTGTAGTTCGCGTGCCAGATGGCCGCGTTCGTCCTCACGAACATTCTGCAGGTGAGTTGCCAGTTCTGCCAGGCTGGCAGTCCGCTCGCGCACCTGTTTTTCGAGCAGGTCACGCTCTCGCTGCAACGAATCCTTCTCTCGCAAGCCCGAGGCAACCAGCGCCTTGGTTTGCAGCAAATACATGTAGAAAGCCAACAGCCCAATCAGCGCCGTCGTTGCAATGCCAATGCGCGACAGCTGTAGTGCTTTCTGGATCTGTGCTTGCCCCTGCTCCATCTTTCGGATGCTGCTGGCCAGCAGCTTGGCGGATTGTTCACGGATCGCTTCCATCTGTTCCTTGCCCACATCGGTGGTCAATACAAATTTCCAGCCATCTTCATTGCCCTGCTTGCGCATGCGCACGCTCAGGTCCATTTCAGCGAGTTTGCGCGAGACATGCCTGGACACGAGGTCAAAATCTCCGAGTTGCTCCCTTGAAGGAGCGAAAAGCTGACGCATGACGTCGAGGTTTTGGTTAATATCTGCAGTAGCCGTGTTGTAGGGCTCCAGGTAGCGGGGATCGCCTGTCAGCAGAAAGCCGCGCTGTCCCGTTTCCGCATCCAGCACCTGCTGCACCAGTTTGCTGATGGCACCGCGGGTTTGCTGGGCGGATTCGATGTTAGCCAGCGCCGCAGTCGATTCCTGAAAACTGGACTCGTTGATCAAAATGAGGGACGCAGCCGCCAGCACCGCCAGGGGAAGGGTGATGACCATTTTGGGCAGGGCAAATTTTTTCAAGGCAAACTCCGTTCAGTACTTCGCTGGATATCTCGTGAATAATGTGCACTTGGAATCAATGTGATGTTCGGGCTCGGCGGGCTCTTTATGGTGACGCCTGCTCACCCAGGATTTATAGAAAGACAGCGACATGATAAAAATCGGAATTGTGGATGACCATGCCATCGTGCGTTCGGGACTGAAGCAATTTTTTTCGGACCAGGTGGATTTACGCGTGGTGGGCGAGGCCGCCAGCGGCCGTGAAGCCATTGACTTGGTGCGCAATGTCGAGCTGGACATTCTGGTGATGGACCTTTCAATGCCTGGGCAGAGTGGCATTGATGCTCTGGCCATGATTCGCGCCAAAGCGCCTGATGTGGGCATTCTCATTTTAAGCGGCTACCCGGAGGAGCATTACGCGGTCAACCTGATTCGTCAAGGAGCCAGTGGTTACCTTAACAAGGAATGTGATCCATCGGAAATTGTCGACGCCATTCGCGTGATTTCGTTGGGCAAACGCTACATCACGCCAGCTGTTGCGGAACTGCTGGCGCAACAATTGAATCGGCCGAAGGACGTTGCTGCCCATGAGCAGTTGTCCGAGCGGGAATTCCAGGTTTTTCTCAAACTGGCAAAAGGTGAAACGGCTGGCGATATCGCCAAAGCTCTTTCTCTGAGCGTGAAAACGGTGAGTACCTACAGAACCCGCGTCATGGAGAAAATGAGCCTCGCGTCCAACAGTGACTTGACTTATTACGCGCTTAAAAACAAGCTGATTGACTGAAGGAAATCGGCCGCACCGTGTCAGGAATTTGCAATAGCCGGCCATCGTCCTGGCTTTTTGCGAAGCGGGCGAACTGTCACTTTCACGGGGTTTTTTTCTCGCCCTGCCGACTATGGCAACCTGGTTTTGAACCGATCGTGCCGGGCCTGGATCAGGTGTCGGACTTTTCACTTTGCTGGTCGTTTCGCGCTGCGCAAGCCTGAGCGCTAAATTACGCAATCCCTTTCCCGACTTCCAGTGGAGTTCCCCTTTGCTGGAGACAGTATTCCACCAGGGCGTCAATTTCATTCGATTTGTCGAAGACCGCGTCGACATCCAACTGGGCGCAACGCTGGCGAATGTCCGTAGTGGCGTAGTTACTCAGCACAACCACTTTGCGGTGTGATGGGCGATCGCGGCAGGCCGCCAGCACACCCAGGCCGCTTCCCTGCTTCAGGAATAGATCGACGATCGCCAAATCCCATTCTTCGGGATGATTTGTCAGCCACGCCTTGCCTTCATTTTCGGTTTCTGCAGTTCCCACGGCAGTAACAAACGCAAGTTCTTCGAGTGTTCCAATGAGGTTTTCCCTGATGGTGGGATTGTCTTCGACGATATAGGTTCTGAGTCTCACGAAGCGTATCCAGTTAGCGAAGGCCGGACTTTCCAAATTCTTCCGTTTGCCCAACCAGTGCAACTGGCAAATTCCAGTTTGCATGTCTCTTAATGTATCTTTCTCACTGTGCCGATTGTGCCAGTGAGCTATGCCGGTCTATGTAGGATGACGCCTACGGCGCGCAAGTGTAGGCACATGCTCACAGAATTAGCGCGTGTTTGCCGACTGCCCTATCTGTTAAAACCAGGCGATAGTCATGCACGATCAAAGCCGTAAGGCTTTTGACAAGGGTCGGCTGTCCACATGGTGGTCCGAATGGTCTTTTTTTTTACGATTTTCAATCTTGTAATAAGGCATGAATACACGACGGCTTCATTCCCCAGTTCTTCTCCGTTGGCTGGCGGGTATCGTTCTCCTGCTTGTTGTCGTCACTGTGGCAGTTTATTTTTTCCCATGGGATACGTTGCGCGAGCCGGTCAACAGATATGTATCGGGTCAGCTTGGGCGACGTTTCGAGATCACTCGGCATCTTGCTGTGGATGTGGGATTCACCACCACGGTGCGGACCGATGGCGTGGAAATTGCGAATCCCGCGTGGGCGCATGAACCCTATCTTCTGATCGCAAAAACTGCCGAGTTCGACATCAAGCTGTTTTCATTGCTGTTCGGGAAAGTAGAGATACCCCGAATCATGTTGACAGAGCCAAAAATTGGTTTACAGATTGAACCGGATGGGCGCCGAACTTGGGCGCTGTCGCGTGATACGACGGATGTTTCGGCGGTACCGAAGATTGGAGTACTGCTGGTGGACCAGGGCACGGTCACCTACCGGGCGCGCGCGCAAGGGGTAGACCTTGATGTTCAGTTTTCCCTGGCGCAGGAAGCTTCGACGCCGCTCCCCTTGAGCTACAAGGCGACCGGCAAATGGAAGAACGAGGCCTTTACTGCCAGCGGTCGCGCTGGCGGCGTGTTGCAGCTGAGCGAGAACAGCGGTGAGCTGTTTCCCCTTGAGGTCAACGCGGTTGCCGGAAGAACAAGTCTGAAGGCGAAAGGCTCAATTACCAATATTGCAGAGCTTGAGGCTATTGACGTCAGCTTTGATTTGGAGGGTCGCAATCTGGATGACCTGTACAAATTGCTCGGCGTCGCACTCCCGGCCACGCGCCCCTATAAATTTCGCGGGCAACTGAACAAACGTGGCAAGATTTGGGCGACCACCCGGATTGAGGGCATGCTCGGCAAGTCGGATATCAGCGGCGCTCTCAGTTTCGATCAATCCTCCAAAGTGCCGCTTCTAACCGGCAAGGTGCAATCAAAAATACTGGATTTTGCAGACCTTGGACCGGTGGTTGGCATGGTGCCTTCGGGCAACGCAGCCACCAAAGCTTCGACTGGTTCCGAATCTGGGAGTCCCGCGGCTGCCGCGTCGAAAAAGCGGCTGACGCCAAATGAAAGCGCGTCGCGCAAGGTGTTGCCCGTGGCCGTTCTTGACGTTGAAAAACTCCAGTCCATGGATGCAGACGTTACTTATTCCGCCCAAGATATCAGGCATGTCCAGGCCTTGCCGCTGGACAAAGGCAATGTTCACGTCAAGTTGAAAGCGGGTGTCATGCAGCTTGAGCCAGTTTCTCTGGGGGTTGCTGGTGGAACTGTCGCAGGAAGTATTCATATCGATTCGAACGTCAAGCCAGCGGCATTCAGCACCCGGCTGGATGTGCGGGCGCTGCAGTTGAATCAACTGTTCCCTACCGTTCAAAGCACGAAAACAGGCCTCGGAAAAATCAGCGGCCAGTTCGACCTGAAAGGGCGCGGAAATTCGGCGGCGCAGATGCTGGGCTCGTCCTCGGGCAACATGGCAGTATTGATGGGCAAAGGCGAAATCAGCAATATTCTTCTTGAATACATGGGGCTCGATGGCGGGGAAATCATCAAGTTCTTGGTCCTTGGCGACCGCAATGTGCAACTCCGTTGCGCGGCTGCGGCTTTTGATGTGAACCGGGGCTTGATGACCAGCCGGGCCATCGTGCTCGACACCAGCGACACCATCATCACGGGTCAGGGCAAGATAAGTCTGGCCGATGAAACGCTTGATGTACTCCTGAAACCCGAGCCCAAGGACCACAGCATCTTGAGTCTGCGGTCGCCGCTACGGATTGGCGGAACCTTTGCAAGGCCTTCTGCCGGGCCCGAAAAGACGGCGCTTGCCGGCCGAGTTGGTTTGGCGCTGCTGCTCGGCGCCATCAATCCCTTGCTGGCGCTGGCGGCTACGGTGGAAACAGGGCCTGGTAAAAATGCAGACTGTAGCCGTGTCCTGGCGCAGGCATCGCACCCAAAGGTCGCGCCTGCTGCAGCCGGCAAATAGGCTGCTGCGGAGTTAGGTTTCGCCGCGATTCACGGTTGCTTTTAGTCGGTGCCGCAGACTGCGCAGGTGCTGACTCTTGCCAGTTTCATCTCATTCCACTCCATGCTGCGCCCATCCAGCATCAGCAACCGCCCTGTGAGAGGCTGTCCAATGCCGCACAACAGTTTCAGCGCCTCTGCTGCCTGCACGCTGCCGACGATGCCGACCAAAGGCGAAAATACTCCCATGGTGGCACAGCGGGTTTCTTCCAGCTGGTCGGTCTCGGGGAAAACACAGGCATAGCACGGTGATTGAGCGCTGCGCGAATCATAAACAGCCACTTGACCATCAAAGCGAATCGCTGCGCCCGAAACCAAGGGTTTGCGGTGTTTGAAGCAGGCGCGGTTGATGGCATGGCGCACCGCAAAATTGTCGGTGCAATCAAGTACCAGGTCTACCTCACGCACCAGCCCGTCAAGCAATGCGTCATCGGCCTTCTGGGTAATCGGAATGACATTGACATCGGGATTGATGGCATATAAGGCCTGTCTCACCGAGTGCACCTTGAACTCGCCAATGCGCGCAATCGTATGAGCAATTTGCCGTTGCAGGTTGGTGCCGTCCACGCGGTCGTGATCGACCAGCGTGATACGTCCGACGCCAGCACTGCCCAGATACAAAGCCGCTGGCGAACCCAAGCCGCCTGCGCCAATTATCAGCACATGAGCGGCGAGAAGTTTCTCCTGCCCGTC
The DNA here is from genome assembly GCF_012927415.1 of Polaromonas sp. GTDB lineage: Bacteria > Pseudomonadota > Gammaproteobacteria > Burkholderiales > Burkholderiaceae_C > Polaromonas. The sequence continues at coordinate 23,024 of NZ_JABBPF010000033.1, read as the reverse complement.
AATGCCTATTTCATCAAGCAGGATGTGGCGGGAATAGCGAAGGAGCTGTTCGTCGTTCATTCAAAGAAGGGTAACGCCCAGACTTTGACACTGGTCGGGATCATGAGATGACTTAAGTGTGGTCAGTGCAAAGCGCCGGGGCGCTGTACATCTTTCACCGGCGCCTCAAACCGGAAACCAGTTAGCGGCAGCTAGTTATCTTTTTTCTCGTTTTTAGGCTCGACTACCGCAGTCTTGCTAACCAGTACTGGACGACCCTTGAGCTGGTTGATGGCCTGAGCCAGCGGGAAGTCCTTGTCGCCGCCCAACTCTGGTGGCCGGCGTTGCTCTGGCGTCTTTTTGGCGTCTTCTTCCAGCCGTTTCAAGGCTTGTTCGCGGGCCTTTTCACGACCAGCATCCTTGATTTCCTCGCCCTGGCCGCTGTTGAGATGCTTCTCAAGATCGGCTTCGCGGGTGCGTAGTACCGCGAATGGACTGCCTTCGGCGGTCTCGTCGACCATCACGTCTGGAACAATGCCGCGCGCCTGAATCGACTTGCCGCTGGGCGTAAAGTAACGCGCGGTGGTCAGCTTGATGCCGGTGTCGGGGCCGAGTGGACGAACGGTCTGAACCGAGCCTTTTCCAAAGGTCTGGTTGCCCATGATGGTAGCGCGCTTGTAGTCCTGAAGGGCACCCGCCACAATCTCGCTTGCCGAGGCCGAGCCCTCATTGACCAACACCACCAGCGGCACCGTCTTGAGCGCTGCAGGCAAGCCTTTGAGCGGATCGGCTCCATTGCGGCGCTGGTAAAACTCGGGCGAAGCCTTGTAAGTGAATTTGCTCTCGGCAAGCTGGCCGTTGGTGGAAACCACGGTCACGTTTTCTGGCAGGAAAGCGGCCGACACGGCAACCGCTGCATCAAGCAAACCACCCGGATCGTTGCGCAGGTCGAGCACCAGACCCTTGAGGTTGGGATCCTGCTTGTAGATTTGCGTTATCTTGGCTACAAAGTCGTCTACGGTTCGTTCCTGGAACTGGCTCAGCCTTATCCAGGCGTAGCCGGGCTCAACAACCTTGCTGCGAACCGACTGGGTGCGGATTTCTTCGCGGGTAATGGTCACCGGAAAAGTCCGGTTTTCATCCTTGCGGAAAATGGTCAGGAGCACCTTGGTCTTGGGTTCGCCGCGCATCTTCTTGACGGCTTCATTCAGGCTCAGTCCCTTGACAGCGGCGTCATCAATGCGGGTGATCAGGTCATTGGGCTTAAGTCCCGCCTGGTCAGCGGGCGAGCCTTCAATGGGTGAGACCACCTTGACCAGTCCATCTTCCTGGGTGATTTCAATGCCGACACCGACAAAGCGGCCCGAGGTGCCTTCGCGAAATTCCTTGTAAGATTTCTTGTCGAAATAAACCGAGTGCGGATCCAGGCTGGAGACCATTCCCGAGATGGCGTCGGTGATCAGTTTCTTCTCGTCGATCGGCTCGACGTAGTCGGTCTTGACCATGCCGAACACGGCGGCGAGTTGCTGCAGTTCTTCCAGTGGCAACGGTGTCAAGCCACCGCGCGCGACGGCTTGCAGTTGCACTGTGGTGAGGGCGCCCGCCATCGCACCAATTGAAATCCAGCCTGCTATCTTGAGCTTTTGACCCATAAAATGTACTTTCGTAAGCCTGTTGAGGAGCTTTGCCCCTTCGTGTCTGGGAGCAATATACACCTTGGAGGTGGGTCGGTCGCGACAGTTCCGTCGGCCGCGTCTTGCGAGGCAAAAAAAGCGACACAACGGGGTCGTTTATGAAAACTTTTACCTGAAATTTACAAATTCCCTATGCCATTACGGCCGGTGCCCGGACTTTCAGCGCGTTGCATCACTTGGTTGCTCTCTACGTGGCGGCCGTCCTGCCTTGCGCACCGACCGCCGCTGCCGCCCGGGCCACAGCTTCGCTTTCGCCGAGATAGTAGCTGCGCAATGGCTTAAGTTCCGCATCCAGCTCATACACCAGAGGAATGCCGTTGGGGATGTTCAGGCCGACGATGTCATCGTCGGAAACATTGTCCAAGTATTTCACCAGCGCACGGATGGAGTTGCCATGAGCGGCCACCACGAGACGTTTGCCGGCCCTGATAGCCGGAGCCATTGACTCGTTCCAGAACGGCAGCACGCGTGCCACGGTGTCCTTGAGGCATTCGGTCAGCGGTACTTCCTCCGGCCTGAGCCGGGCGTAGCGCCGGTCGTCGCGTTCGCTGCGCTCGTCACCGGCAGCCAGCGGCGGCGGCGCCGTGTCATAACTGCGGCGCCAGACCAGCACCTGCTCGTCGCCGAATTTCTTTGCCGTTTCGCCCTTGTTCAGTCCTTGCAGAGCGCCGTAATGGCGCTCATTGAGCCGCCAGCTGTGCATGACGGGCAGCCAGGTTCGGTCCATTTCGTCCAGCACATGCCAGAGGGTGCGGGTCGCCCGCTTGAGCACGCTGGTGTAGGCGACGTCGAAGTCATAGCCTTCTCTCCTGAGCAGCTGTCCGGCAGTTTTGGCCTGTTCAATGCCGGTTTGGGTGAGATCGACGTCGGTCCAGCCGGTAAAGCGGTTTTCAAGGTTCCAGGTCGATTCGCCGTGGCGGATGAGCACGAGTTTGTACATGGTGTAAAAAATTCAGGAAGGGACAGACATGGGAAACTGGGAGGCCAGGCGGCATTTCGCAGGGGGGTTTTTCGCTCCATTCTAAAATCACTGCTTGGGTGAAAAATATACAAAGGGTATGACGTGAAATTTTTGATCGATAACTGGATGCTGATCGGCATTGCACTGGCCTCGGGTGGCATGCTGATCTGGCCCCTGATTGCAGGCGGCATGAGTGCGGCTACGCTGAACGCTGCAGGCGCCGTGCAGCTCATCAACCGCGAAAAGGCGGTGGTGGTGGATGTCTGCGAGCCGGCTGAATTTGCCGCCGGCCATGTTACGGGCGCCAAAAATGTGCCTCTGGGGGAGCTTGAGACCAAACTTTCCGGCGCTGTGAAAAACAAGACACTGCCACTGATCCTGGTCTGCGCCAGCGGCGCCCGTTCGGGCCGCGCTGTCGCAATCGCCAAAAAACTCGGTTACGAGCAAGCCCAATCGCTGGGTGGCGGACTCAAGGCGTGGAAAGAGGCTAATCTTCCGGTCGAGAGGGCCTGAAAAGACTTGCCGGCCAAATGCCGGCCCGGCGTTGGCCCGGCTTCGCTTTCCCCACCCATTTTCTACGCGGCAACACCGTGCACGACCTGAAAAAACATGCAATCCGTAAAAATTTACACTACTGGCACCTGTCCTTACTGCATTCATGCCAAGCAGTTGCTGCAACAGCGCGGCGTCACAGAGCTCAATGAGATACGCGTCGACATGCTTCCCGGGGAACGCCAGAACATGATGGACCTCTCGGGCCGGCGCACGGTGCCGCAGATTTTTATCGGCGAGACGCATATTGGCGGCTGCGATGACCTGGTGGCGCTGGATGGCAAGGGCGGCCTGTTGCCGCTGCTGAACAGCGAAAATTAGTGCCTGACTTGGCAACCGACAGATTCAACGACCCTGAGATAATGCGGCCACGCCCGAAGGCCAACTGCATTTGAATGTTGGCGGCTTTGGCCTGACTTCACCCATTTTTTAGCACCCTGACGAAAGAACACCATGGCTGAAGCCAATCTTGACCCCGTATTCCAGATTCAGCGCGTTTACCTCAAGGACGTCTCACTCGAGCAACCCAATTCGCCCGAAATTCTGCTCAACCAGGAGCAACCTGCCGTGGATATTCAGCTCGGTGTTGAAGCCACCCCTGTGGCTGACGGCCTGTTTGAAGTCTGCGTGACCGCCACGGTGCACACCAAGATTGGCGAAAAGACCGTGTTCATGGTTGAAGCCAAGCAAGCCGGAATTTTTGAAATCCGTAACATGCAGGCCGACCAGCTGGGCTCGATTCTGGGCATCGCCTGCCCGCAAATTGTTTACCCTTACCTGCGCAGCAACGTAGCTGACGTGATTCAGCGCGGCGGTTTCCCGCCCGTTCACATGGCGGAAATCAATTTCCAGGCGATGTACGAGCAGCAGCAACAGCAGCAAGCCGAAGCCAGTCCGCCCCAAATCATCGTTTGATGCTTCGCTAGCTCGCCTCGTGGGCCGGGTCCTTTTGTCATGAAAATTGTCGTTCTTGGAGCCGGTGCCTGGGGTACGGCGCTGGCCGTCAACGCCTCCCGCACGGTGGGCCGCGCAGGCCCGCGTCATCAAGTCACTTTGTGGGCCCGTGATGCGGTGCTCATCAATGCACTGCAGACTGAACGCGTCAACACCCGTTACCTGCCCGGCATTAGCTTGCCCGACAGCCTGCTGCTGCAGGGCGGAGGCGAGGCGTCGCTGCTACAGGCGATCGGCGGGCAGGATCTCATCATCCTGGCCACGCCGGTTTCCGCAGCGCGCAGCCTGTTGCAAACCCTGCAGTACGTCAGCGTGCCGGTTGCCTGGCTGAGCAAGGGTCTTGAGGCACCGCTTGCCACAGCGCCGGGGTCAATCTCTATTCCCTTGCCTTTTGGCCTCATGGTCCACGAAGTACGGTCACAGGTAGCTATCAATTTAAGAGCGGGTGTGCTCAGCGGCCCGAGCTTTGCGCTGGAAGTCGCGCGTGGCCAGCCAACCGCGCTGGTCGCCGCCAGCGAGCATGCCGAGGTGCGCGAGGCGCTGGTCGAGGCCTTTCACAGCGCCGCGCTGCGCGTCTACGTCAATGACGACATCATCGGCGTTGAAGTCGGGGGCGCCGTCAAGAACGTGCTGGCCATTGCCACCGGGCTGTGCGACGGCCTGCAGCTCGGCCTCAACGCCCGGGCCGCGCTCATTACCCGGGGGCTGGCCGAAATGACCCGTCTCGGCGTGGCGCTGGGTGCACGCCCCGAGACCTTTACCGGCCTGTCAGGACTGGGCGATCTGGTGCTTACGGCCACCGGCGACCTTAGCCGCAACCGCAAGGTCGGTTTGTTGCTGGCGCAGGGCCTATCGTTGCCAGAGGCAATCAAGTCGCTGGGTCATGTGGCCGAAGGCGTTTACTGCGCCCGTACCGTGGTGCAGCGCGCCGCCAGCCTGGGGGTAGACATGCCGATCGCGCAGTGCGTGGTGGCGCTGCTCGACGGGCAAATACTGCCCGGACAGGCGCTTGCCCTGCTGATGGACCGCGACCCTACCGACGAGCTGAACTAGCGCTGTCCGTGCAGGTGTGGGGGATTCGACCAGAGCCGGAAGCCGGGATTTTGCGGAACGCTGTGGCGTCAAAGACAAGCTGGCTGTTGCTGACTGCCTTGACACAGCGCCAGTCCCTCTCAGCAAGGTCCAAGGGGTGCATCCATAAACAACGTGCATCTATCCGGCAAACTGCCCCTGCTCATGATGGCGGCGACCGTGCCTGTTTTCAGTGCGTGCGCGCAAAGCCGCCCTGACCGACCGGCGAGTGCTACCAGTGGCATGTCGTTTTTTGTCACCAGCGCCAATCCCGGCAAAGGCGCGGACCTGGGTGGCCTGGCCCGCGCCGACCAGTACTGCCAGAAGCTCGCCACCATGGCGGGGGGGGGCGGTACCTGGCGCGCCTATCTGAGCAACAGCGCTGTCAGCGCCCCGCCTGCGCTCTGCCTGCGCTAACCGTGCCAGGTTGAAAGCGGCATTTGTCAGGTCCGCTAGAACTGGCGCTACTTGCGCAGAACAATCGTCAACAGCAGCGACGAGTCCCGCAACGCCGTCAAGGCATGCTCGACGCTGCCTTCCAGCCAGACCAGCTGGCCGGCTTTCATGCGCTGGCTCTGTCCGTTCAATTTGAGATCAACTTCGCCTTCCAGGCAGTGAATCGTGATTTCACCCTTGACCCGGTGCGGGGGCATGGTTTTACTCGCCGGCATGACCAGGCGCATGACCTCCAGTTCATCGGTCTTGAACAGGGCAACCGTGCTTGCCTCGGAAAGCTGGCTGGCCAGGGGCTGAACATCAACGATTTGCCCCGATGCAGCATGCGCAATAGCCATGATGAAAGTCCTTCAATAGAATGCCAAGGTTTCGACCGGTTATACCCCAAGGGCTGAAATCGGGGTCCCCTCTCCATGAAGGCCTGCGCGACTTTGGGACCGGTCGCGCCTGACTTCAATGACTGCTGGTTCGCGTGCCCTGGCCACGCTCACATAACAGACATGAGCGTCTTACACGCCCCCGCCGACTGCAGCTTTTTTGGGGCTTCGGCGGATCTGGCTCCTGTCGTTGTCGGTGCCCGACCGTCGTTTTAGGATGAAAAAAAGCACCATGTCCATTATTTTCCGCCACATACAGCTATTAAAAAAGTAGCAACCAGCCGCTCTTCATCAAATTTCCAGATTGTCAATCAGCCGCGTATTGCCCAGGTTGGCTGCGCCCAGCACCACCAGTGGCTCGTCCGCCAGCGCGCCCTGTGGCGGCTGGAGGTCGGCGCGGCGGCGTACGGTCAGGTAGTCGGGCTTCCAGCCGCGGCGTGCCAGCGCCTGCATAGCCTGGGCTTCCAGGGTGGGCAGGTCGGCCATGTTGCTGGCTTTGGCGGCGTCGCCCAGGGCTCGCAGCTCTCTGGACAGTTCCACCGCCTCCCGGCGCTCGGCGGGGCTGAGATAGCCGTTGCGCGATGACAGCGCCAGCCCGTCTTGGGCACGCTGGGTTTCGCCGGCCAGAATGTCAATCGGCAGGGCGAACTGCCGCACCATGCGGCGCACCACCATCACCTGCTGGTAGTCCTTCTTGCCGAAAGCGGCAACGCCTGCGGGCATGCCGGCATAAACGCATGAGAAAAGCTTGAGCACCACGGTGCTGACGCCAATGAAAAAACCAGGGCGGAAGTGCCCTTCGAGAATGTCGGCCAGGTCGTTTGCCGGGTGGACCTTGTAGGTTTGCGGCTCCGGGTAAAGCTCCCGCTCGCGCGGCGCAAACAGCACGTCGCAGCCGGCCTCTTCCAGGCGCTGGGCATCGGCGTCCAGGGTGCGCGGGTAGCTGTCAAAGTCTTCGTGCGGTGCAAATTGCAGGCGGTTGACAAAAATGCTGGACACCGTGACGTCGCCCAGCGGCCTGGCCTGTTTGACGAGCGCAATATGGCCGTCATGCAGGTTGCCCATGGTGGGCACAAAGGCCGGGCGTTCGAAGCCGCTGAGTTTGTCGCGCAATTCGGCGATGGTGTGGACGATGTGCATCTGGTTTCCCCCGGCTGCTTGTTATGAACTGAATCTGAATTACCACGCGTGGACGCTATTAACCGGAAAACTGCCGTCTTTCACGGCGCATACATAGGCCTCCATGGCGCCCCGTATACCGGGCGCGCCTTCCATGAAATTGCGCACAAACCTGGCCATCTTGCCCAGGTTCATGCCCAGCATGTCGTGCAGCACCAGCACCTGGCCAGCGGTGCCGCTGCCGGCGCCAATGCCGATGGTCGGGCAGTGCGCCAGCAGCTGGGTGACCTCCAGCGCCAGCGCCGCCGGCACCATTTCCAGCACCAGCATGGAGGCGCCGGCATCCTGCAGCGCCTGAGCCTCGCGTCTGAGCACGGCGGCGGCTTCGTCGGTTTTGCCCTGCACCCGGTAGCCGCCCAGCGCGTGAACGGTTTGTGGCGTGAGCCCCAAATGGGCGCATACGGGAATGCCGCGCTCGACCAGAAAACGCACCGTGTCAGCGGTCCAGCCACCGCCTTCCAGCTTGACCATATGCGCGCCCGCCTGCATCAGCACCACGGCGCTACGCAGCGCCTGTTCCCTGGACTCATGGTAGGCGCCGAAGGGCAGGTCGCCAATCAGCCAGGCCACGCCCTGCGCGCGGCGCAAGCCGCTGGCGACGCACTCGGTGTGGTGGCGCATGGCCTCCAGTGTCACGCCGACGGTGCTGCTGAAGCCCTGGCAGACCATGCCCAGCGAGTCGCCGACCAGGATGCAATCGACCCCGGCGGCGTCTGCCACGGCGGCAAAGGTGGCGTCGTAGGCGGTCAGCATGGCGATTTTTTCACCCCGGGCGTGCATTTCGCGCAGCCGGGGCAGGCTGACGGGCTTGCGCGTTGAAGGGGTTGACGACTGCGGCAGCGTGCCGTAGGGCGAGGCGGCAGAGGTTGGTGAGGTCGCTGAGCTTGGTGCGGTGTTGGCTGAGGTCATGGGCACTCCTGAATGAGCGGGAGTTTAATCTGCCGGGGCAGTCCAGGGCCGGCCGCCGGAGCAGCGGGTCCTGGCGAGTCAGGCCGCTTGCGGGGCCGAGCGGGTCATGCCGAGCCGCGCCAGCAGGCGCACGTCGGCTTCGGTGTCCGGGTTGCCGGTGGTCAGCAGTTTGTCGCCGTAAAAAATCGAGTTGGCGCCGGCCAGAAAGCACAGCGCCTGCACCGCGTCGCCCATCTGCTGGCGGCCGGCCGACAGGCGCACACGGGCCGTCGGCATGGTGATGCGAGCCACCGCAATGGTGCGGACGAACTCAAAGGGGTCCAGTTCGGCCAAATCCTTTTGATCGGCCAGCGGCGTGCCCTCAACTTTCACCAGGTTGTTGATCGGCACCGATTCAGGGTAGGGCGTAAGGTTGGCCAGCTCTGCCACCAGGCCGGCACGCTGGCGGCGGCTTTCGCCCATGCCGACAATGCCGCCGCAGCAGACCTTGACGCCGGCGCTGCGCACTCTGGCCAGCGTATCGAGCCGGTCCTGGTAGTCGCGCGTGCTGATGATGTTGCCATAAAAGTCGGGCGCGCTGTCCAGGTTGTGGTTGTAATAGTCCAGGCCGGCGCTTTGCAGCGTTTGTGCCTGACCGTCTTCGAGCATGCCCAGCGTGGCGCAGGTTTCCAGCCCCAGCGCCTTGACGGTGCGAATCAGCTCGGCGACTTTTTCAATGTCGCGCTCTTTGGGCGAGCGCCAGGCCGCGCCCATGCAAAAGCGCGTGGCACCCGCAGCCTGCGCGCGCCGGGCCGCCAGCAGCACTTCGGCCGGCTCCATCAGCTTGCCGGCCTCCACGCCGGTGTCATAGCGGGCGGCTTGCGGGCAGTAGCCGCAGTCTTCGGCGCAACCGCCGGTCTTGACCGACAGCAGGGTGGCAAATTCAAGGCCTGTGGGGTCGAAGTTTTCGCGGTGAACTGTCTGCGCCTGGAACATCAGTTCGGGAAAAGGCAGGTTGAACAGGGCCTCAATCGCGTTTATGTTCCAGCGCGGTGCGCCAGTTTTGGGCGTCAGCGAAGCTGGCGTGCGGGGGCGGTGCAAGGTGACGGTTTGCTCGGTGAATGTAGACATGCTGGACCTGAAAAAAAATGCTGCCCGCCTCAGGCAAGTTGTACCGGAATGGTCGAGCGCTCTTCCTTGATGCAGTTATCAGGGTTGACGAACACCAGCTTGGGGACGAAACCTGCGACTTCCTTTTCCTCAACCTGCGCAAAGGCGGCAATGATGAGCAGGTCACCGACTGCGGCACGCCGCGCCGCTGAGCCATTCACCGAAATGATGCGGCTGCCGCGCTCGGCGCGGATGGCGTAGGTGATGAAGCGCTCGCCGTTGTTGATGTTCCAGATGTGGACCTGCTCGCTTTCGGTCAGGTTGGCGGCATCGAGCAGGTCTTCGTCGATGGCGCAGGAGCCTTCGTAATTAAGCTCGCAGTGAGTTACGGCAGCGCGGTGAATTTTGGATTTGAGCAGGGTTCTGAACATGGTGGAAAAGAGTAAAGTCAGCGGCCAGAGCCGGCGCCAGGCGGGTTGGCGAGCTATTTGCGCACGGCTGGTTTTTGCTGGGCGCTAACATTTGGGGTGGCGTTGAGGAATTTTTAATTATTAATTATTTTAATGCGCGTCAATGTGCGATCTTTTATCCGGGTAGTTTATGAAGAAGTCATTTGATTTTTCCGCGCAGGCGGTGGCGCAGCTGGCAGGGGCCGACGCGGCACGCGCGCTGGCCGAGGACATGGGCGGCGGCGATCTGACCGCCGCGCTGATCGAACCAACGCGCCAGTCACGCGCGCGCGTGCTGGCCCGCGAGGACGCCGTGATTTGCGGCGCAGCCTGGGTTGACGCCGCTTTCAAGCAGCTCGATCCTGCGGCCGAATTGCTCTGGCATGTGAAGGACGGCGAGCATTGCGAAGCCAATCAGGTGGTGTTCGAGGTGCGCGCCAAGGCCAAGGCCCTGCTGTCGGCAGAACGCACGGCGCTGAACTTCCTGCAGCTTCTGAGTGCAGTCGCAAGCAAAACGGCGGCTTACGTCGCCATCGTGTCAGGAACTGACGCCAAAATCGTCGATACCCGTAAAACTCTGCCAGGGCTTCGCCTCGCGCAAAAATATGCGGTGCGTACGGGCGGCGGGGTTAATCACCGCCTTGGCCTGTATGACGCGGTTCTTATCAAGGAAAACCACATCGCGGCAGCCGGCGGTATTGCGCAGGTGCTGCAGCGCGCCGCGCAGATGGCGGCCGGCGCTGATTTTGTCGAAATTGAAGTGGAAACGCTGACGCAGCTGGCCGAGGCGCTTGATGCGGGCGCCCGCATGGTGCTGCTCGACAACATGGACCTTGCCACACTGCAGCAGGCCGTGCGCATCAACCATGGCCGGGCGATACTGGAAATTTCTGGCAACGTGACGCTGGACGGCCTGCGCGCTCTGGCTGAAACCGGTGTGCACCGAATCTCCATCGGCGCGCTGACCAAGGATGTGCGGGCGACCGATTTTTCCATGCGGCTGGACGCTTAACCGGGATCTGTGATGGTCAAAATCAGCGTTGAATACGAGCAGCCCCGCGCCGATGGGCCGGGCGAGCCTGCTTCCTGCAGCACCCGCCGCGCTTGGGCGCGCGTGCCGGCCGAGCCAACGCAGCCGGAGCGGGCCGCGCTGAAAGAGCGCATCCGCGGCCTTCTTGAAAGCCGCAATGCCGTGATGGTGTCGCATTACTACGTGCACGCCGATTTACAGGATTTAGCCGAAGAAACCGGCGGAATCGTCTCTGATTCACTGGAAATGGCGCGTTTCGGTCGCGACCATGCAGCGCAGACGCTGGTGGTGTCTGGCGTGCGCTTCATGGGCGAGACGGCCAAGATCCTGTCACCCGAAAAGCGCGTGCTGATGCCTGATCTGGACGCCACCTGCTCGCTGGACCTGGGCTGCCCGATTGACCCCTTCACGGCATTTTGCGACGCCCACCCCGATCGCACCGTCGTGGTCTATGCCAACACCAGCGCGGCCGTGAAGGCGCGCGCTGACTGGCTGGTGACCTCCGGTTGCGCGCTGGATATTGTGCGGGCGCTGAAAGACAAGGGCCAGAAAATCCTCTGGGCGCCCGACCGCCACCTGGGCGGCTACATTCAGCGCGAAACCGGCGCCGACATGGTGATGTGGAACGGCGCCTGCATCGTGCATGACGAATTCAAGGCTTTTGAGTTGGCGGCGTTGAAAAAGGAGCATCCTGGCGCCAGGGTGCTGGTGCATCCCGAATCGCCCGCCGACGTGATTGCGCTGGCTGACGCCGTGGGCTCGACCTCGGCCATCCTGAAGGCGGCGCGCGAGATGGATGCGGGCGAGTTCATCGTGGCCACTGACGGCGGCATGATGCACAAGCTGCGCACGCTCAACCCCGGAAAAATATTTATCGAAGCGCCCACTGCAGGCGATAGCGCCACCTGCAAGAGCTGCGCGCACTGCCCGTGGATGGCCATGAACAGCCTGGCCGGGCTGGCCCGGGTGCTGGAAACCGGCGCCAATGAAGTTGACGTCGATCCGGTTTTGGGACTGCGGGCGCGCCTGCCGATTGACCGCATGCTGGCCTTCACGGCTGCGCTGCGCAATGGCCAGCCCACCGCCGGCCTGGTGCCCCACATCGGCGCGGCCTGAGCCAGAGCCTTGCCGGAGCGGCAGGTGCATGCCGCTTGCGCTTGCTTCTTTTTTGATAGCTAACAGTAACCGAAAATAAAGGACTTGAGGCTTTTTTGACCATTTTTTCACTGATTGACTTTGCCAACCCGCACGACAGCGCCGCACCGCGCCTGCGCCACGCGTTTGGCGCGCCGCGTGAGCTGCTGGTGGCGCACCGGCCCGCCGAAGTTCGGGCCGTGCTTGACGCCGTTCAAGCCGCTGCCAGGCAGGGCGCCTGGTGTGTGGGCGCGCTGCGCTACGAGGCGGCAGCGGCGTTTGACGCCGCGCTGCAAACCAACGCCGCCGATGGACCACTGGCCTGGTTTGCCGTCCATGACGAGGCGTTGCCGTGGCCGGAGCTGGTGTCGCAGCAGCACGACGCACCGACGCTGCACTGGCATACCCCGCCCGGGCGCGCGCACTTCGACGCCGTCTTCGCCGACATTCAGCGGTCCATTGCCGGCGGTGAGTTCTACCAGGTCAACTTCACAGCGCAACTGCAGGCCACGCTGCAGGGCGGTGGCGCGCGCCCGGCGCTTGCCTTGTTCAGTGCGCTGCAGCGCGCGCAGCCGGGTGGCTACGCGGCGTATCTCGAGATGGGTGACGAGCAACTGCTGTCGGTTTCGCCGGAACTGTTTTTTGACTGGCGTGGCGGCCGTCTGCTCACCCGTCCCATGAAGGGCACGGCACCACGCGGGGCCACTCCCTTGCAGGACGAGGCGCAGGCCGAGTGCTTGCGCACATCGCCCAAGGAGCGGGCCGAAAACGTGATGATCGTGGACTTGTTGCGCAATGACCTTTCGCGTATTGCCCAGCCCTTCAGTGTGCGTGTGCCTCGTTTGTTTCATACCGAGGCGCTGCCCGCCGTGTGGCAGATGACTTCCGATGTGCAGGCCCGCACGCGGGCTGGCTGCAGCCTGGCCGACGTGTTTGCCGCGCTGTTTCCCTGCGGCTCGGTGACCGGCGCGCCCAAGGTTCGCGCCATGCAGGCCATCCGCGCACTGGAATCCGGGCCACGCGGCATCTACTGCGGCGCCGTGGGCGTAGTGCAACCCGGCGGCGCGGCGATCTTCAATGTGCCGATCCGCACCGTCACCCTGCGCGGCAATGCAGTGCGTTGCGGCATTGGCAGCGGCATCACTTCCGGCGCGCAGGCCCAAACCGAATGGCAGGAATGGCATTACAAGCGCGCGTTTCTGGAGCGGGCGAGCATGCCTTTTGACATCCTGGAAACGCTGGCGCTGGAGGCCGGTCAGCTACGCCATGCTGCCGCCCATCTGCAGCGTATGGCCACTGCCGCCGCGCATTTTGGCCATCCCTGGGACGCAGGGCGAGCGCGCGAATGTTTGCAAAAGCTGGTGCTGGCTCACCCGCAAGGTTTGTGGCGCGTGCGTCTGCTCCTCAATGCCGGCGGGCATCTGAGCGCCCAGGCCTGCGCTATGGAGCCGTCGCCGCTGCAGGTGCAGCTGCAGCTGGCCGAGCGACCGATTGACGAAGCGCACGGGGAATTCGTGCGCTTCAAGACCACGCGCCGTGCGCACTACGACGACTTCACACCGACACAGCCGGGCGTGTTCGATACCGTGCTGTGGAACACGGGGGGCGAGATCACCGAATGCACCCGCGGCAACGTGGCGATGCTCATTGACGGCCGCTGGCTCACGCCGCCGCTGGCCTGCGGCCTGCTGCCCGGGGTAGGGCGGGCGCTGGCGCTGCGGGATGGAAGGCTGCTTGAAGCCGTGGTTCTGGCGGCAGACTTGCCACGGGTACAGGAATGGGCGTTTGTGAATAGTTTGCGCGGATGGATTGGGGCGCAGATGGTTTGATCTGGCGGGAGATGGTGTAAGGCGGATCTGAGCAGTTTTTGCCCCTGGTGGTTCTGAAGTGCACTTGGATAGCTCTCATTTTGTTAGCGAATCCCCTTGTCCGCCCGAACTGCCAGTTTCGACCCATATCTGACCTTGTATCCATATTTGGACGGGGCGCCAGGCCGTGGGCCACTGGGACCGGTGTGCCGAACGAGGTGATCACCCTCAAACTGCTTGATTCAGTTCTTCGGTTTGATAAAAAATTCGTGCTTGAGTCAAAACTTGCCAATCATCGAGGGCCAAGCGTTAAACGAAGGATTGCCACACAGCGCACCAGGCGCGACAGATGATCACGTCCAGACCGATGGAAGGCAAACGCAAACTCCGCAACTCGCCCTACTTCCCCCGATACACCAGCTGTTGTGCCACAAAGCCGTCAAACGCTGTCAACAAGGGCTGAAAATTCTCAACGCTGTTTTCCAGCTGCGCCAGCGCCGCGCAGGTCGCTTCCAGCGTAGACAGCTGATCCGGCCGGTGGGCCTTGCGGATCAGATAGCGCGACGCCAGCAGGCCTTGCAGCGACAGGCGAGGCAACTGCTGCAGCAAGGGGTTGGCGTGCAGCATCTTGCGGCTCTTGCGCCAGGTGCCGTCGAGCACGACCAGACGCAGCCGGCAAGGATCCTTCAGCCAGGCAGGCTCCAGAGCGGGCGGGGCAGGCAGGCCGAGCACCCTGTCATGCTGCCAATCGGGGTAGAGCAATACGGCCTTTCGGGACCTGTCCGCATTGGCCTGGGTAGTGCAAGTTTCCCCTTGTTCAAAGGCGGCGGTCAGCAGGGCCAGCAGGTCGTGCTCGGCAAACACTTCACCCGTTACCAGCTGGCTGCGTGCCAAGCTCAGGTGCAGCAGGCGCGCGCTGCCTTTGGCGTGGGCCACTTCCAGCGGGTGCTGCAGGATCAGTACCTCCACCTGATGCGTCGTCTGCCTAATCCACTGGCAAATGCAGGCGCTTTGCGGGCGCAGGCAGCTTGTGCAAGCCGGGCGCCGGCAGCCTGTTTTTAATATTTGTTCCATGGGCTCGATGGGTGACAGCGTGGATAAGAAATATCTTTGGCAGATTGTGCGTCGCAGCGAGGTCGAGCGTTGGCTAACCTTCGTGGGCAACCTTTTTTTGCTGCTTTGGGCCGGGTAGCCGGTGTTGCCTGTTCTGCCGGGTCGGTGCTACGATCATTTTTCGGGAACGGAGTTGAACCTTCAGGACACCAAAATGGCATCCGGAAAAATTCTTGTCGCGCAGGGGGGCGGTCCTACTGCCGTGGTCAACCAGTCACTGGTTGGTGTGACGCTGGAAGCGCGGCGTTTTCGTGGCATAGAGCATGTGTACGGTGCCCGCCACGGGGTGCGCGGCATCATCAATGAAGACTTTGTTCATTTGACGCAGGAAACCAGCCACAACCTGGAAATGGTCGCCAACACGCCATCCTCGGCCCTGGGCTCCACGCGTGACAAGCCCGACACGAAGTATTGCCAGGAAATATTCAGGGTATTGCAGGCGCACGAAATCGGTCACTTCTTCTACATTGGCGGAAACGATTCTTCCGATACGGTACGCATCGTGAGCGCCGAAGCGCGCAAGGCCGGCTATTCTCTGCGCTGCGTTCATATCCCCAAGACCATCGACAACGACCTGGTGGGCAATGACCATACGCCTGGTTTTCCTTCTGCCGCACGCTTTGTCGCGCAGGCCTTTGCCGGCGCCAACCTGGATAACGCTGCCCTGCCGGGGGTTTATGTCGCCGTCGTGATGGGGCGGCATGCCGGATTTTTGACCGCTGCTTCCGCTCTGGGCAGGAAGTTTCCGGACGATGGCCCCCACCTGATATATCTCCCCGAGCGCAGCTTTGTAATGGCTGATTTTCTGGCCGATGTCAAAACTACCCATGAGCGGCTGGGGCGTTGTGTGGTTGCCGTGTCTGAAGGCATACACGACGCGTCGGGCAACCTGATCGCCGCGACGCTTCCCGGGAACCTGGAGCACGATGCGCATGGCAATGCGCAGCTTTCCGGCAGTGGCGCGCTGGCTGATCTGCTGTGCGAAGAGATTAAAAGCAGGCTGGGCATCAAGCGGGTGCGCGGCGACACGCTGGGCTACCTGCAGCGCTCTTTCATCGGCTGTGTCTCCGACGTCGACCAGCGCGAAGCCCGCGAGGTGGGCGAGAAGGCCGTGCAGTTCGCCATGTGGGGCCAGCAAGGTGGCTCGGTCGCCATCCGGCGGACCGGCTTTTATTCGGTCGACTACGAGTTGCTGCCCCTCGAAGCCGTGGCGGGTAAAACGCGCGTGATGGACGATGAATTCATCAGCGCCAGTGGCACCGATGTGACCGATGCGTTTCGGCGCTATCTGCACCCGCTGCTGGGCTCAGGCATGCCTGATGCATTCCGGCTGCGCAGCAACCCGGTCGCCAGGGTGCTGCGCCCCGACTAATTCCATTTCCAGATCATCCCTGCACTTAGACGGTTCCAGTGGGCGATCGCTGGAACTGTCTGCACTTCATCTTCGCGCTCACGAATGATTTAGAAATGCAATGACTAGGCCTGCGATTCCACCGTTCACGCATACCTACCCGCCTGCGCCAGACCATTTAACCGGTAGCGCTGGGCAAACGACTTTTGCGCCGCCGCCCCATTGCCTTCTTGCTTTTTTCAAGCCCCCGGTACTGGCGCCTGCAGTGCTTGTTCGTGCGAAAAACTGAACTGCCAGTGATGCGGTCCCAGCGAATTCATCGCGTTGAGGTAATCGGTGGCGTCTTCCGCTTTTTGGCCGCCTGACAGGAATACGATGCCGGGAACGGCTACCGCTACATGGCGCAACAGGTAGCGTCGAGTGACTTCGGCCACCTGCTGCGCGCACTTCATGCCGGCGATCACCCTAGTGGGCTTGAGCACGCTGTCGATTTATGTTCGTCACTGTTCATGGCCTTGTGTCCAAGTGAGTGAAAAATACGATCTGGCAATCCCTAACGTTGCCCGGGCTCCGGTTCTGTTGGCTATGCGCTGAAACTGTAGCCTTTTGCTGGATGCGCCTGCCATTGCCCTTCGCCGCCGAGTTCGAGTACCTGATGGTGAAACTTCAGAAGCGTTGAGCGGTGACCGACGCTCACCGGCGTCGTGTGGCTTGCCAGCAGTTGCCGGTAAAGGCTTTCCTCATTGCCGATATCCAGCGCGCTGGTGGCTTCATCCAGTATGGCGAAGCGCGGGCAGCTCAGCAGCACGCGGGCAAAAGCCAGGCGCTGCTGCTCACCGATGGACAGCAGCTTTTCCCAGTCCAGCTCGATATCGAGTCCGCCAAATCTTTCGGCCAGGAGCGGCAGGTTGACTTTCACCAGCAATTCCAGCAGTTCGGTGTCTGAGGCCTGCCGGTCCTTGTGGGGATAAAGCAGCTGGCTGCGCAATGTGCCGGGAAGCATGTAGGGTTGCTGAGGCAGGAAAAGGATTTCTTCAGGGCCGGGACGAATGATGGTCCCGCTGCCTGAATACCATAGGCCGGCGATGGCGCGCAGCAGCGAGCTTTTCCCGCTGCCGCTGGTCCCGACGATCAGCAGCCCTTTCCCGGGTTCGATGGCAACCGACAGATCCCTGACCAGGATGCGCTCGCGATGAGGCGTCAGCAAGGTCACGCCTTGCAGCGCCAGACCCGGACCCTGCACCGACTCGATGACACCACCGGCGCGCTCGCGGCTTGCCGGATCAGCGTGCAGCACTTTTGTAAAACTGTCCAGGCGGTCGATGCCGGCGGCGAATCGGCTCAGGCTTTCAAAATTGTCGACTATCACTGAAATGGCGCTGAGCACCGCCGCAAAAGCGCCCGCTGCCCGTACCGCGCTGCCGACCTCCAGTTCGCCCGACAGCACCCGCGATGCAATGATGGCGCTGGGGAGAACGATGGTCAGCATGGTGTAGGCGTACTGGAACAGATTCAGGGAAAACTGTTTTCTGATGAGCAGGTTGAAATTGTCGAAGGCTGCGGTAAAACGGCGTTTGACTTGCTGCAACTCCTGCGCCTCACCGCTGTAGAAGGCGATGGATTCGGCGTTCTCCCGGACCCGGACCAGGCCGAAGCGGAAATCCGCCTCACGCCGGAGTTGCCGAAAGTTCAGGCCGACCAGCGGCTTGCCGTAGACAAACACCGTGATCAGCGTGCCGGCGATCGCGTAAAAAACCAGAAAATACACCAGTTCCCGGGAGATGAACCACAGCACACTGCTGAATGCAAGCAGTTGCAGGATCGAGCCGATGAGGATCAACAGGAAAAAGAGCGAGCGTTGCGTGAAGGTGTTGATGTCCTCGGCGATGCGCTGGTCGGGGTTGTCGATGGCGGCATTGGCATTGAGCTCGTAGAAATGCCGGTCCCTGAAATAGCTGTCGAGAAAGCGGCCCGTCAGCCAGCGCCGCCAGTGGTTGCCCAGCTTGTCCCGCACATAGTAGTAAAAGGCGTAGAGCGGCACCGCGCCGATAAGCAGGCCCAGGCACAGCTTGATGGAATGCCAGAAACGATCGGCGTTGTGCGCCGCCAGGGCCGAGGTGAACTCGCCCGTCTGTTCGTTAAAGAGGACCGCGAATCCGGTCTGCCCCAGCAACAGCAGCACCAGCAAAACCAGCAGACCCCAGGCTTTCGATTTTTCCTCCATGCGCCAGTAGGGCACCGCAATGTCCCGGAAACGCTGCCACAGGTGAGGGCTGACTGTTTTCATGTTGCTGCCGTCATTCATTGTTTCGCGCTTGGCGCCGGATCGGTTTTGCCATTTTCTTGCGTTGTAGCAACCCCCGCAACGGCCTCAGGCTTTAGGCGGAAGCAAAATGGTCGGAACAGCTTTTTCAGCCATATTCGGGTAGTCCCGGCTGAAATGCAGACCCCGGCTTTCATGCCGGCCTTGCGCCGAGCGCACGATCAGCTCGGCCACCTGCAACAGGTTGCGTAGCTCCAGCAGGTCGCGGGTGACGCGGAAATTTGCATAAAACTCCCGAATTTCCGAATTCAGCAGCGCGATACGATGGGCCGCGCGCTCAAGCCGCTTTGTGGTGCGAACAATGCCGACGTAGTTCCACATGAAGCGGCGCAACTCGTCCCAGTTGTGGGAGATCACCACGGCTTCGTCGGCATCGGCCACCTGGCTTTCGTCCCAGGCGGGCAGCACCGTGACGTGCATGGGCGGGCCGCTTTTTATCGCATCGATGGCTTGGGCCGTGGCGCGTGCCAGCACCACACATTCGACCAGCGAATTGCTGGCCAGCCGGTTGGCGCCATGCAGGCCGGTGCAGGCGGTCTCGCCTATGGCATATAGACCGGTCATGTCGGTGCGCCCGGCCAGGTCGGTCAGTACACCGCCGCAGGTGTAGTGCGCGGCCGGCACCACCGGAATCGGTTGTCTGGTGATGTCGATGCCCAACTCCGCGCAGCGCTGCAGGATGTTGGGGAAGTGCGCCTGCAAAAATGCCGGGCTCTGGTGCGAAATATCAAGGTAGACGCAGTCAAGCCCGTGCTTTTTCATTTCAAAATCAATCGCCCTGGCCACCACGTCACGCGGCGCCAGCTCGGCGCGCGAATCGTGCGCGGGCATGAAGCGCGTTCCGCCCGCAGAAGGCGGCAGCAGCAGCTGGCCACCTTCGCCACGTACGGCCTCCGAGATCAAAAATGATTTGGCGTGCGGGTGGTATAGACAGGTCGGATGAAACTGGATGAATTCCATATTGCAGACCCGGCAGCCAGCGCGCCAGGCCGCAGCTATGCCGTCGCCGGTGGCGGTGTCGGGGTTGGTCGAGTACAGGTAGACCTTGCCCGCGCCACCGGTGGCCAGAATGGTTTGGCCCGCGCCGAAGGTGCGGACCCGGCCCGTGATCACGTCCAGAACGTAGGCGCCATGGCATTGACTGCCGGCCCGCCGGAGCTGGCGGTCGGTGATCAGGTCGACCAGCATGTGGTGCTCGAACACCGTGATGCTGGGCGTGCGCCGCAGTTGTTGAATCAGGCTGCGCTGCACGGCGGCGCCGGTGGCATCAGTGGCGTGCACGATACGGCGCTGGCTGTGACCTCCTTCGCGCGTCAGGTGCAGTTCGCCGGGGTGTTCGCTGTCTTCCGAGAAAGGCACGCCGAGCGCGCGCAGCCAGGCAATCGCGTCAGGCGCGCCTTTGACCACGGCGCGAACAGCGGCCTGGTCGCACAGACCGGCTCCGGCAATAAGGGTGTCACTGACATGCTGTTCAAGGGTGTCGTCTTCGGCCAGCACGGCAGCCATGCCGCCCTGGGCCCAGCCGCTGGAGCCGTCGCCCAGCTCGCGTTTTGTCAGCAGCGCAACACGGTGCATGGGTGCCAGCAGCAGCGCGGCGGTCAACCCCGCCAGACCGCTGCCGATGATGAGGATGTCAAAATTGAGCTCTGCGGGATCGGGCAAGCGGTTCATCTGGAGTCGCCGGGTTAACCGGGATTAGGCCGGGGTTTGGCCGGGGTTTGGCCGGAGTTTAGCCGGGCTTCAGGTTGGTGTGTAGGCCAGCCGCACGTAAATCGGCGCAAAGGACTCGGCCTGGGTGATTTCAAGCAGGCATTCCTTGGCCAGTTCGAGCAGCGCAATAAAGGTGACGACCAGCAGCGCCATGCCGCGCGAGGCGTCAAAAAGCTCTTCAAATTCCAGAAACTTGCGGCCCTGCAGCTTGCGCAGCACGATGCTCATGTGCTCGCGCACCGAGAGTTCTTCCCTGGATATGACATGGTGCTGAATCAGTTTGGCGCGCTTGACAATATCGCGCCAGGCGTCCTGCAGCTCGACCACCGTGACATCGGGAAAACGCGGCTGCCGGGACTGCTCTACATGGACCTGGGCGCGCAGGAAATCGCGGCCAAATTGCGGAATTTCGTTGAGCTTGTGGGCGGCCAGCTTGATCTGCTCGTATTCAAGCAGGCGGCGCACCAGCTCGGCGCGCGGGTCTTCCGCTTCCTGGCCTTCGGCCGACTTTTTGGGTGGCAGCAGCATGCGCGACTTGATTTCAATCAGCATGGCGGCCATCAGCAGGTATTCGGCCGCCAGCTCCAGGTTGGTGGCCCGGATCTCGTCTACATAGGTCAGGTACTGCCGCGTGACCGCCGCCATTGGAATATCCAGAATATTGAAGTTCTGCCGGCGGATAAGGTACAGCAGCAAGTCCAGCGGGCCCTCAAACGCCTCCAGAAACACCTTGAGCGCGTCCGGCGGAATATACAAATCCTTGGGCATGGCAAACAAGGGCTCGCCATAAAGCCGCGCCAGCGCAACCTGGTCAATCACCACCGGCATGTCCGGGTTCTCCCCCGCGGCGAGCGCTTGCCGCTCGGGCAGCGGCAGTTCCCGGGTCATCGGGGGCAAGGTCGTGTGGGGCATGAAAGCAGCGGTCCGCTCAGACTGAATCAGGGATTGCCATGCAAGCGGAGCGTCGAATGCCTGTTTTGCACGAAGCAGGGGCTGCTTAGTGCTTAATTCCCGTTGGGATGACTGGCGGTGCCGTAAACATAGGGCTGCTGGGCAACGCTGGCATCGCGGTACTCTGCTTGATCGCCCCGGTTCAGGTTTTTGTCCCACAGCAGGGCGCGGCCGGCGCGTTGTTCGGCTTCCAGCGTGGGTTTCTTTGCCTTGAGATCATTGATAAACGAAGTGATTTCAGAGGTGTAATCGGGGCGGCGAAAAATGGACATGGTGCGTGGCTGCCTAAAACGTATAGTGGACGCATTTTACCGGGGTCTGCCTTGCACTCATCGACATGTCTGCTCACGCCTGAGAAAACAGGCGATTCACCGGCTGTTCTGCCACTTGCTGCGAAAAGGACGGTAGTTTGCATGGGCCTGTTATCACTTTTTCTCGGGCTGGCGGGCTGCGACCAGCAGCGCATTATTGAGCTGGAGGAGGGCGTTTCGAGCGAAGCCGATGTACGCGCACGTTTTGGCGAACCCGAAAAAATCTGGGATGCCTCCGACATGGCCTCAATCCCGCTGCCCGGTGTGGCGGCTGCGACGGGCGCACGCACGCTTGAATACAACCGCCAGCCGGCCGGTCAGGTCAATTACATGATCACGATCGGGCCGGATGGCAAGATGAGTGCGCTGCGCCAGGTCCTGACGCCGCAGAACTTTGTCAAAGTGCTGCCCGGCATGCCCATGGAGCAGGTGCGAAAGATGCTGGGCAAGCCGATGAAAGTGACGCCCTATGCACTCACGCGGGAACCGCATTCCGACTGGCGCTACCTGAGCCCGCCGCAGACGCAGAAGATTTTTACCGTGGTGTTTGATGCCGATCTCCGGGTGGCAAGCAGCTATTCGAGCGACGAGGAAAGCTTCAGTCCTTCCGGCGGCAACCGCTGAAGGCAAAAAAGCAAAAATCTGGCAGAAGTACGCTGTCGTCCAGTATTTGCCGCTATGGTTTGCTATTTATTTAATAGCATTTTGACTTTTTCCCGAAAGTCCGACCGTTCCATCACCGCCCTGGGCTGGGCCTTTAGCCCGGCCAGCACCAGCCGTCCGCCGCGCATCATGATGGCTTTGTGCAGCGGCTCCACCACATCAAGGTCCGAAGTATCGAGCGACTGCACCGGCACCGGCGTCAATCAATGCACGAGACACGACAGCGGGAGGTCGCGCCTGTGCGTAGGTCGGTGAGGGCGCGCAATCGTCCCGGTGGCTCGCATGCCGCCAAAAAATGGCTCGACAAAATTGGCTATGCCATGCGTCTACAGTTCCTGGTTCGCGTCGTGACGCGGCAGGCCAGACATCTGGCGAGCGTTCAAGGATGCCGTAAGCGATGACGATGAAAGCGCCGGTCGCTACGCTGATCTGCACCGCAGAGCCACCCGGTGCGGAGATCAATGTACCGGCAATGATGGCGGTCCGCATGCCGGATTGCGGCTTGAGCCTGGAGGCAATCGCAAAGGCCGTGGCCAGTGGCAGGGCGACGATGCCGCCGTCAGTCCGGCACCCGCGTCGCTGGCGAAGCGTTCCCGGTTGCAGCCTGCGATTGCTGCCCGCAAACAGGGGCGAAACGACGCGAGATAGTCGGGTCAACGCATGAACGGTGGTGGTGCGCTTCGGTCCACGCGAAATTGCGTGCAAGCGGCACCAGCGCGCGAGTTTCTTCCTCCTGATACAGGCGCAGCTGGCGCTGAACTAGGGCCTGCTGGGGCCGGGAAGCAGCGCATCCGCCGTCGCCCCGATGGTCGAACCTGCGATGCGCGCCGTGCCGATAACGGCGCTGGCCGCCAGTCCGGCCGTGCCAATCGCGACCGAGGCGACGGTATCGACCGCCGTCACCACCGCACAGCCCTGAAGCAGGAGTGATGAAACGCCGATGGCCGCGAGAGCGCCCCG
>NZ_JABBPF010000030.1 GCF_012927415.1 Polaromonas sp. | reverse complement strand
AATTTTTTGGTGTTGCATGAAAATAGGGTTTCAGGCTGTATTCAGTCAAAAAAAGAAACGGCGTCCGTAGCCAGACGCCCGCACCCGCAGGACGCTCAGTCAGCGCGATAGTTCGGCGCTTCTTTGGTGATCTGTACGTCATGCACATGGCTCTCGCGGATGCCTGCTGAGGTAATCTCGACAAACTCGGCCTTGTTTTGCATGTCTTCAATCGTGCCGCAGCCGCAGTAACCCATGCTGGCGCGCAAGCCGCCAGCCATCTGGAAAACAATGCCAACCATGGAGCCCTTGTAAGGCACCCTGCCCTCTATGCCCTCGGGCACCAGCTTGTCGGCGTTCGGATTGCCGGTGCTCGACTCCTGGAAATAGCGGTCAGCACTGCCTTGCTGCATGGCACCGATGCTGCCCATACCGCGGTAGCTTTTGTAGCTGCGACCCTGAAACAGGATAACTTCACCGGGTGCTTCTTCAGTGCCGGCAAACATCCCGCCCATCATGACGGTGCTGGCGCCGGCCGCGATGGCCTTGGCGATGTCGCCGCTGTAACGAATGCCGCCGTCAGCAATCAGGGGAACGCCGCTGCCGCGCAAGGCGGTCGCCACGCTGTCGATGGCCATGACTTGCGGTACCCCGACACCCGCGACGATGCGGGTGGTGCAAATGCTGCCTGGGCCGATACCGACTTTCACGGCGTCGGCACCAGCTTCAACCAGCGCCAGCGCCGCTGCTCCAGTGGCAATGTTGCCGCCAATCACGTCGATATGGGGGTAATTCTTTTTGACCCAGCGGACCCGCTCGATCACACCATGGCTGTGGCCATGGGCCGTGTCGACCACTATGGCATCCACGCCGGCTTTGACCAATGCTTCAACCCGCTCTTCAGTACCTTCGCCGACACCGACCGCAGCACCGACCCGAAGGCGGCCCGCAGAATCGCGGGCGGCATTGGGGAAGTTGGTTTGCTTGGTGATGTCCTTGACCGTGATCAGCCCCTTGAGCTCAAAAGCATCGTTGACCACGAGCACGCGTTCAAGTTTGTGCTTGTTGAGCAAGGCCTTGGCTTCGGCGGCAGAGGTGCCCTCCCTGACGGTGATCAACTTTTCACGCGGAGTCATGATCTGGTGGGCCTTGACGTCGTAGCGGGTTTCAAAGCGCAGGTCACGACTGGTCACGATACCCACCACTTTGCCGCCGTCGCACACCGGAAATCCAGAGATGCCGAGCTGTTCGGACAATTCGAGGATCTGCAACACGGTGTGCTCGGGTGTGATAACCACCGGATCGCGCACCACCCCTGATTCGTAGCGCTTGACCTTGACCACATGCGCGGCCTGCTCCTGCGGCGTGAGGTTTTTGTGAACTATGCCAATGCCGCCCTCTTGCGCGATGGCGATCGCCAGCCGTGCTTCAGTAACGGTATCCATGGCCGCAGAGACAAGCGGCAGATTCAGTCGGATGTTTCGGGAAAACTGGGTGGAAAGAATCGCGTCCTTGGGCAGGACTTGGGAGAACGCTGGCACCAACAATACGTCGTCGAAGGTGAGCGCTTTGCCGAGTAGGCGCATATAGAGAGCTCCAAAAAGTCGATTGTACCCGCGTCGTTGAACCTGTCGGTACTAACCCTTGCATGCCGATTTGACTCTTCTCTGCAAATACGTCGCTTCTTGCCAAAGCATGTAAAAAAAACCATACACAAAGCTACACTCGTGAAATGGACTTAAAACTCGTTTCAAAAACCCTCATTCTGGCCATTGTCAGCAGCTCGTTTGCGCTCACAGCCCTGGCGCAATGGCAATGGATAGACAAGGACGGCCATAAAGTGTTTAGTGACCGGGCGCCACCGGGCGACGTTCAGGAAAAGAACATTCTGAAACGACCGGGTGGCTCGAACCAGCCCGCTGCCAAGTCGGTCAGTGAAACCGTGACAGCAGCTCCAGCGTTGGCCGCCTCATCAACCGCTGGCAAAGCCAGTGGCCCCCGGCTGTCGGGCAAGGACGCGCAACTTGAAGCCAAGAAAAAGCAGGCAGAGGAAGAGGAAGACGCCAAAAAGAAGATTGAAGAAGAAAAAGTGGCCAAAGCCAGAACCGACAATTGCGATCGTGCCAAAAGAGGTTTGGCGAACGTTCAGTCAGGCGTCAGGCTTTCTGTCATTAATGCCAAAGGAGAGCGCGAATTCATGGACGAAAACGCTCGTGTTGAAGAAACGAAACGCCTTCAGGGCTTCGTAGAAAGCGACTGCAAGAAATAAATCAGCACGGGCGCAAGGTTCAGCCGCTGGCGGCAGGCTTCAATACCCAGCCTTGGCCCCGGGACGGATTTTGGCGAACAGACCGGCACTTTTTGCACCTTGCCGGTCAAATCGTTCGCGGCGCGCCACTTTAGGGTCTACCCGCAGAGGCCGGTAAATTTCTATCCGGTCCTTGTCTTGAAGCAAATGACCCAAACCGGTTTTCCGGCCCCAGACGCCCATTCTCAGACGATCTGATTGAAGCTCTGGAAATTCTTGCAGAATGCTGCACGCCGAAAGCGCTTTTGCCACGGTCGCGCCAAAATCAAGTTCCATTTTCCACTCGCGCACCTGTCGGGGTGCAGGTGAGTAAACCAGGCAAATTTTCAAACTCGGAGCGCCTGTCACGCCGTCAGGATTCGCCATAGACCCGTGACGCTCTTTTAACAAAAGCATCGACCAGACTGCCCGCTATTTTGTCAAATACCGGGCCAACCAGCGTGGCTAGCGCGCCATTGTCGAAGTCGTAGCACAGTGTGAAGTCGATCTTGCAGGCGCGCTGGCTGCCATCGCCCAAAGGAAGAAAGCGCCAGTCACCTTCGAGGCGGGAAAAAGGGCCATCGACCAGCGTGAGGCTGACCCGCTTGTCTTTTTCATGCACGTTGCGCGTGGTGAAGCTTTGCGTCAGGCCCGCGATGGAAATGCCGATCCTGGCCGTCATGCCTTGCGAGTTTTCTTCGCGCACGGAAGCCTGGTTGCACCAGGGCAAAAACTGCGGGTAGCTTGGAACATCGGTGACTAATGCAAACATTTCAGCTGCGCTGTACCAGATAAGAACGGACTTGTGAACGGTTTTCATACAATCAAGGGCTGGGCATGATTGTATTAGTCGACGCTGTCCCTAACTTTTAAACATGGCAACCAAAGAAGCATCCTCCTCCAAAAAGCCCGCTGCGGCCTCTTCAGGCAAAGCAGCGGAAAAGTCCACCAGCAATTTGTCAGCCAAAGCCGCTGCCGCTGCGATACGCATTGCCGACAACAAAAAGGCTACCTTCAACTACCACATCGAGGAGCGATTTGAAGCCGGCATGGTGCTCGAAGGCTGGGAGGTCAAATCGCTTCGCGAAGGCAAGGTGCAACTCACCGATGGCTATGTGGTTATCCGCAATGGCGAGCTGTTCCTCATCGGTTGCCAGATCAATCCTCTGGGCACGGCATCGACCCATATCCGGCCCGACTCGGTGCGCACCAAGAAGCTGCTCATGCACAAGGAAGAGATCCGGCGGCTGATGGGCAAGGTAGAGCAAAAAGGCTTTACGCTGGTACCCCTAAATATTCACTGGAAAGCTGGCAAGGTGAAATGCGACATCGGTCTGGCCAAGGGCAAGGGCGAACATGACAAGCGCGACACCATCAAGGACCGCGAAGGCAAGCGCGAGGTGGAGCGGGCCATGAAGTCCCGAAACCGCTAAAGCCGCAGCCTGCCGCTTGCGGACTGGACAGCCGGGCGAGGCCGACGAAGCCAGCCGGACGAGTTCAAAAATATTTTTCCCCGATGGAATAAACCCGGTCATGCAAATGTTCACCCGGTTGTAGACATCATCTGCATCCATCGGAGAACACTGTGAAATTGTTAACCGTCGCTTTCCTTACTGCTGCCCCCGAGGAGGACGTGCGTCCCCCCCAGTGCTGCCCACGCCGCAACGATCGCCGACGGCACGCTGGCCGGCCCCAACGGCATGACAGGTATGTGTTTGGCAGTGACAAGGCCAGCAGCGGCAAATCTGCCTGTAATCGCCCCTGCGTCAGCAACTGGCCCCCGCTGATGGTTGCCGAAACCGACCAGCCCATGGGGGCCTGCATGAGCGTGACGCAAAATGAGGGTAAAAAACAGTGGGCCATCAACGGCAAACTGCTTTATTTCTGGTTCAAGGACAGCAAGGCGGGCGACGGCTTCACGAACGTCTGGCACGTCGCCAAACCCTGACGGCCATGCTGATGGACAAAGTTCGCCCAGCTTGCGGCAGCCGCTGGATGGCCAGCCTGCTGCTCGGGGCACCCCACCCTTCGGGCATTGCAACGCCTGATGATATTCGCCAGGCGATGCTGCAGGCGCTGGATTCCATCGTCGGGCCTGAAAGCGCTCGAGCGCCCGACGACCGGCGCATTGACCGGCGCATTGACCAGCGCATCCGTTATTGTCAGGACGCCAACACGCTCTGGCATTTGCGCAGCGAACTGATGCAGGTGCCTTCAGCGCATCATGGCGAACGCGAAGCGCGCTGCCAGCTGGACAGCATCAGCGCGCTGTTCGACGGATTGCTGCCCTTTGGCATGCATTCAAACCGAGCGAACCTGAGGCTACGATAGGGCACATACCCCCTTGGCAGACCCATGACCGACTTCCCGTTGACCGACCACATTCCCAGCCTTCGCCGTTATGCGCGCTTGCTCACCGGCGACGCCTGGATGGCCGACGACCTGGTACAGGACACGCTGGAGCGGGCCTGCTCCAAATGGCGTTTATGGACGGCAGGCAGCGACTTGCGCGCTTGGCTGTTCACGCTGATGCACAACATTTTCGTCAATCAGGTGCGCCGCTCCATCCGGCAGGCTGGCGCCGGAATCACGGTGAATGTGGAGGACGTCGAGCATGAACTGGTGGCGCCAGACGCTGGCAGTTCGCACTCGCTGGACCTGCAACGCTGCCTGCTGCGATTGCCCGAAGACCAGCGCGTGGTGCTGTTGCTGGTCACCTTGGAAGACCTGTCCTATGAAGAGGTAGCCAAAGTCACCGCTGTTCCTGTGGGCACCGTGATGTCGCGTCTGTCGCGCGGCCGAGCACGTCTACGAGAGCTGATGGACAGCGCCCTTCCTGCAGATCCTGCAGTCGCCAGTCAGGCCGCTCCCGCCGTATTCCTCGCCCCGCTCAGGCGACTGAAATAAGGCATAGAAGACCATGGAAAAAATAAACGACGAGCTCATGCAAGACAAGATCAACGCATTGGTCGATGGGCGTCTGCCCGCAGACCAGCAGGCCGATACCCAAGCGCGGCTGGCGCTCAACGCAGACGCACAGGAAACCCTGCATGCATGGCAGGCTCAACGAGAAGCCCTGCGTGCCTTGCATTGCTCATTGCTGGACGAAGCGATCCCTGAAACCCTGCTGGCTGCCGCGCGCCGCGGGCAAAAGAGCCGGCAACAGCTCGACCAGTGGTGGCGTTGGGGCGGCCTGGCTGCAGCGGTGGTGCTGGCTTTTGGCGTGGGCTGGCTGTCGCATGACGAGCTGGGCGGTGCGGCAACGCGAAAGATGGCAGCTGCGGGGCAGACCCGTTCGACCCAGGCATTTGTGCACCAGGCCTCATTGGCCTATGCGGTGTATTCCCCAGAAGTCCGGCACCCGGTTGAAGTGACTGCCGCCCAGCAGGACCACCTGGTGCAATGGCTGTCAAAACGTCTTGACAGACCTCTCAAGGTGCCGGTGCTGGCGACGCGAGGGTATGAACTGGTCGGGGGGCGCCTGCTGCCTGGCGAAGGCGGCGCCCGAGCGCAGTTCATGTTCCAGAACCTGGCTGGCGCGCGTGTCACGCTCTACCTTGGGAGGGTGGATGGCAGCGCACCAACCAACGGTTCGCCCGGGAACGACGCTGCACCCAAAATGTCCGGCACGGAAACCGCTTTCCGTTACAGCGGCGATGGTCCGGTGCCCTCGTTTTACTGGGTAGATCAGGGATTTGGCTATGCCCTGAGTGGCGCGCTGTCCCAGGCTGAGTTGATGCAGCTGGCCGAACTCGTGTACCGGCAGCTGTAAATCAGTCAATCACTCTGCAGCCCCACCATGGCTGCGGATTCCTGAAACTCGCGAAGCGGATGCGCCTGCGGCAGCCACGGGCTGGCAAAAAACGCTTCGGCCATCCCGGGCTTCACGTCCTCGATGCGTGCCGGGTTCCACTTCGGCTGGTAATCCTTGTCGACGGCCAGCGCGCGAATGCCTTCGACCGTCTCGCTCGCTGCACCCGGCCGCAGATGAAAGCAGTGGTGCACCATGTCACGCTCCATGCGCAGATCATCCGCCAGTGTCATGCTGCGGGCCCGGCGGATTTGCTCCAGCGTCACATGCAGCATCAGCGGTGAGCGCTTGCGCAAAGTGGCGGCCGTCTTGATGGCCCAGGAATCCGTCGAGGCCTCCAGTGCATCGACGATGTGTTTTACCCGCAATAACGAGAAATAGGCATCAATTTCGCTTGTCGTCCAGATAGTACGGTTACTGTCAGCTATTAATTCAGTAGCAATCCATTGCTCGACCTGTGCACTGGAGTCAAATGCCTGAGTGGCCAGGGACTCCCAGAGGCTTGGCAACCTGGCCGCGTCAAACTTGACGTCCGCCAGGCCGTAGCCAATCGCTGCATCCGCGCCAATCACGTCACCCGTCAAGGCCAGGTATTCACCGACATGGCCCGGGCAACGACTCAGAAAGTAGCCGCCCCCGACGTCTGGAAACAGGCCGATGTTGGTCTCGGGCATGGCTATTTTGGTGTGTTCGGTGACAATGCGGACGCTTGCACCCTGGCTGATTCCCATGCCGCCGCCCATCACCACGCCGTCCATGAACGCAATATAAGGTTTGGGATAGGTCTGGGCCAGCTGGTTGAGGGTGTATTCCTCGGTAAAAAAATCGTCCAGCGCTGAATCATTGGCCAAAGCCGCCTGATGGAAAAAGCGGATATCGCCACCGGCGCAAAAGCCGCCAAAGAAGCTTTCAGGCGTTCCTGGACGGCCAGTTTTGTTGGTGCCGCGAATAGCCACAGCAAGAACGGCCGGATCATCGCGCCATGCGCGCAGCGTGACCAGCAGCTCACGTACCATCGGCAATGACAGCGCGTTGAGCGCCTTGGGCCGGTTCAGGGTAATCAGCCCGACGTCGCCGCGACACTCCATCAGGATATCGCCGCTCTTCTTTTCAGTTGTAGCCATCGTCATTTCAGTTGTCATGCTCTTTGTTTCCATCCAATCAATTCGTTGACGACCAGCGCACCAATGACCAGCGCACCACCGGCCAGCACGCTGGCGCCAGGCACCTCATTTGCGCCAAACCATGCCAGCAGAATGCCAAAAATCACTTCAAGCAAGGCCAGAAGGGCCACCTCGGGTGCCTTGAGAACACCGGCGCAGCGTACCGCCAGCACACAGGGGATGGCCAGCTGAACCAGCCCGAGCAGGGCCAGCAGGCCCACGTCATGCGGCGTAGCCGAAAAAGGAAAAGCCAGCGGCAAGGTGGCGAGCGAGGAAATCACCGCACCAACCAGTACGGCGGGCACCAGGTCGATGCTTTTGCCATGGCTGCGGCTGTGTTGCACCACTGTCCAGTTGCAGGCGCCTGCGATCGGAACCATCAGCGCCACCAGCGTCCCTTCGAGCTGGCTGCCCAGCTCCATTTGCCCACCATACATCCAGGCGATACCGGCGCTGGCGACCGCAATGGCCAACCAGGTACGTGGCGGAATCCGGTGGCCAATAAAGACATGTGCCAGCAAGGCGGTGACGAAGGGTCCGATCGCCATCGTCACCAGGACATTTGCCACGGTCGTGAGGGTGAGCGCTACCATGAAGGCGGTAAACATCACACTCCAGCAAACGCCTGACAGCCAAAACACAAAGCCGCCTTTGCGAATACCCGAAAAAACCGCCCTGCCCTGAAAAAAAGGCAGGATGAACAACAGAGAAACGACGGTGAAAAAGCTTCTCCAGAACGTCACTTCAAAGCTGCGAGCCACCTCAAGCTGCCGGGTCACGACACCGGCGATCGACCACATCAGGGTAATGAGAACCATCAGTGCAACAGCACGGGAATGCGTGAGCTTCATGAAACCCCCTGTCAATTACAGGCATCTGCAAACGAGAAAAGGGCCACTGGGTTGCAGTGGCCCTTTGGAAAGCCTTTCGGCCTGACGCGCATGGCGTGGGGGCGAGGAAAGGCTACTGCGCCAAGCCACCCCAAGTCATGCCCGCCGCCCTTGGTAAGGCAGCGCAGTAAGCAAAGCGGCGGGCGTGGGGTCAAGTCAGCGGCCAGCGCGCTTGCGCTCGCTTTCCGTCAGGTGGCGCTTGCGCAGACGGATCGATTTAGGCGTGATTTCGACCAGCTCGTCGTCCTCGATGAATTCCACGCCGTATTCCAGCGTCAATTCGATCGGTGGGGTAATCTTGATCGCGTCTTCCTTGCCGCTGACGCGAAAGTTGGTCAGTTGCTTGGTGCGGGTGGCGTTGACCACCAGATCGTTGTCACGGCTGTGGATGCCGACAATCATGCCTTCGGACACCGGGTCGTTGGCCCTGACGAACATGCGGCCGCGGTCGTCCAGCTTGCCAAGCGCGTAGGTGAAAATTTCACCCGCGTCCATGGAAACCAGTACGCCGTTTTTACGGCCACCGATGTCGCCTTTGTGCGGCTCGTAACTGTCGAAGATGTTGGAGATCAGACCTGAACCGCGCGTCAGGTTCAGGAATTCATTGGTAAAACCGATCAGGCCACGCGCCGGGATGCGGTACTCCAGGCGCACGCGGCCGCGTCCGTCCGGGTCCATGCTGCTCAGGTCGCCCTTGCGTTCGCCCAAAGCCTGCATCACGCCGCCCTGGTGCTGTTCCTCGATATCGACGGTAACGAGTTCGATCGGTTCGTGACGCACGCCGTCTACATCTTTCATGACGACGCGTGGCTTGGACACTGCCAGTTCGTAGCCTTCGCGACGCATGTTTTCCAGCAAAATCGTCAGGTGCAGTTCGCCGCGGCCCATGACCTCGAAGATACCCTCTTCAGCGGTTTCCTTGACGCGCAGGGCCACGTTGTGTTGCAGTTCCTTTTGCAGGCGGTCCCAGATCTGGCGGCTGGTGACGTACTTGCCCTCACGGCCGGCCAGCGGGCTGGTGTTCACGCAGAAATTCATCGTCAGGGTCGGCTCATCGACTTTGAGCATGGGCAGCGGTGCCGGATTGACCGGGTCGGTGATCGTCACGCCAATGCCGATGTCAGTCAGGCCGTTGATCAGGACAATCTCGCCCGGACCCGCTTCCGTGGTCTGCACGCGTTCCAGTCCCTGGAAGGTCAACACCTGGTTGATACG
Organism: Polaromonas sp.; assembly: GCF_012927415.1. GTDB lineage: Bacteria > Pseudomonadota > Gammaproteobacteria > Burkholderiales > Burkholderiaceae_C > Polaromonas. The sequence goes on along the minus strand of NZ_JABBPF010000030.1, from coordinate 39,367 downwards.
CCCTTTGACGGCCTTGCCGTCGGGGCCCTCCATCACTACCACGTCCATCATCGGCCTGATGGTTCCGGCGCTGATGCGGCCGACGCCAATTTTCCCCACGAAGGTCGAAAAGTCCAGCGCCGAAATCTGCAGTTGCAGCGGCGCTGCCGGATCGCCCTTTTGGGCCGGCACATGCTGGAGCACGGTATTGAACAGGGCCGACATGTCGGGGCCCCACTGTTCATTCGGCGCGCCCTCTTCCATGGATGTCCAGCCGTTGATGCCGGAGGCGTAAACCACAGGAAAATCGAGCTGTTCATCAGTGGCGCCAAGCTTGTCGAACAGGTCGAAAGCCGCGTTGACCACCCAATCGGGCCGCGCACCGGGCTTGTCCACCTTGTTTACCACCAGGATCGGCTTGAGGCCCAGGGCCAGCGCCTTCTTGGTCACAAAGCGCGTCTGTGGCATGGGGCCTTCCTGCGCGTCGATCAGCAGCACCACGCCGTCGACCATGGACAGGGCGCGTTCCACTTCGCCACCGAAGTCGGCGTGGCCGGGCGTGTCAACGATGTTGATGTGCGTGCCTTCCCAGGTCACGGCGCAGTTCTTGGCCAGAATCGTAATGCCACGCTCTTTTTCAATGGCGTTGTTGTCCATCACCGTGTCGACAACTTTCTCGTGCTCGGCAAAGGTGCCGGACTGACGCAGCAATTGGTCGACCATGGTGGTCTTGCCATGATCGACGTGGGCGATGATGGCGATGTTACGGATCTGTTTTTGACTCATGGTTCGCTTTCTGGAGACTTGAAACGGGTACGGGGTTAGTGTTGAAAAGAGACAGCTCCGTTGCCCGATGGCATGACTGCGGAACTTGGCGTAGAAATCTGGGCCGCTTGCAGGATGTCCTGTATTTCAAGAGGACTGAGCAAGCGCTGGGGAATCAATTCGTCTGCAGTGACGTGGGCCGAGCCCAGGAACGCAACGGGTGCCGTGCCGTAAACCTGCACCATCGGCGCATCGGCGCCCCACTGGCCAGCATGGCCCCGACGTCGCAGACCGCTCAAAAAACGTCCTGCATTATCGGCGTCCAATGTGACAGAGGGACAGGCTGCCACCAGCGATTGCGGCGGTAGCAGGCAGGCTTCACGTTCGGCTTCGGTCATTGCCTCCAGCGCCGACAGCGTCACACATTGCGCAGCCACAAAACCGCCGGTTTCGATTCGGCGCAAAGAACCCAGGTGCGCACCGCAACCCAGGGCCTCGCCGATGTCTTCGCCCAACGTCCTGATGTAGGTGCCCTTGCTGCAGCTCACTATGATTTTAATAGCTGCCTGTGTCCGTGACACATGGACCAGAAGCATATCCAGCTTGAAAATGGTGATGCGGCGCGCTTCCCGCTCGACTTCCTGGCCCTTGCGCGCGTATTCGTAAAGCGCCTTACCATTTTTTTTAAGCGCCGAGTACATGGGCGGTATTTGCGCCAGCGGGCCGGTGAAGCGCAGCGTCATGGCCTGCAGGAGTTCGGGCGTGATTTCGGGCACGGGTCGCGTTTCGATCACCTCACCTTCAGCGTCAGCGGTCGTGGTTTTCTGGCCCAGCAGCAGCACCGCCTCATAGGTCTTGTCCGCTTCCAGCTGAAGCTGGCTGAATTTGGTTGCTGCGCCAAAGCACAGCGGCAAAATGCCAGTGGCCAGCGGGTCGAGCGTGCCGGTATGTCCGGCCTTGTCAGCGCGCAGCAGCCATTTGGCTTTTTGCAAGGCCTGATTACTCGACAGACCCAGCGGCTTGTCAAGCAGCAGCACGCCATGCACGGGACGTCGCTGAATCTTTTGGCGATGAAGAATTGGTTGCGTCATAAATTCCGACAGGCTCAGCGCGCGGGCTGGCCCGGCGCTTCGTTGGCACCGTTGTCCCTGAACCTGTCAAAGGGAAACGGTGCGAACTCAGTCGTCCTGCGCGCGCGAAGAAACCGCCTTGGCAATCAAGGCATTCAAATCAGCTGCGCGTTCGGTGGTGCGGTCGAAGTGAAAATGCAGTGTTGGCACGGTATGCGTCATCAGGCGCTTGAACAGGCCGTTGCGCAAAAAGCCGGCAGCCTGATTGAGCGCCTCTTCACACTCTTTCGGATCACCAACCAATACGCTGAAAAAAACCTTGGCATGCGCATAGTCAGGCGTGACTTCAACCGCCTGCACCGTCACCATGCCGACACGCGGGTCTTTCAGCTCGCGGGCAATCAGATCCGTCAGATCCCGCTGGATCTGGTCGGCAACCCGAAAGGCGCGATTGGGAGTGGATGATTTTTTACGCATGAAATAAAAGGGGCTGAAATGGCGGTCCGGCGTTGAAATGGGCAGTTTGCCAGGCTGAAGGGTCTGGCAAACCGCCGCTTTCTTTACAAGGTCCGTGCAACTTCCTTGATTTCGAAGAATTCGAGAATATCGCCCACCTGGATGTCGTTGTAGTTCTTGATGTTCAAGCCGCAATCAAAACCTTCCTTGACTTCCCGCGCATCGTCCTTGAAACGCTTGAGCGAGTCGAGTTCACCGGTAAAGATAACCACGTTTTCGCGCAGCAGACGGAGTTTGGCGGTGCGGCGGACCACACCTGCGGTAACCATACAGCCGGCAATCGAGCCGATCTTGCTGACCTTGAAGACCTGGCGAATCTCGGCATTGCCGATGATTTCTTCCTTCTTGTCTGGCGTGAGCATGCCGGACATGGCGGCCTTGAGTTCGTCCACCGCGTCATAAATGATGTTGTAGTAACGAATGTCGATGCCGTTGTTCTCGGCCTGCTTGCGCGCCTGGGCATCAGCACGGGTGTTGAACCCGATCAGCACCGCCTTGGAGGCAATCGCCAGATTCACGTCGGACTCGGAAATGCCACCCACACCAGAGTACACCAGCTGAACCTTGACTTCGTCGGTCGAAAGCTTGAGCAGCGACTGCGCCAGCGCTTCCTGTGAACCCTGCACGTCGGCCTTGATGATGATGGGCAACATCTTGACTTCGCCGGCGGACAGGTCGGAAAACATGTTCTCCAGTTTGGACGCCTGCTGCTTGGCCAGCTTGGTATTGCGAAACTTGCCGGCGCGGTAGGTGGCGATTTCACGGACGCGACGTTCGTCGGTCATCACCATGAATTCGTCACCGGCTTGCGGAACTTCCGTCAGACCCTGGATTTCCACCGGAATCGAAGGCCCCGCGGTCTTGATGGTCTTGCCGTTTTCATCGAGCATTGCGCGAACGCGGCCATAGGTCGAACCGGCCAGCACCACGTCGCCGGCTTTCAGCGTACCGGACTGCACCAGCACCGTAGCCACCGGACCGCGGCCCTTGTCCAGGCGGGCTTCAATCACCAAGCCCTTGGCCATGGCATCAACCGGCGCCTTCAGCTCCAGAACTTCGGCTTGCAGCAGCACTTGCTCAAGCAGATCGTCAATACCTGCACCGGTGCGCGCCGAGACGGGGACGAACGGTGAATCACCGCCGAATTCTTCCGGCACAACGCCTTCAGTGACCAGCTCACCCTTGACTCGTTCGAGGTTCGCATCGGGCTTGTCGATTTTATTGATCGCCACGACGATGGGAACGCCGGCCGCGCGGGCATGCTTGATCGCCTCCTTCGTCTGCGGCATCACGCCGTCATCGGCCGCCACGACCAGAACCACGATGTCGGTGGCCTGGGCGCCTCGGGCACGCATGGCGGTAAACGCCTCGTGGCCCGGAGTATCGAGAAACGAGACCATGCCGCGCGGGGTTTGCACATGGTAGGCACCAATGTGCTGGGTAATGCCGCCAGCTTCACCGGAGGCCACCTTGGCACGACGAATGTAGTCGAGGAGCGAGGTTTTACCGTGGTCGACGTGACCCATGACCGTCACCACAGGCGCACGGGACAGGGACTCGGCCTGCTGGCCTTGTTCATCATCGTCAGTGAACGCTTCCGGATCGTCGAGCGCCGCAGTCAGCGCCGTATGGCCCATTTCCTCCACCACAATCATGGCGGTATCCTGGTCCAGCGGCTGGTTGATGGTGACCATCTGGCCGAGCTTCATCAAATGCTTGATGACCTCGGACGACTTGATGCTCATCTTGTGGGCCAGTTCGGAAACCGTGATGGTTTCAGGTACATGGACCTCAATCATCTTGAATTCAGTGGGTGCGACGAAATTTGACTCGGGACGTGCTTCGCGACCGGAACTGCGGCGGCCGCGTGGGCCGCTACGGAAATTGCCACGGCCAGGAACCACCGGAGCACCACGGCTCGGGATGCCCTTTTTCTTGGCTGCGTCGTCCTTCCAGGTGGAAGACAGGTTTTCTGACTTGACTTCCTTTTTGCCTGCAGCGCCGGCCACCGTCGCGGCAACCGGGGCGCCAGCTTTGGCCGCACCCGGGACAACGGCCGGCTTGTGCAACGTACCCTTCATGGCGACCTTCGGATCAACATGAGGTACCAGCACCCGTTTTGGCGCGGACAACATGGCACGAATGCCGGCGGCTTCTGCTTCCGCTCTGCGGCGGCGGTCCTGCAGATCCTGTGCCTTGGCGGCATCCGCCTGGAATTCAGCCGTTGCCTTGGCTTTGGCCGCAGCCTGTGCAGTGGCCGCCTCGGCGGCCTTCGCTGCCTGCATCGTGGCTGCCTCAGCCGCCTTGCTGGTTTGTTCCGCAGCAACCGTCTCAGCAGCCTTGCTGGCCTGGGCAGTCACGGTCGCGGCAGGCTTGATGATTTTGCCAATGCTCGGCTTGACTTTTTTCGCGGCCTCCGCGGCCAGAGCAGCAGCATCGGCCTCGGCCTTCTGGGCAGCAGCTTCGCGGTCGCGCTCAAGCGCTGCTTCCCTGGCGTCCTGCTCCTCACGCAAGCGGCGCTTTTCGGCCAGCTCTTCTTCCTGGCGGCGCAGCAGTTCAGCGTGACGGTTGGCCTCTTCTTCCCGGCGCACCAGTTCGGCGTCTTCGGCTGCCTGAGCTTGAGCCTGAGCTTGGGGCGCAGCGACCAGTTCTGGCTGAACTTCTTCCGCAGGCACGTCAGACCCGTCTTCGCGCCTGACAAAAGTACGCTTTTTACGAACCTCGACCTGGATGGTGCGGGCCTTGCCCGTGGCGTCGGCCTGTTTGATCTCGGTGGTGGATTTCTTCACCAGCGTGATTTTTTTACGCTCAGCCGCGACAGTGCCATGGCTGGCATGCAGATAGCCAAGCAACTTTTGCTTGTCGGCCTCTGACAGAGGATCACCGGCCTGCGTCTTGACAACGCCTGCGCTGGTCAATTGCTCGATCAGGGTAGCGGGTGATTTATTCAATTCAGCTGCGAATTCAGCGACGGTAGTAATACTGGACATATTTGGTTTTCCTGACTGGCCTCCATGATCACTGCTCGGGAACCGCTGCAGGTGCAGCGGTCTCGCCAGCGTCATTGGCAAACCAATGGGCGCGGGCAGTCATGATCAGGGCTTTGGCTTCGTCCGCAGACTGGCCGGTGATTTCGGTAAGTTCATCCACGGCCAGATCGGCCAGATCGTCACGGGTTTTGATACCCGATTCAAGGAGTTTGGCAGCCAGCTCGGGGCTGAGGCCTTCAACGTCGCGCAGGTTTTGCGAAACGCCGCCGGCATTTTCTTCCCTGGCAATTTCCATCGTCAGGAGAGCATCTTTGGCGCGTGTCCGCAGCTCATTGACGGTGTCTTCATCAAAGGTCTCAATTTCCAGCATTTCCTGCAGCGGCACATAAGCCACTTCTTCCAGGCTGGTAAAGCCTTCGGAAATAAGGATATCGGCAATTTCCTCGTCCACATCGAGCTTTTCCATGAAAAGCTTGCGGCTGGCATCGGTTTCCGTCGCCTGTTTCTCGGCCGATTCATTGGCATCCATGATGTTGATCTTCCAGCCGGTCAGCTCGGACGCCAGGCGTACGTTCTGGCCTCCACGGCCAATTGCAATGGCAAGGTTTTCCTCATCCACCACCACGTCCATGGCGTGACGCTCTTCGTCCACCACGATGGACGAGACGTTGGCAGGCGCCAGCGCACCAATCACAAATTGCGCCGGGTCTTCGCTCCAGAGCACGATATCGACACGTTCGCCAGCCAGTTCGTTGGTCACGCCGTTGACGCGGGTGCCGCGAACGCCGACACAAGTGCCGATCGGATCCACGCGCTTGTCATGCGACAGCACCGCAATCTTGGCGCGCGAGCCGGCGTCACGGGCGCAGGATTTGATTTCCAGCAGGCCCTGTTCGATCTCGGGGACTTCCTGGCGGAACAGCTCGATCATATATTCGGGCGCGGTACGCGAGAGGATGATGGGAGCGCCACGCAGTGTGGTGTCCACTTCCATGATCATGGCCCGGACGCGGTCGCCAGAGCGCAGGTTTTCCTTCGGAATCATGTCGCCGCGACGCAGACGCCCCTCGACGCGGCCGGACTCAACAATCAGGTCGCCTTTGTCCATGCGTTTGACGGTACCGACAAAAATTTTGTCGCCGCGAGACATGAAGTCGTTGAGCAGCATCTCGCGCTCGGCGTCGCGAATTTTTTGCAAAATGACCTGCTTGGCTGCTTGCGCGCCAATCCGGCCAATCGGCAGGCTTTCGACCGGCTTTTCAATAAAGTCGCCTTCTTCGATGTCGGAGATTTCGTCCCTGGCGTCGCTTACCAGCTCTTCACCTTCGGGGTTTTGCAGGCCTGCCTCGTCAGCAACCACCAGCCAGCGACGGAAGGTTTCGTAATTGCCGCTGTCACGGTCCACCGCAACACGAATGTCCACGCCGTCCGCATACACCTTCTTAGTGGCCGAGGCGAGCGCGAGCTCCACAGCGCCAAAGACGACGTCACGTTCAACGTTTTTTTCACGCGAGATGGCATCAACCAACATCAACAGTTCGCGATTCATTTCACAAGCCTGCCTTTCTAATTTATTTCTCTATCGGTCTATCGACAACAGATTTGGGTTTACGCCCCTTGAAATCAACCACAGGCGCCAGACGCGCCTGGTGAATCTCATCCAGCGTAAAGCCCAACGCCTGAAGCGGTGCAGGGATTTTGTTTTTGCTGACTTTCTGACCGGGCTTGATCGCAGGCTCATCGCTCCACACAATTTGCCACCCCGCCTTGCCATCCAAGGGCTCGGCCCGCTCCAGCGTGCCACGAAATTTCTTGCGGCTGGCCGACACCGTCGAACCGGCGCTGGCCGCCACACCAATCGGTGCCTTGAGCGTGATGTCAATCAGCTCGCCGGAAAACCGCTCAAAATCTTTTTCACTGCGCAAAGGCCGGTCAATGCCCGGAGAACTGACTTCAAGCCGCGCGTATTCGGCGCCTTCGACTTCGAGCACAAACTGCAATTGTCGCGTGACTTTTTCACAGTCTTCCGCATTGATGAACTGCTCTCCGCCCGCAACCGCCCCGGCCAGTGCAGTCACGCAGGGCATGTCGATCGTGACACGCAGCAACCCGCCAGCGGTGCGTTCAACGTCCACGAGGTCGTAACCCAGCCCGGTTACTGTTTGCTCAATCGTCTCTTGCAAAGCCATTCAGTCTTTTATTCCTTGTTTTTTTGCCCGTCTGCAAAAACAAACGCCCAAAAAAAATGGGCGGTGCAAACCCGCCCATTTGGTCGTGAAGCTAGCATTGTAACGCGCCGTGTGCCGCATTGCAAAAATTTCGGTGCCCGACAGACCTGTATCCCCTGGTAAATTGATTTTAAATCTGTAAAAACTCAGTTGCAAGCCACCAGAATTTTTGTGTAGGGATGGCGCGGCGAGTCCAGCACCTCGGCCACCGTGCCCGACTCCACAATTTCGCCGTCCTTCATCACCATGACATCGTGGGCCATGGCACGAATCACATCCATGTCATGCGTGATCAAAAGATAACTCAAGCCGCGTTCGCGCTGGAGCCGCTGCAGCAGCGCCAACACCTGCTTTTGAATGGTCACGTCAAGCGCGCTGGTGGGCTCGTCCAGCACCAGCAGGCCTGGATTAATGATGAGAACGCGCGCAATCGCCAGGCGCTGTCGCTGCCCGCCCGAAAACTCATGTGGATAGCGCTGCAGCAGGCCCGGAAACTGGGCTTCGCTCATGCCGACATCGGCCAGCGATTGTTCGACGCGTAGCCTTCTTTCGCCCTGATTCAACGCGGGCTCATGCACCAACAAGCCTTCCTCCACCATTGCTTCGACCGTCATGCGGGGCGACAGCGAGGAAAACGGGTCCTGAAACACCACCTGCACGGCACGGCGCATGCCTATGTTGCGGCTGGCCTGCCTGCTCCAGGATTGGCCGGCCGCCTGCAATTGTCCGGAAAAGGGGATCAGCCCCAAACTGGCGAGCGCCAGCGTTGTTTTGCCCGAACCCGATTCGCCGACAACCCCCAATGTCCTGGCCGGTTCAATCGCAAAGCTGGCGTCCCTGACGGCGACAAACTCGGCACTTTTAAACCAGCCAGCCAGGCCGGGAATGGCCACAGGATAGGCTACGCGCAGATGACTGGCCCGCATCAGTGATGCTGCGCCGGCAGCGCCAGCCGCGGTCTCGACCACGTCGCGCGCGGGCTTGCTGTCAATCAATTTGCGGGTGTAGGGGTGTTGCGGCCGGGCAAACACATCCGCGACCGCGCCCTGCTCGACGATATGGCCGTTTTCCATGACGGCAACCCGGTCGGCAAAGCGGCGCACCAGGTTGAGGTCGTGCGTGATGAGGATCACGGCCATACCGTTGCGCCGCTGCAAATCGCTGAGCAAATCCAGAATCTGCACGCGCAGCGTCACGTCCAGCGCGGTGGTCGGCTCGTCAGCCAGCAGGAGCTTGGGCTGGCAGGCCAGCGCCATGGCAATCATGGCCCGCTGGCGCTGCCCGCCTGACAGCTGATGGGGAAAGGACTTCGCCCGCCGCTCAGGCTCGGCAATGCCGGTACTTGCTAGCAATTGAATAGCTGCTTGTACCGATTCTTGCTGGACTACACCCTGTTTTAGCTGCAAAACTTCGGCAATTTGCTCGCCCACACTGAACAAGGGGTTCAGCGCGGTCATGGGCTCCTGAAAAATCATGGCGATGTCCCGGCCCCGGATACCGCGCAATGTGCTTTCGGGCATGGACAGCAGATCGCCTGCGCCGCCCGGGGCATCAAACAACGCCTGGCCGCCAATCTCGGCGTTTTGAACCAGCCGCAGCAAACTCAGTGCGGTCACCGTCTTGCCCGATCCGGACTCGCCCACCAGAGCCAGCTTTTCTCCGGGTGCAATGGAAAAGTTAATGCCGCGGACGACTACTTTGCCGCCAAAAGACACCCGCAGGTTCTTCACCGCCAGCAGCGACAAAGATGCGGGTTCCGCAGGCAGGCCACCGGCGGGTGGAACGACCACGCTTGGAGGCAGCGCGGTTTGCGAAGCGACAAGTACAGGCGTCATACAAGTTCCGCCACCAGGTCGCCCGCAAGCGGTGCAGCCCTTTTGCGGGGCAGCGTAGCAGGAGAAGCGACAAGCGTGGGGGTCATGTCTCCAACTTTCGGGGATCCAGCGCATCGCGCAACGCGTCGCCCATGAAAGTCAGCAGCAGCAAGGTGGTGACCAGCACGGCAAAGGTTGACAGTGAAATCCACCAGGCGTCGATATTGGCTTTGCCCTGACTCAGCAACTCGCCCAGGGACGGCGTTCCAGGCGGCACGCCCAGGCCGAGAAAATCGAGCGAGGTCAGCGCCAGAATCGCCGCGCTCATGCGAAACGGCAAAAAAGTCACTACGGGTGTCAGGCTGTTGGGCAAAATATGCCGCCACATGATCTGCAGATTGCTCACCCCCAGCGCTTTGGCGGCCCGCACATAGTCCATCTGGCGGTTGCGCAAAAACTCGGCACGCACATAGTCCGAAAGCCCCATCCAGCCAAACAGGCTGAGCAGCAGCAGCAGCAGCGCCACGCTCGGCGCGAAAATGGCGCTGAAAATAATCAGCAGATACAGCTCGGGCATGGAGCCCCAGATTTCCATGAAACGCTGCGCGATCAAATCGGTTTTTCCGCCCGCGTAGCCTTGAATGGCACCGGCAATCACCCCCATCACCACGCCCAGCACCGTCAGCGCCAGGCCGAACAGCACACTCAGGCGAAAGCCGTAAATCAGTTGCGCCAGCAAGTCACGCCCCCGATCGTCGGTGCCAAACAGGTTGTCACGGGAAGGCGCCGACGGATTCGGGTCTTTGGCGAAATAGTTGATGGTGCGCGGGCCATACGGATTGGGCGGATAGACCGCCCAGTTGCCGTTCAAGTTGAGTTTGCCCCTGATGAAAGGATCGAGGTAGTCGGTGGGCGTGTCAAAGTCGCCGTCAAAAGTTTTTTCGGAGTAGTCTTTCAGTAACGGAAAGTAAAGCTCGCCCCTGTAGCTCACGACCAGCGGCTTGTCGTTTGACAGCAGCTCGGCAAAGAGGCTTAACACCACCAACAGACAAAATAGCACCAGGCTGAAAAATCCCAGCTTGTTACGCCTGAAACGCTGCCACGCCCGTTTTGACGGTGATAGAGACCGGAGTGCTGTAGGGGCTGGGTGAGAGGCGGTGGCTTGTACCGCCCGCATAGGGTCAGCCAAGGCCTGGCCAGCCCCCCCGCGGGGCAGCGAGGTTTCGTCCGTGCGAAGGGCGGCGGTCTCGTCTTTAATCGAATTTGACACGCGGATCGACCCATACATAACAAAGATCGCTGATCAGCTTGGTCAACAAGCCAATCAGCGTAAATAAATAAAGCGTTCCCAGCACCACCGGATAATCGCGCCGGATCACGCTTTCATAACTGAGCAAACCCAGGCCGTCGAGCGAAAAGAGGGTTTCTATCAGCAGCGAGCCGGTAAAAAATGCGCCGATAAACGCCGCCGGAAATCCAGTGATGATGGGAATCAGTGCATTGCGAAACACATGCTTCCAAAGCACCTGCCGCTCGCTTAAGCCCTTGGCGCGGGCTGTCAGCACATACTGCTTGCGAATTTCCTCGAGAAACGAGTTCTTGGTCAGCACGGCTGTGACGGCAAAACTGCCCAGCACCATGGCAATGATGGGCAACGTTATGTGCCAGAGGTAGTCGGTGATGCGCGCCCCCCAGCCCAGCGCTTCCCAGTTGGCCGAGGTCAGTCCGCGCAGCGGAAACCATTGCAACTGCCCGCCAAACACCACCAGCAGCGCCACGCCCAGCACAAAGCCCGGAATCGCATAGCCCGCCAGCACGACCAGCGTGGTGACAAAGTCAAAGCGCGATCCGGCCCGGACCGCCTTGGCCACGCCCAGCGGCACGGCAATCAGGTAACTGATGAAAAAAGTCCAGAGCCCGAGACTGACCGAAACCGGCAGCTTTTCCTTGACCAGTTGCCAGACATCCTTGTGCTGATAAAAGCTGTTGCCCAGATCAAAGCGAGCGAAGCGCCCCAGCATCTGGAAAAACCGCTCATGCACCGGTTTGTCAAAACCATAAAGCACCTTGATTTCTTCGATGCGTTCGGCATCCACGCCCTGCCGTCCCCGGTAACCCGCCCCGGCTGATGCAGACCGCTCACCGCCCGAATCGCGCCCCTGCAGCTGTGCCACCATCTGCTCCACCGGTCCGCCAGGCACGAACTGCACCATGGCAAAGGTCAACAGCAGCACCCCAAGCAAGGTTGGAATCATCAGCAGAAGGCGCTTGAGAATGTAGCTGGCCATGGTCAAACCTTCCGTTTCGATAATAGGGAGGCAGGCCGCAGCGCAGGGCCGTCCCAAGCAAGGCCCGCCCCCTCGTGAGGCAGCGCAGGACACGAAGTGACAAGCGTGGAGGTCATTTGCTCCACCAAGTGCTCATGGCCCAAGTGTCTGGCTGGTAATACGGGGGAATGGTGGCCGGCAGAACGAAACGGCTTGGCCGGTAGCCAATAAAAAATTCGTCGCCGTAATACTGGGGCACCGAGTAATAACCGTTGGTCAGCACCCGGTCGAGCGCCCGCATGGCTGCACTGAGCTCGGGCCGGGTTCTGGCAGTCACGATCTTTTGCAGCAACGCGTCGACCGCCGGATCGGCAAGCCCCCAGACATTGGAGGAACCCGGCGTTGCCGCGGCTCTGGAGCCAAACAATTCCAACAGTTCTCCACCCGGTGCCGTGGAACCGGGCAGACGCAGGGTCGTGACATCAAAATCAAAGGCGTCCAACTTCTGCTTGCTCAATGAGAAATCGACAATGCGGTAAGTCATGGTGATGCCCAGCTTTTCCAATGCCTTCTGGAACGGCCCGACGATTCGCACCAGCGAGGGCTGATCGTTCAAAAACTCCATTGTGAAAGCTTCGCCCTGGGCATTGCGCAGCGCGCCGTCGCGGTATGTCCAGCCAGCCTCACGCAGCAATGCCTGGGCCTGCCGCAGATTGGCGCGCAGACTGCCGGGTGGTGTCGTGCTCGGCGACAGCGGTACGGGACCGAACACGGCGGATTTCAGCTTGCCGCGCAGGGGTTCGAGCAGTGCCATTTCATCTGGCTTGGGCAAGCCCTCGGCATGAAACTCGCTATTGGGAAAATAACCATTGACGCGCTTGTAAAGGCCGTAAAACAGTTGACGGTTCATCCACTCGAAATCCAGCGCCAGGCCAATTGCCTGGCGTACCCGCGCATCCTGAAATTTGGCGCGGCGCAGGTTAAATACATAGCCCTGAAAGTCGCCAGGGTTGCGGTTTTCGAACGCGCGCTTGAGCAGCTCGCCCGAGCTGAACTGTTTGCCGGTGTACTGGCGCGCCCAGTTGCGCGATATGAACTCGCGCAGGAAGTCATACTCTCCCGCTTTCAGCCCCTCGAAGCGCGAGGTTTCATCGAGATAAATCTTGAAGCTGATGCGGTCAAAATTGAACTGCCCCCTGCGGCTGGGCAGCGCGGCGGCCCAATAGTCCGGGTCACGCGCATAGGTGATGTCGCGTCCCATCGCCGGACTGGCCACCTTGTACGGTCCCGAACCTACGGGAATTTCAGACACGATCTTGTCAAAGGACTTGACTTGGCCGTCGGCTTTACCCCCTTCCCTCCCCCAGGCCCGGCTGAACACCGGCATGCCGCCGACAACCAGCGGCAGTTCGGGGTTGGGCGTCAGAAAATCAAAGCGCACCACCCGCTCGGACAACACGGTGACGGCTTTTACCTCGGCGTAAATTGTGCGGTATTGCGGCGCGGCGAATTTGCTGGTGAGTTGGCTGTAGGAATGCAGCACATCGGCCGCCAGCACAGGCGCACCATTGTGGAAACGCGCCTTGTCGTTGAGGTGAAAAGTCGCCGAGAGCCTGTCGGCAGCGACGGTGACATCGTCGGCCAGCAGTCCGTAGGCGGTGGTCGGCTCTTCCAGGTTCCCGGTCAGCAGGCTTTCAATCAACAAAATGCCCAAGCCATAAGGCGCAGTCCCGCGCAGGGTAAAGGGATTGAACTTGTCAAAATTGGTGGGCCGGGTCGGCGGCACCATGCGGATCTCGCCGCCTTTGGGGGCAGCTGGGTTCACATACTCGAAATGCGTAAAGCCGGCCGGATATTTGATATCACCAAACTGGGCATAAGCATGAGCGGCCCAGCTTGCCGGGGTAAAACACGCCCACCAGACCATCATCAAAGCTCGAAAAAAAGGCAAATCCCGCATGCGACAATTCTGCACTACTTAAACTGGCAAATTTTTGCGCTTAACGGATTAAGCCGCAAGCCGCTGCAAGGCTGCTTGCCGGATCACACGCACACACTGGAGCACATAAATGGGTTTTCTCGCTGGCAAAAAATTGTTGATCACGGGCGTTTTGTCCAAGCGGTCCATTGCCTACGGCATTGCCGAGGCCTGCCATGCACAGGGTGCCGAACTGGCCTTCAGCTACGTGGGTGAACGTTTCAGGGACCGGATCACCGAATTCGCCGCGGACTTCAACTCCAGCCTGATTTTTGACTGCGACGTCGGCTCCGACGAGCAGATTGACAAGCTGTTTGCCGACTTGGCGCAAACCTGGCCGACATTCGACGGTTTTGTCCACAGCATCGGTTACGCGCCGCGCGAGGCGATTGCCGGCGACTTTCTGGATGGCTTGTCGCGCGAAAACTTCAGGATTGCCCATGAGATCAGCGCTTACAGCTTTCCGGCCATGACCAAGGCCGCCCTGCCCTACCTCAATCCCAAGTCAGCCGTGTTGACGCTCACTTACCTGGGCGCCGAGCGTATCATTCCACACTACAACACCATGGGCCTAGCCAAGGCCAGCCTGGAATCGTCGGTGCGCTACCTCGCGGAATCACTGGGGCCCAGAGGCATGCGCGTTAACGGTCTGAGCGCTGGTCCGATCAAAACGCTGGCGGCCAGTGGCATCAAGGATTTTGGCAAGCTGCTGGGCATGGTGGCAGCGGCCTCGCCCATGCGCCGCAATGTGACGATTGAAGATGTAGGCAATGTGGCTGCATTTTTGTTGAGCGATCTGGCTTCGGGCGTGACGGCTGAAATCACTTTTGTGGACTGCGGCTTCAACAGCACGGCCGGCGCCAGCCGCGACAGCGAATCAGTCGCCTGATTTGAGGCTGAAAGCGCCTCAGGTCCAGGCTTTACGGCTATAGTTCGCTATATTTATAATAGCATAAAGAAATAATCCAAGATGCTCCGACGTTCATTTCTGTCCCTGATCGGCCTGGGTCTTGCAGGGTCGCCGCTGCTCGCAGTGGCCGCCGCGCCGGTGGCGCTTTCACGCACACCGCCCTCGTTGATGCTGGCTAATGTGTATCGCCCTGGCATCGGTCTTGCAGACTACTGGGTCAGTGAAAAATACGATGGTGTGCGCGGCTACTGGGACGGCGAGGCGCTATGGACCCGTGGTGGTGAGCGCGTAGCGGCGCCCGCCTGGTTCACGGCAGCCTTGCCCAAAGTGCCGATGGATGGCGAGCTTTGGGCCGGCCGCGGCCAGTTCGCCAAGGCTGTTTCCACTGTGCGCCAGCAAACGCCCGACGATGCAGCCTGGCGAGCCATGCGCTTCATGGTTTTTGACCTGCCCGCACAAGGCGGACCCTTCACCGAGCGGATTCCGGTGCTGAATGGCCTGGTAAGCCAGATTGACCAGCCCTGGGTGCAAGCGGTGACGCAATCTAAGCTGGCCAGCCATCAGGCTCTGCAGGCCATGCTGGCTAAAACTGTAAAAAATGGTGGCGAGGGCTTGATGCTGCATCGGGGTGCTTCCCTGTACAAGGGGCAGCGCACGGACGACTTGCTCAAGTTCAAAACCCATGAGGACGCCGAGGCCCGGGTCATCGCGCAACTTCCGGGCAAGGGCAAATACGAGGGCAAGCTGGGCGCGTTGCTGGTTGAAATGCCTGCGCTTGAGGGCATGCCAGCCCAGCGTTTCAAACTGGGTACCGGTTTCACTGACGCCCAGCGGCAAAATCCACCAATCGTGGGAACCACTGTTACTTACCGGTTCAGAGGCTTGAATGACAGCGGCATCCCGCGCTTTGCCAGCTTCATGCGGGTACGCGAAGATTAAGCTTCTCGACGGCCGGCCCTGACACCCGGCCTGCCTGCTATTTCCTGACGCAGTCCGCGTAGTAACGGATTTTCCCTTTGGCATCCTCCTGTGCCACGAGGCCGTGGATGTCCGTCTCGAATCCCGGGCACTGCGAGTTGAATTCGCGCGAAAACTTAAGGTAATCGACGATCTTCCGATTAAAGACCTCGCCCGGAATCAGCAATGGAATACCCGGCGGGTAAGGCGTCACCAGTCCAACCGTAATCCGGCCTTCCAGATGATCGATTTCAACCCGCTCCGTCGTGCGGTGGGCAATATGCGCAAACGCATCGCTGGGCTTCATGGCCGGTGTCAGGTCGCTCAAATACACGTCGGTCGTCAAGCGGGCAATATCGTACTTCGCATAGAGGGCGTGAATGTGCTGGCACAAATCGGCCAGGCCCATGCGCTCATATTTCGGAAACTTCTGGCAAAACTCAGGCAGGATGCGCCACATGGGCTGGTTTTTGTCGTAATCGTCCTTGAATTGCTGCAGCGCCGTCAGCAGCGTGTTCCAGCGGCCCTTGGTAATACCGATGGTGAACAGGATAAAAAAGCTGTAAAGGCCGGTTTTTTCGACAATCACGCCATGCTCGGCCAGAAATTTGGTCACGATGCTGGCCGGAATGCCGGTTTTGGCGAACTTGCCGTTCAGGTCCAGACCCGGCGTGACGTTGGTCGACTTGATTGGGTCCAGCATGTTGAAGCCGGTTGCCATCTGGCCAAATCCATGCCAGTTGTTGGCACCGTTTTTTGCTGTTTTGGCGCTGCGCGACTCGCCCTTGATAATCCAGTCCTTGGCAAGACCAATGCCCTCTTCCACCAGCTTTTCCGGTCCCCAGACCTTGAACCACCAGTCGGTTTCGTATTCTTCGGCAATCTTGCGCATGGCGCGACGAAAATCGAGCGACTCGACAATGCTTTCCTCGACTAGCGCCGTGCCGCCAGGCGGCTCCATCATGGCGGCGGCTACGTCACAGCTGGCAATGATGCTGTATTGCGGCGAGGTTGACGTGTGCATCAGGTAGGCCTCGTTAAAGAGATGCCTGTCAAGCTTGGTATTTTGCGAATCCTGCACCAGCACTTGGCTGGCCTGGCTGATACCGGCCAGCAGTTTGTGAATCGACTGCGTGGCATACACCACCGCATGCTTGGGGCGGATGCGGTTCTTGCCCATCGAGTGGTAAGTGCCGTAAAACGGATGAAAGGCCGCGTGCGGCAGCCAGGCTTCATCAAAATGCAGGTTATCGATGTAGCCGTCCAGCATGCCCTTGATGGTTTCGGTGTTGTACATGACGCCGTCGTAAGTGGACTGCGTGAGCGTCAGCACCCGGGGTTTGACCGTGGCGGCATCCACATCTTTGAGCAGCGGATTTGCCGCGATTTTGGCGCGTATGGTGTCAGGTTCGAATTCGCTTTGCGGAATCGGACCGATGATGCCGAAATGGTTGCGCGTCGGCTTGAGAAACACCGGAATCGAGCCGGTCATGATGATCGCATGCAGGATGGATTTATGGCAGTTGCGGTCAACCACCACCACATCGCCCGGCGCCACGGTGTGGTGCCACACCATCTTGTTGCTGGTCGATGTGCCGTTGGTGACGAAAAAACAATGATCTGCATTGAAGATGCGCGCGGCGTTGCGCTCGGACGCCGCCACCGGTCCGGTGTGGTCCAGCAACTGGCCGAGTTCTTCCACCGCATTGCAGACGTCGGCACGCAGCATGTTCTCGCCGTAGAACTGGTGGTACATCTGGCCCACAGGGCTTTTCAGGAAGGCGACGCCGCCCGAGTGACCCGGGCAGTGCCATGAGTAAGAACCGTCTTCTGCGTAGTCGAGCAGCGCCTTGAAAAACGGCGGCTGTACGCCTTCGAGGTAGCTTTTGGCCTCGCGAATGATGTGCCGGGCCACAAACTCGGGGGTGTCTTCAAACATGTGAATGAAGCCATGGAGCTCGCGCAGGATATCGTTGGGAATATGGCGCGAGGTCTTGGTTTCCCCATAAACATAAATCGGTACGTCAAGATTCTTGCGACGCACTTCTTCGATGAAGTTGCGCAGATTCAAAACCGCCGGGTCCAGATCGGGACCCGGCGTGAATTCTTCATCGTCAATCGACAAAATAAAGGCGCTGGCGCGGCTTTGCTGTTGCGCAAACTGCGACAGATCGTTATAGCCGGTGACGCCCAACACCTCAAATCCTTCGCTTTCTATGGCTTGCGCCAGCGCGCGAATACCCAGTCCCGAAGTATTTTCAGAGCGGAAGTCTTCATCAATGATGACGATTGGAAAACGGAATTTCATGGCGTGTGCAGATGTTCATGGGTGCCCTGAACCTGTCGGAGGGCATGGAAAAACGCGCATTGGGCATAGACAGGTTGAGCCCGAACGGTTGGAGTGAGGAAAACTTGGTATCAGCCGGATCGGGTCACGCCGCCGCCGGAATCGATGAATGCAAGCGTCCTTTAAACTGCGAAGTGTAGGGACGTATTGTGTCCACTCGCTTGCACAAGGGTCTATTAGCCCCAAAATGTGGCGCATCACCGACAAAAGGAAGAATCATGAGCGAATCAAGTATCTGGTGGCTGCTCGCAGGCGCCGCCGTTGCGGTTGAACTGATGACCGGCACCTGTTATCTGCTGATGCTGGCCGTCGGGCTGGTTGCAGGGGCTTTAGCGGCCCATCTCGGACTGGCGCCGATTGGACAAATGGTGATCGCGGCAGCTGTCGGCGGCGGTTCGGTCGCGGCTTGGCACTGGTATCGGGGCAAAAGTCCTGCTCCGCTGCCAGCCAATGCCAACCGGGATGTCCATCTGGATATTGGCGAGGAGGTTCATGTCGCCAAGTGGAATACCGACGGCACCGCTACCGTCAAATTTCGCGGTGTCCATTGGACAGCCATTGCGGCAGACCCGGGCGAGTCGGCGAGCCCCGGTAATTTTAGGATCAAGGAAATGCTGGGTAACCGTTTGGTGATCGAAAAGCTGTAGGCTTAGCGAGCTGACGTGAACGGTCGACAGATCCGAAGCACTTCACCCGGCATTACTCAAGTTCAATCAATGGAGATTTCATGGAAATAGCACTCGTCATTCTTGTCCTCGCCGCAATTTTTGTCGTACGAAGTATCAAGGTGGTGCCCCAGCAAAACGCCTGGGTGATAGAGCGTCTGGGGAAATACCACGGTAGCCTCACGCCCGGGCTGAATTTTTTGGTGCCCTTCATCGACAGGGTGGCCTACAAGCACAGCCTGAAGGAAATTCCGCTGGATGTCCCCAGCCAGGTTTGCATTACCCGCGACAACACGCAGTTGCAGGTCGACGGCATCCTGTATTTTCAGGTGACCGACCCGATGCGTGCAAGCTACGGCTCGTCTAATTACATCGTAGCGGTCACGCAGCTGGCCCAGACCTCGCTGCGCTCCGTAATCGGCAAGCTGGAACTGGACAAGACCTTTGAAGAGCGTGACATCATCAATGCCCAAGTCGTTTCGGCGATCGACGAGGCGGCGCTGAACTGGGGCGTTAAAGTCCTGCGCTACGAAATCAAGGACCTGACGCCACCGAAGGAAATTCTGCATGCCATGCAGTCGCAAATTACCGCCGAGCGCGAAAAACGAGCACTGATCGCCGCCTCCGAGGGCCGCCGCCAGGAACAGATCAATATTGCTACCGGCGAGCGTGAGGCATTCATCGCCAGATCAGAAGGTGAAAAACTCGCGGCCATCAACAATGCGCAGGGTGAGGCGGCCGCCATCATGACCGTGGCCGATGCGAATGCAAAAGCGATTGAACTGGTGGCCGCTGCAATTCGCCAGCCGGGCGGCGAACAGGCAGTGCAACTCAAAGTCGCCGAAAAGGCGGTTGAAGCTTATTCCCGCGTGGCGAGCGACGCCACGACGACGCTGATCGTGCCGAGCAACATGACAGAAGTGTCAGCCCTGATCGCATCGGTCATGAAAATGGTGCAGTCGAACAGGACATGACCGCACTTTTACCCGAGTCAAAAAATGAGCAAAGCGATGAATGCAAAAAATGTTCTTGGCACCGAATTGATCCCGTGCTCATACGATCCGCTAACCGGGTATTTTCGCGACGGCTGCTGCAACACCGACGAATCTGATCGGGGTTTGCATCTGGTATGTGTACGGGTCACAAAGGAGTTCCTGACGTTTTCCTGCGCTAGCGGTAATGACCTTGTTACACCGCTGCCCCAACACCGTTTTGCGGGGCTCAAACCCGGAGACCGCTGGTGCCTCTGCGCGCGCCGATGGCTGGAGGCGATGGACGCCGGTTTTGCCCCCCCAGTCATCCTCGAGTCGACGCATGCTGGCGCGCTGGGATTTGTCACCATGGCGCAGCTGCAAGCGCACCGATTTCAGGGCGCTGTTCTCTAGTAAGGCATTTGTCGCTCATCTGGCTTCGGCCGGTTCCCGGCACTGCTACAATAAAGAGCTGAGCGGAAGGGTGGATGAGCGGTTTAAGTCACACGCCTGGAAAGCGTGCGTAGGGTTAAACCTACCGCGGGTTCGAATCCCGCCTCTTCCGCCAAAATTAGTCAGATGATTTTCCAAAGTCTGACAGGTCTTTCTACTTTTCAAGTTGATAGGCCCGTAAAAAAGCCACCTTGCGGTGGCTTTTTTTGGTTCTGCAGAGTGCTTAGTTCAGTGCAGACTTTTTGCCGTCTTTGTAGACGTACAAAGTGATTGCCGGATTTTTCAACTCGCCATTGGGTTCGAATGCGATAGTGGTGGTCACACCCTTGAAGTTGGATTTGATCAATTCGGCGTTGTAAACCTTTGGGTCCGTCGAGTTGGCGCGTTTCATCGCATCGACCAACAGGAAAGTGGCATCGTAGGTGTACGGGCTGTAAACTTGAAACTGGGCAGGGTACTTGGCGTCATAGCGCTTTTTCCAGGCTTCACCGCCAGGCATTTTGGCCAGCGACGCGCCGCCTTCGGCACACACCACATTACCGATAGTTTTGGCGCCGGCTGCCAGTTTGGCCAGTTCCGCGGTGCAAATGCCATCCCCTCCGAAGTACTTGACGTTGCTCATGCCAAGTTGCTCCATCTGGCGCAACATCGGGCCACCTTGGGCATCCATGCCGCCGAAGAAAATTGCATCCGGATTTTTTGCCTTGACCGCAGTGAGAATGGCCATGAAATCGGTGGCCTTGTCGGTCGTAAATTGCTCATCAACGACTGTCATGCCTTTTGCTGAAGCCGTTTTCTTGAACACTTCAGCAACACCCTGGCCGTAGGCCGTGCGGTCGTCAATGATGGCAACGCGCTTGAGCTTCAAGGCGTCAGCAGCATAAAAGGCCAGACCTGCCCCCAGTGCATTGTCGTTGGCGATAATGCGATAGGTGGTTTTGTAACCGGGTTTGGTCAGGTTGGGGTTGGTCGCAGCACCAGTCACCATCGGAATGCCGCAGTCGTTGTACACCTTCGAGGCCGGAATGGTGGTACCGGAATTCAAGTGACCAACCACACCGGCGACCTTGGAGTCGCACAATTTTTGTGCTGCGGCGGTGCCCTGTTTTGGATCAGCTGCATCGTCTTCTGCAACCAGTTCAAATTTAATTTTTTTGCCGCCGATCACAACGTTTTGCGTATTTAATTCTTCAACAGCCATGCGGGCACCGTTTTCGTTGTCTTTGCCGTAGTGCGCTTGTGAGCCGGACATCGGTGCGACGTGCCCGATTTTGACGACGGTATCCTGCGCGGAAGCAAAGCCCGCGACCATAGCGAGAGTAGCCACTACTGTCAGTTTCAATTTCATTCGCATAAAAATACTCCGATTTGGAAATTACCGTTAAAGGTTGAGAACAATTTTTTTAACTCAACGGGGCCGAACATAACGCAATTTTCGGGCCCGCACCATAGCAACGTCCCTAGGTTATCCCCGATAAGGGGGTTTACCCGGTGAACAATTTATCTTATGTAAGTTTGCGTTTCTTCTCTGCTTCCCGCATCTAGCAGCTGCTTGAGTCAACGGAAATGGCCCGCTCCGTTCCAGGCTCACAAATGGGACTGCGATGGGCTCGCTTCCTGCTCAAATGCCTGAGTCACGGATTGACGCACCACCAGCTCTATTTCTTCCCGCAGCCGGGGGATCAGGGTTTGCGTGTGCTCCAGGATCAATTGTCCGACAGCCTCTCGCAAACGCCGCTCAAGAACCAGATCAACACGCTGCATCACGCGCTGCAGCATCAGTTCGGCAGGAAGTGCGACAGGCGCGACAATTTCAGCCGCAAATGGGGTTTGTGACGGCAGGTACTGGACCACTTCTGTCAACGTCGGAACGAATCGAGAGGGAGCGGACGAGCGGCTCATGGAGTACTCCCGGCCTTGGCGCGGTCATGCTTTTTTAGCGCATAGCCTCTTTTTGCGTAGTGCTTCCACCGCTTGCGCCCGGCAAGCACATCATCATTATCTTGCCCGACCAATTCAATAAAGCGCTCGAATCCTTCAAATTCACCCGGTATGTCCTGCCCCAGATTGACCAGCACGTCATGATGCGTGCACGCCGTAAGTGATTCGGCCAGTAGCATCGGCGTCAGCGCCAGAGCGCTTGCCGACGCACCAGCGGTAAGGCAATGAGGCAAAAATTCCGGCGGTGAGAAGCTCCAGAGCAATTGGTCCAGTTCGGTAAGCACCTGCGGTTCAGCTGTCACCGCTACCCGGGCACCGCTAAGGTAAGCCTTGCGCAGCAACCGGCAACTGTAAGCCAGCTTGTCGGGCACATTGACATGAAAAATGATTTCCGTCATGCCGGGACTTTGGGAACAGACGTGCTTTTCCTGACGGCTCGGGCTTTCGTCGGCGTCTTGCCGGTGCTGGCCGGCGAAACTTGGCCGAGTAAATAGTCCAGCAGCAAAGGGACGGGGCGACCGGTAGCGCCTTTGGCTGCACCGCCTTTCCAGGCTGTGCCGGCAATGTCCAGGTGCGCCCAGGAAAAGTTGGCGGCGAAACGCTGGAGGAACTTGGCGGCGGTCACCGAGCCACCGGCCCGCCCCGCCACGTTGGCCACATCGGCAAAATTGGTTTTCAGCCCTTCGGCATAGTCGTCGTCCAGAGGCATCCTCCAACATGGATCCATGGAGGCATCGCCCGCCGCAGCCAGCGATCCGGCCAGGACTTCGTCATTTGAAAAGAGACCGCTTCGCACGCCTCCGAGCGCAATCACGCATGCACCTGTCAGCGTGGCGATGTCAATTACCGCCCTGGGCTTGAAGCGCTCGGCATAGGTCAGGGCATCACACAGAACCAGTCGCCCTTCTGCATCGGTATTCAGGATTTCGATGGTTTGGCCGCTCATGCTGGTCACCACATCGCCCGGCTTGATGGCGCGCTCACCAGGCATGTTTTCGCACGCAGGAATCAATCCGATCACATTCAATGCCGGCTGTAGTTCGGCAAGAGCCCTGAATGTTCCCAGCACGCTGGCGGCACCGCACATGTCGAACTTCATCTCGTCCATTTCAGCGGCGGGCTTGATCGAGATGCCGCCCGTGTCAAAAGTAATACCCTTGCCAATCAGCACAAAGGGCGCCTCCGCTGTGGCAGCGCCGTTGTAGCGCAGGACAATAAAACGTAAAGGCTCTGCAGTGCCCTGAGCCACGGCCATGAACGAACCCATGCCGAGCTTGGCCACCTCCTTCGGCCCCAGCACTTCCACCTTGATGCCGGGCAGCTTTGCAAGCTCCCTGGCAGCTCCCGCGAGAAGGGTGGGCGTTGCGTGGTTGGCTGGCCGGTTGCCCCACTCCTTCGCAAATTCAATGCCTTTGACCAGTCCCAGGCCTTTTTCGAAGCCTGGTCTGGCGCTGGCAACATTATTCACCGCGATCATCACACGCTGGAGTTTTGCCGGGCTCGGCTTGGATTTTGTCGTGCTGTAAACGTAAGCCATCTCACTGCATGCCACGACAGCGGCGCGCACGATTTCGGGCGATGACTTCTCCAGCGCACCGATGTAAAGCACCGCCCGCTGCGCATTGCTGCCCTTCAGCGCTCCCATGGCGGCATTGACCGCAGTACGCACATTTTTGGCGCTTCCGTCTCCTGCGGCTACCAATACGAGCCGTGTGGCCGCGATGCCCGCAGTACGATAGATGTTCAGCAATTTTCCGGGCTTGGACTCAAAGTCACCGGATTTGATCGCCAATGCGGCCAGTGTGGAGAGCGGATCATCTGCTGCGCCCAAACCCTCTGAGATCAGCACAATCAGCGCATCGGTTTTTTCGCTGCAAATACGGGCACGGGTCAGTGTTTTGAGTTCAAAGTTCATAATTCAGGGTCTAGTGGATAAACCAACGTACAACAAAATAAAGCAAAGTAGAAGCGGCTATTCGGCAATGTTATTCCAATCTTCGATTCGCAAAGAGTTGGCTCGCAGTTTTGGGGCAACCCTGGTGGTGCTCGTGACCATCGTGATGACCATCGTGCTGATCCGCACCCTCGGTCAGGCCTCGCGCGGTTTCATAAATCCGCAGGATGTGATGCTTTTCATGGCGTACTCGGCGCTGGGCCGTCTCCCGACAATTCTCACCCTTTCGCTCTTCATTGCGATGGTCAGCACCTTGTCCCGCATGTACCGTGACAGTGAAATGGTCGTCTGGTTCACCAGCGGAAAAGGACTGGCGGCCTTCTTGCAGCCGCTGTTTCACTTTTCCTGGCCGGTTTTGCTCGTGATCAGCCTAATGGCGCTTTTCGTCTGGCCATGGACCAACCAGCAAACCAGGGACATGCAAAGCCGTTATGAACAACGAGGTGATCTGGACCGCATTGCGCCCGGCCAGTTTCAGGAATCGTCCAGCGGTAACCGGGTATTTTTTATTGACCGCGATCTGGCCGGCGATCAGGCCAGCAACAATGTTTTCATCGCCGCTACCGAGAAAGGGAAAAACTCCGTCACAACGGCGCGCTCAGGTCGGATTGAACGTCTGGGTGATGCCCAATTCCTGATGCTCTCGAACGGGCAGCGTCTTGAAAATATGATTGGGCAAACTGCCCTGAAAATCAGCGACTTCGAAGAATACGGCGCCAAAACAGGTAATTCGGGCTTTTTCAACAACAGCGCGCCGGAAGCCAAGCTCTTGTCAACCCGATCCTTGGCAAATGCACCAACCCGC
This sequence comes from Polaromonas sp., assembly GCF_012927415.1. Lineage (GTDB taxonomy): Bacteria > Pseudomonadota > Gammaproteobacteria > Burkholderiales > Burkholderiaceae_C > Polaromonas. Next base: position 14,757 of record NZ_JABBPF010000030.1, on the reverse strand, counting down.
GGCAATCTGAGCGAACTGGCCTGGCGCCTTGGGCTGGTTCTAGCGGCCATCAATTGTGTTGTCCTCGCGCTCGCACTTGCCAGCGTGAATCCGCGTGGCGGCCGCAGTTGGAACATGATTCTTGTTCTGCTGACTTTTGTGGTTTACAACAATCTGGTGAATTTGGGACAAAGCTGGATTCTGGTGGGCTTGATCAGCTTCGCAAACTTTCTTCTGGTGTTGCACGGCGGAGTTTTGCTGCTCGGCCTGGCATGGCTGGCCAAACGGCATACCCACTGGGTGTTCAGGTTGGCACCGAAGCGGCAATATACGCCGTCCGTCGTCCGTGCCATTGAAAGCCGCCAGCAATGAAAACCATACGGAAATTGATTTATGGCGAAGTGCTGGCCGCCATTGCGCTCGTAGCCCTCGGATTTTTGTCCCTGTTCTTCTTTTTTGATTTGGTTGATGAGCTGCAGTACCTGGGGAAAAACAACGGCCTCAACGGCAGTGAAAGCACTTACCAGATCAGGCATGCCATGCTGTATGTAGCCTTGCTCATCCCCAACCACTTGTATGAACTGCTGCCCATTTCAGTGCTGATTGGAACCATCTTCGTCATGGCACGTCTGGCCCAAAGCTCGGAGTACACCATTTTGCGCACCAGTGGACTGGGCCCCTGGCGCGCGCTAAAGCTTCTGCTCGGACTCGGGGCCTTTTTCGTGGTTTTCAGTTTTTTCGTGGGCGACTACGTGGCGCCAGCCAGCGAACGGGCCGCGCAATTGCTCAAGGCTCGCTACCAAAACAAGATCACTGTCGGCCAAACGGGAGCCTGGCTGAAAGAAAAACAGTCCTACAACAGTTTCGTTGTGAACGTTAAAGAACTGTCGCCCAACAACGATATGCGCGGCGTGCAGATATTTGAATTCAACAGCAAAGGCCTCATCGTGTCGACTACGCAGGCACCGGTCGCAAAATTTTCGCTTGATGACGCCTGGTTGCTTGAGCAAGCCACGCGGGCGGAGTTTGAAGCAAGTGCCGGATTGACCAGTACGAACCAGTCACAGCCGATGGCCAAGGTCAGCCGAGCTTTCCTTGCAAGCTATCGATGGCCGACAGAAATCAGCGCGGAGATGGTGTCGGTCGCACTGCTCAAGCCCGAGCGCATGGCCACGCTTGATCTATTTAGTTACATCCGCCATCTGGATGCCAATGGACAGACCGCCCAGCGCTACGAAATTGAATTTTGGAAAAAGGTTTTCTACCCGCTTAGTTGCCTGGTCATGGTCATGCTGGCTTTGCCGTTTGCCTACCTCCATTTCCGCTCAGGCGGCATCACAGGTTATGTTTTTGCCGGGGTCATGATTGGCATCAGTTTTTTTCTGCTCAACAACGTGTTTGGCTACATCGGAAACCTGCGCAACTGGCAGCCCTGGCTGGCGGCTGCGACACCCGGCCTGCTTTACATGGTGGTTTCTCTGGGGGCGTTTGGTTGGCTGGTGTTCAGACGCTGACCTGGACCCCCGAACCACACGACACCCGAGATAACCTCCATGACCTGCACCTCCCTATCTCATCGCGGCATTGTGCTGTTTGCCCACGGCTCGCGTGATCCGCAATGGCGGTTGCCCATTGAAGCGGTTGCCGCCCAGATCCGCGCTCGCCAGCCAAATACTGCCGTGTGCTGCGCCTATCTGGAGATTTGCACCCCTTCGCTGCCCGATGCTGCCAGCTTGCTCATAGCGGAAGGCGCCAGTGAAATAAGGGTTTTTCCGCTTTTTCTTGGTGTGGGAAAGCATGCACGCGAAGATTTGCCATTGTTGCTTGAATCTATCAGGGTGGAGCACCCGGGCGTGGTAGTCGAGCTACTGCCCACCGCCGGAGAGCATGAGCAGCTGACTGCGCTGATGGCGGAGATTGCACTGTCCTAAACCCCTCTGATGGGTTGAAAAAAGAGTCGGCAGGAGTGGAGCTAAGCACGATTCTTTAGGCTATTAAAGGCATAATGAAAATAATAATCAGCCTGAATTAGATATGAACCTTCACCAATTCCGATTTGTCCAGGAGGCCGTCAGGCGCAACCTGAACCTTACAGAAACCGCCCGCGCCCTGCATACGTCGCAGCCCGGCGTTTCCAAGGCCATCATCGAACTCGAAGAAGAACTGGGCGTTGAAATCTTTGCCCGCCATGGCAAACGGCTCAAGCGCGTGACAGAGCCGGGCGAACATGTGCTCAAAAGCATAGAGTTGATCATGCGCGAAGTCGGCAATCTGCGGCGCATTGGCGAACAATATTCTGCTCAGGACAGCGGCACTCTGTCCATCGCCACCACCCATACCCAGGCCCGGTATGTGTTGCCGCAACCGGTCGCCAGACTGCGTGAAGCTTTTCCCAAAGTCAACGTCAGCCTGCATCAGGGCTCACCCGACCAAGTGGCCCGCATGCTACTCGATGAAGTCGCCGAAATCGGCATTGCCACCGAGTCACTCAGCCACTATGACGACCTGGTCACCCTGCCCTGCTATGAATGGCAACACATGCTGGTCATGCCGGTGGACCATCCTCTGACAAAAAATGAGCACATCACTCTGGAAGATCTGGCGCTGGAGCCGCTGATCACCTACCACCCTTCGTTTACCGGGCGTACCAAGGTAGACCAGGCTTTTGCCGCCAAGCACCTGCACCCCCGAATTGCCCTCGAAGCGATTGACTCGGACGTGATCAAAACCTATGTGCGCCTGGGTTTAGGCGTGGGAATTGTGGCGGAGATGGCACTCAAGGACGACGGCACCAACAGCGACCTGGTGGCCATGCCGGCAGGCGCGCTTTTCGGCGTCAACGTGGCCCGAGTGGCTTTCAAGCGCAGCGCCTATTTGCGCAATTTTGTCTACAAGTTTGCCGAGTTGCTGAGCGACAAACTGACACGTGACCTGATTACCAAGGCCATGACAGGCCGCAGCAACGATTACGAAACATGATCATGCCGAACAACCAAATGCTTTCCCCACAGGAAGCCCGCTCGCCGGTACTGGTGAGCAAACTACCGGCGGTCGGTACCACCATTTTTACGATCATGTCCGCGCTGGCCGCGGAAACAGCGGCCGTCAATCTCGGTCAGGGGTTTCCTGATTTTGACTGCGACCCGCAACTGGTCAACGCCGTCACCGACGCGATGCAACGCGGCCTCAACCAGTACCCGCCTATGGCGGGCGTTCCGGTATTGCGCGAGGCGGTTGCCGCCAAGCTGACCAGGCTGTACGGCCGTAGTTACGACGCCGGCAGTGAAATCACCATCACGGCGGGTGCCACGCAGGCCATCATTACCATCATCTTGGCAGTAGTGCACGCCGGCGACGAAGTGATCGTACTGGAGCCCTGCTACGACAGCTATGTGCCCAATATCGAACTGGCCGGCGGCACTGCGGTGCGCGTGCCCCTAACGCACGGCAGCTTTCGTCCCGACTTCGAGAAAATTGCAGCGGCCATCAGTCCGAAGACCCGCGCCATCGTTGTCAACTCGCCGCACAACCCGAGCGCCACGGTCTGGAGCAAAGCCGAGATGCTCAGACTGCAGGAAATTCTGGCGCCCACGGATGTTCTTCTGATCAGTGACGAGGTCTACGAACACATGGTGTTTGACGCGACCAACGGGCAACTCCATCACAGCGCCGCGCGCTTTCCCGGACTGGCTGCGCGCGCCTTCATTGTTAGCAGTTTTGGCAAGACCTACCATGTCACGGGCTGGAAGGTCGGCTATGTGGCGGCGCCTGCCGCCTTGACCGCCGAGTTCCGCAAGGTGCACCAGTTCAACGTGTTCACTGTCAACACGCCGATGCAATATGGGCTGGCAGCGTATATGGCTGACGACCGACCTTATCTTGACCTGCCGGCGTTTTACGGCGCCAAGCGCGACCTGTTTCGCAGCGGCCTGACCAGCACCCGCTTCAAGCTGCTGCCCAGCGAAGGCGGTTACTTCCAGTGCGCTGATATTTCAGAGGTCAGCGACCTGGGTGAAGCAGACTTCTGCAAGTGGCTGACCACCGAGATTGGCGTGGCGGCAATTCCGCTGTCGGCGTTTTATGGCAGTGGCTTCGATCAGCGCGTGGTGCGCTTTTGCTTTGCCAAGAAAGACGAGACGCTGAATCTCGCGCTGGAACGGCTGTCCAAACTGTAGGTGCCTCCTGACGACTGGACAGGCTTCCTTCCTGCTTGATTCCGCCCGCGCCCGAATAAAAATCTAAGCAACCATAACAAGGAGTTTTCAATGTCCCTCTCGCTCATACTGCTCATCGTCCTCATACTGATTCTGGTTGGTGCCCTGCCAACCTGGGGACACAGCCGCAGCTGGGGTTACGGTCCCAGTGGTGGCATTGGCCTGGTGGTCATCATTCTGGTCGTGTTGCTGCTAATGGGCCGAATCTAGTTTTTATTTCACTTGCTGAAAAGGGACCTTGCATCGCAAAGTCCCTTTTTTTGTTTGTATTCAGCTATTGAGTTGCGTCCAGAGCTTTTCCAGCCGCTTGATGCTCACCGGCTGGGGTGTTCGTAGTTCCTGGGCAAAGAAACTTACTCGCAACTCTTCCAGCAACCAGCGGCATTCCTGCATTCGCGCATCCATCGCGCCCTTGCGTTCAGCGACCAAACGCCAGTAACGCTGCTCCTGCGGCCGCAATTCAGCCATACGGGCTGCATCCCGGGCCGGATCGGTGCGCCACTTTTCCAGTCGCAAGGTGATGGCTTTAAGGTAGCGCGTGAAGTGCTGCAATTGTGCGTAGGGCGTGGCGGTTAAAAACTTCTTGGGCACCAGGCGCTGCAACTGCTGCGCGGCATCCAGCGCGGCCTCAGTCGCATTTTTAGTGTCCTTGATTTTTCGTTGCGCGACGGCAAACTCGATCAGGATACCGCCAGCCAGCCGCGCCACCTCACTGGCAATCAATGTCAGGCGCCCGCGTCCGTCGTCAACGCGCTTTTTGAAATCAGCCTCGTTCGTCGGCAAGCGCTCCAGCAAAAAGGCCCGGTCCAGCGCGACTTCAATAATCTGCTGGCGCAACTCCTCCATCGTGCCGCCGCCCGAGTTGTCAGCAGCACGGCCCACCAGCATATAGGCGGTAGCTGTTTTTTGCAGCTCGGGCAGATTTTTTTCCAGGTACTTCAGCGCATCCCTGATCTGCAGTGAAAACAGTCGCCGCAATCCCGCTCGGTGTCTGGCGGCGGCGGCATCGGGCTCGTCAAAAACCTCGATCGTCACCGCATCGCCCAAGTCGATCAAGGCCGGGAAACCGATCAGCGTTTGCGAGCCTTTGCCAATTTCCATCAGCTCTGGCAATTCACCGAAACTCCAGCTCGTATAGCGCTCCGCCTGCTTGGGTGGCGTTTTCTGCGCAGCCAAATTTGCTATGTTTTCAGGAGCGCCTGGTAGCCGTACTATATGGACGTTAGGGCTATTTGACTGTGAAACGGGGGAAATGCCCGGGTTTTCCGGGGCTGAGCGCGTCTTGAGTCCGGCCAGCGCCTGAAAAGCTCCGCGCGCCTGCGAACCGAGCTCGCCTTTGAGTGCGCCCAAATTGCGCCCGGTGCCCAGTTGGCGTCCATGTTCATCGACCACGCGAAAGTTCATGAATAAGTGCGGCGCCAGCATGTCCAGCTTCAGGTCGGCGCGCTTGATATCCAGCGAGGTGGCATCGCGCACCCATTTCAGCACCGCGTCGGTCAGCGAACCGCTGCCAGATTTTTCCGGCTGCATGAGCTCGCCGGCTATGCGCGCGGCGGTGTCGGGCAGCGGCACCAGCCGCGAACGCGGGCGCTGGTGCAAGGTTTTGATCAAGGCCTGGATCTTGTCTTTCAGCATGCCGGGCACCAGCCACTCGCAGCGCTCTTCATTGACCTGATTCAACGCAAACAGAGGCACGTCAACCGTCACGCCGTCGCGCGTGTCGCCGGGTTCATGCAGATAGGTCGCCAGGCAATCGACACCGCCCAACCGCAGTGTCTTGGGAAAAGCCTGCGTCGTGATGCCGGCTGCTTCGTGGCGCATCAGCTCGTCCTGGCTTAGGAGCAGCAGCTTCGGCTGCTTTTTGACCTCAAGCTTGTACCAGCTCTCGCAACTGGCGCCGCTGCACACGTCGGCCGGCAACTGTTGGTCGTAAAAAGCGTAAATCAGCTCTTCATCAACCAGCACGTCCTGCCGGCGCGCCTTGTGTTCCAGTTCCAGGACATGGGCAATCAGCTTCTCGTTGGCGGCCATAAATGGCAGCTTGGTGTCCCAGTTGCCGGCAACCATCGCCTCGCGAATAAAAACCTCGCGCGCCGCCACCGGGTCAAGCCGGCCAAAGTTGACGCGCCTGCCGTTATAGACCACCAGGCCGTAAAGCGTGGCGCGTTCCAGCGCAGTAACCTGCGCTGCTTTTTTCTCCCAATGCGGGTCGAGTAGTTGCTTCTTCAAAAGATGACCGCCGACCTGCTCTATCCACTGCGGATCGATATTCGCAATGCCCCGGCCAAAAAGCCGCGTGGTTTCCACCAGTTCCGCCGCCACAATCCAGCGGCCAGGCTTTTTGCTGAGCCGTGCGCCGGGATGGCGGTAAAAACGGATGCCTCGCGCGCCCAGGTAACTTTCGTCCTCTTCGTTTTTGTAGCCAATATTGCCCAGCAGGCCGCAAAGCATGGACAGGTGCAGCTGCTCGTAGCTGGCTGGCCGCTCATTCAAATGCCAGCCCTGGTCGCCCACCACAGTATGCAGTTGCGAATGGATGTCGCGCCATTCGCGCACCCGGCGGATGTTGACGAAGTTTTCGCGCAGCAGGCTTTCGTACTGGCGGTTCGTCAGTTTATGAACCGCATCGTGGCCTCCGCGCGCGTCACCCAGCCATTTCCACAGCCGCAAATAGCCACTGAATTCGCTCTTTTCGTCGTCGAATTTGGCATGCGCCTGATCGGCTTGCGCCTGCCGGTCCATTGGACGGTCGCGCACGTCCTGTACGCTGAGCGCGCTGGCAATCACCAGCACTTCATCGAGCGCCTGCCGGTCTTTAGCCTCCAGAATCATGCGGCCGACGCGCGGGTCTAAAGGCAGCTTGGCCAGCGTGCGGCCCATCGGTGTCAGTTCATTGTCATCATCGACCGCGCCCAGCTCGGCCAGCAGCTGATAGCCGTCGGCAATCGCACGGCGTTGCGGCGGCTCGATGAAGGCAAAGTCCTCAATTGTTCCCAAGTGCAGCGCTTTCATGCGCAGGATCACCGAGGCTAGCGAACTGCGCAGGATTTCGGGGTCGGAAAAGCGCGGTCGACCCAAAAAATCCTGCTCGTCATAAAGACGTATGCAGATGCCATCAGCGACGCGGCCGCAACGACCGGCACGCTGGTTGGCCGATGACTGCGACACCGGCTCGACCATCAGCTGCTCTACTTTGCTCCTGAAACTGTAGCGCTTGACGCGTGCTGTTCCTGCGTCAATCACATATCGGATACCCGGCACCGTGAGCGATGTCTCGGCTACGTTGGTGGCCAGCACAATACGACGCCCGCTATGGCTGTCGAAAATGCGATCCTGCTCGGCTTGGCTCAGGCGCGCAAACAGCGGTAACACTTCGGCGTTGCGCGTCAAAGGCTGGTGCGCCAGATGGTTGCGCAAGTGGTCGGCGGCCTCGCGAATCTCGCGCTCGCCCGGCAGGAAAATCAGGATGTCGCCGGCGCTGTGCGGACTAAGCCATAGCTCATCGACCGCATCGGCAAGCGCATCATTCAGGTTGTAATCACGCGACTCTTCAAACGGCCGGTAGCGCTGCTCGACCGGGAACATCCGGCCCGACACCATGATTACGGGTGCAGGTCCTTTGCTGGAGGAAAAATAATCAGCAAAACGCTGCGCATCAATGGTGGCCGAGGTGATCACCACCTTCAGGTCAGGACGGCGCGGCAACAGCTGGCGCAGATAACCAAGCAAAAAGTCTATGTTCAGGCTGCGCTCATGGGCCTCGTCAATGATGATGGTGTCGTAGGCCCTGAGCAGCGGGTCGGTCTGGGTTTCGGCCAGCAAGATGCCGTCAGTCATCAGTTTGACAGAGGCATCACGGCTCAGCCGGTCTTGAAAACGTACCTTGTAGCCGACAACATCGCCCAGCGGGGTTTTCAGCTCTTCGGCTATCCGCTTGGCGACACTCGAGGCGGCAATTCGGCGCGGCTGGGTGTGACCGATCAGCTTGCCCTGGCCAGCTGGGTAATTGAGCTTGCCGCGCCCCATGGCCAAGGCAATTTTCGGCAGTTGTGTGGTTTTTCCCGAACCGGTTTCGCCGCAAACGATGATGACCTGATGCGCCGCCAGCGCAGTCGTGATGTCCTCGCGTTTGCCTGAAACAGGCAGCGAATCGGGAAAGGTGATGGCCAGGGGAGGCAGGGAAGAAGCCAAGGGGAAACCAGCAGTCAAAACTGGTGATTATCGGTGTTCTTGCAGGCTTGCCTAGCGCGACTCCACCACGGGCATGCCGACAATATCGCCACTTTTTTCGTCCAGCCAGCCAACCCGGCTGGGGTAGCTCCAGGCCGTGCGCGAAATACCCCGCGCCATGGCGACGGCTGTGGCAGCGCGCGCGTCGACGGTTGACGCCCGAAGCACGCCTGCCCCCACCTCGGCGGCCCATCGGGTTTGCCGCTTACCCGGCATCCCGACTTCCGCACGCATATTGAGAACCACCGATCTGGACAACCGGGCCTGAACCGTGCGCGCCAGCTGAATCAGCCCGCCGCTGTCCTTGCAGTTGTGCACCAGCAGTAAAAAACTGTCATCCGCCAGTCGTCCGATTTCCACATGGGCGGGCACGGCCCGACGCAACCGTGCGGCACAGACAAAAAGGGCATGGTTCACGGCCGCCAGTCCATAAAGCTTTTCCAGCACGTACAAATTCGCAAGGGAAACCACGATCACACCCAGCGGTACCGGTTCGTCCCGGTAACGCCGGAACGCAGCCCCTACCATCTGCCCGGTTCCGGCAAGGGAACGCATTCGCGTGACCGGATCGTAACTGGGGCCGTATTCCATCACCTGGTACAACTCAATAAGATAGGCATAACGTGACCACAGCACCAGGGCCATGGTGATCATGTACACCGTGCCAGCCATTGCGCTCGCAACATGGACCGGCCAGGGCACATGGGCCCGATCAAGCGCAATCCAGCTCAGCCCCGCCAGTGCGACCAGCATGAAAAATAACCCCAGCATTGTCACCGGGGCCAGCCTGTCGCCCCGCAATGCGCTGCGCACGCTGAGGGCCAACGCCACCACGCCCAGCAACCAGGACTGGGCCATTGCCAGCGCGAGCGCCTGGAGCGGTGGCAGCAACCAGCCGGCAGCCAGCACGGCAGCGGCAAGCACGGCCAGCGCCGCTTCAGCTTTGCGCCGAATTTTGGTCTGGCGAAACAAGCCGAGCATGGAAAAAAGAAGATATGCGAGCAGGGTGGAGACCCCGCAGGCCACATGCGCGAGAAAGCGCGCCAGCTTGCCAGCGTCCTCGAACGGCAACCCTCCCAGAAAAGCGAGCACAAAAAAGGCCGAGACGAGCGCCGACGTGGCCGCATTGAACCCGACCTTGTGCAGCGAACGTATGAAGGCAAATACCGAGCCGGCCAACATCAAACCGGTCGTACCAAAATAGAAGCCCCAAAAACCTGTGACAAATTGTTCCATGGCGCAAACAATACCTGCCCTGCCGTCATAACGCAATCGGGGTTGGCATGCTTCAAGTGAGCCTGCAATCTACCGCATCCTTCCCTTACACTCATTTCAATTTTTTCGTTTTTCGGGAAAGAGCTCACCAGTCCGTTTCAGCGACTCAGAGGCAGCTTTTCCGCACTCCCCAGCTCCGAAAGCGCGCCCATGTCTGCCGTCTTCAATTTCACTTTCGTGCCCTGGTTTCGGTCTGTGGCGCCCTATATCCACAAGTTCCGCAACCAGACTTTTGTGGTGGCGATCTGCGGCGAAGCGATTGCTGCGGGCAAGCTGACCCATCTGGCGCAGGATCTGGCCATGATCCAGAGCATGGGCGTGAAGATCGTGCTGGTGCATGGTTTTCGCCCGCAGGTTAATGAACAGCTGAAGGTCAAAGGCCATTCCGCCAAGTATTCGCATGGCATGCGCATCACTGACGAGGTGGCGCTGGACTCCGCCCAAGAGGCCGCCGGCCAATTGCGCTATGAAATCGAGGCTGCGTTTAGCCAGGGCCTGCCCAACACGCCCATGGCAGGCTCCACCGTGCGCGTCATCTCTGGCAACTTCATCACTGCGCGGCCGGTAGGCATCCTGGATGGCATTGATTTCCAGCACTCGGGCCTGGTGCGCAAGGTGGACGTTAGCGCGATTTCGCGTACGCTGGATTTTGGCGCGATGGTGCTGCTCTCGCCGTTTGGCTTTTCCCCCACCGGCGAGGCATTCAACCTCACGATGGAAGAAGTGGCCACCAGCGTGGCCATCGCGCTGCAGGCCGACAAGCTGATTTTTGTCACCGAAATACCCGGCATACGCATCAAGCCGGACGAGCCCGCCAGCGAAGACAATCCCATAGATACCGAGCTGCCATTGGCCGCGGCCGAGGAGATTCTCGCCCGGGTACCGACCGCGCAGCACCCTACAGACACGGCCTTTTACCTCCAGCATTGCGTGAAAGCCTGCAAGGCCGGCGTGGAGCGCAGCCACATCATCCCGTTTGCGGTTGACGGCGCACTACTGCTGGAGATTTACGTCCATGACGGCATAGGCACCATGCTGGTGGACGAAAAACTCGAAGAACTGCGCGAAGCCACAGGCGACGATGTCGGCGGCATCCTGCAACTTATAGAGCCGTTCGAAAGGGACGGCACGCTGGTCAGGCGCAGCCGCACGGAAATTGAGCGCGATGCCGACCACTACACGATCGTCGAGCATGACGGAGTGATTTTTGCCTGTGCTGCGCTTTACCCTTATCCCGAAGCCAAAACCGGTGAAATGGCCGCGCTCACGGTCTCGCCGCAAAGCCAGGGCCAGGGTGACGGCGAAAAAGTCCTCAAGCGCATCGAACAGCGGGCCCGCGCCGCCGGCCTGCAAAGCATTTTTGTGCTGACCACGCGGACCATGCACTGGTTTATCAAGCGCGGCTTTGTGCTGGTCGACCCGGACTGGCTGCCAGAGGCCCGCAAACGAAAATACAATTGGGACCGCAAAAGCCAGGTTTTGGTGAAAAAACTGAGTTAACGCTGCGTTTGTTCCACTGTTGACGGATTATTTTCTTTGACTTAAGGAAAATGTCGTCACGGCGTCACGCTGATGCCGTTGGGTCCCTTTCCCACGCCAACGGTCGCAACGACCTTGCTCTCCCTGATGTCGAGCACCGACACAGAGTTGGCATAGCTGTTCGTGACGAAGGCATACCGGCCATCACGATCTACGGCCACGCCATGGGCGCCGGCGCCGGTTGCCACTGTCTTTGTAATCTTGAAACTCTCAAGGTCTATCATGCTGACGGTTTTGCCAGGCTTCCTTGGCGTGCCCTGGTTGGCCACCAGCAGCGTGCGGGAATCCGGCGTGACATACAACTGGATGGGGATCGTTCCGACGGCAACCTTGCGAATCACCTTGCGCATGGTCGGGTCGATCACGGCGACTGCGTTTTCCTGCGACAGCGACACCAAGACAAGGCGACCGTCCGGTGTGAAACCGACTTGAGCCGGACCCTTGCCTGCAGGAAACTGCGCGACCTCCTTCCGGCTGGCGGTATCAATCACCGACACCGATCCGCCCTTGAGGTTGGCGACGTAGGCCTGTTTGCCGTCCGGACTGATGCGAATACCGTGGGGAAACTTGCCGACCGGAATTGTGACGACAACACGCTGCAGCGATGTGTCGATCACACTCACCGTGTCATCACCACCATTGGTGACATAGGCAAAGCCCCCGTCCGGCGACACCACCACATGGGCAGGGTGCATGCCAACCGGCACCTTTGCGATCACCGCGTTAGTTGCCGCGTCGATGACCCAAACAGCCCCTGGTTTTGCCATCGCATCATGATCGCCTTTGGCCGTATCCCTGTGCGAAGAAGCATTGCCCGCCTGGACGGCTTCACCGTTGTTGGTCACCCATACAAGCTTGCCGTCGGGCGATACCTGCACGTTGTGCGGCATTTTGCCGACGCGCACGCTCGCCAGCGCCTTGAACGACGCGGCATCGAGCACGCTGACTGTGTCAGCGCCTTCATTGGCCACATACACCTTGTCAGTGGCCCATGCGACGCCAGACCAAGCCAGCAGGCCGACTTGTATCGTCGTGAACAGCCACTTATTTTTACTTGCGATCATCAATTCATCCTTGTTGGGAACAAAAAACTTTCGTCGGCCTTGACCCTGAACTGATGCGTTCTGGATGCCATCGCCAGGCACGCCATCTTTCGTGAGCCGTCAAGTTTCTGACGATGGCAATCGTTGCCGGCGATACGACCAAAAAAAGGACTCATACACGCCTGTTTCGCAGCCGCAAAGCGTTACCGATCACCGATGCCGAACTGAAGCTCATGGCGAGCGCGGCAATCATGGGTGACAGCAGCCAGCCGGTCACAGGATAGAGCACACCAGCCGCAATCGGGATGCCCAGCGAGTTGTACAAAAAGGCAAACATCAGGTTTTGCTTCATGTTGCTTACGGTCGCTTCGGATAGCGCGCGCGCAATCGCAATCCCGCGAAGATCGCCCTTGACCAGCGTGATTTGAGCACTGTTCATGGCCACGTCAGTTCCCGTGCCCATGGCCACGCCAACATCTGCCTTGGCCAGCGCCGGGGCGTCATTAATGCCGTCGCCCGCCATTGCCACGACGCGGCCTTCCTTCTGCAGCTTTTCCACCAGCAACAGCTTGTCGGCTGGCTTGACCTCGCCATGCACCTCGGCGATGCCCAGGCGGGTCGCAACAGCTTTTGCCGTGGTCAGACCGTCGCCAGTCGCCATCACGATGCGTAACCCGGCAGCTTTCAGTGTAGCCAGCGCCTCGGGCGTGCTGGGCTTGATCGGGTCAGACACGGCCAGCAGGCCCATCAGCTGACCATCAACGGCCAGGTGCATCACGCTGGCTCCTTCTGCGCGCAAAGCCTCGGCCTGCGGCATCAGGACGTCGACTGAGACACTGATCTGCGCCATCAGCGCGGTATTGCCAAGCGTCATCTGACGGCCCGTAATCTGCCCGCGCACGCCGATGCCGGAGGCGGAATCAAAATTTTCCGGTTTATCGAGCAGCATGCCGCGCTCGCGGGCTGCACGCACAATGGTCTGGGCCAGTGGGTGCTCGCTGCCCTGGTCCAGACTGGCGGCGAGGCGCAGTACCTCGTCGGCGTCAAAGCCAGGTGCAGGAATGGCGCGTTCAAACATCGGTCGGCCTTCAGTCAGGGTGCCGGTCTTGTCGATGATGAGGGTGTCGACCTTGCGCAGGTTCTCGATGGCCGCTGCATCGCGGAACAGCACGCCTTGCGTTGCGCCACGACCGGTAGCCACCATGATTGACATCGGTGTGGCCAAGCCCAGGGCGCACGGGCAGGCGATGATCAGGACCGATACGGCATTGATCAGGCCAAACACCCAGCTCGGCTCAGGCCCGAAAAATCCCCAAACCAAAAAAGTGAGCGAGGCAATGGAGACGACGGTGACGACAAAATAGCCCGCCACCACGTCGGCCATGCGCTGCATGGGCGCCCTGGAGCGTTGGGCCTGGGCGACCATTTGCACGATTTGCGCCAGCATCGTGGCCGTGCCGACGTGTTCAGACTGCATCACAAGCGCGCCACTGGTGTTGAGCGTGGCGCCGATCACCTTGTCGCCCACCCGTTTGGCGACCGGCATCGGCTCGCCGGTGAGCATCGATTCATCCACCGAGCTGCCGCCTTCAGTCACGACTCCGTCCACTGGCACCTTCTCTCCGGGGCGCACACGCAGCAGATCGCCCACATGCACATGGGCCAGCGGAACATCCTCTTCCGTGCCATCGTCCCGGATGCGCCGGGCGGTCTTGGGCGCCAGGCCGAGCAGCGACTTGATCGCCGCAGAGGTCTGCGATCTGGCCTTGAGTTCGAGCATTTGGCCCAGCAGGGTAAGCGAAATGATCACCGCGGCGGCTTCAAAGTACACGGCGACGCGGCCCATGGAGATGAACGAAGCCGGGAAAACTTGCGGTGCTACCGTCGCGATCACGCTGTAAACGAAGGCAGCGCCGGTGCCCAGACTGATCAGCGTCCACATGTTGGGACTGCGATTCACCACCGATCGCCAGCCGCGCGAGAAGAACGGCCAGCCGGCCCAGAGGACGATGGGTATTGCCAGCACCAGTTCCACCCAGCTCTGCACGGCCATGTCCATCCATTGCAAACGGTGACCAACCATGGCGAGCACAAACACGATGGATGTCAGTGGCAAGGTCCACCAGAACCGGTGCTGAAAGTCTCGCAGTTCGGGGTTTTCATCGTCGCCGAGGTCCGGCAACAGCGGCTCTAGCGTCATGCCGCACTTGGGGCAATTGCCAGGATGGTCCTGACGTATTTCCGGGTGCATCGGGCAGGTGTAGATCGTACCGGTGATTGCAGGTGGCGCGTCAACAGGTGGCGCGGGCGCAAGGTATTGCAGCGGGTTCGCCGAAAACTTGGCTTGACACTTCAAGCTGCAGAAATAGTAGGACCGGCGTTCGTGCGCCAGCTTGTGCGGCGACTGGTCGGTGACGGTCATGCCGCACACCGGGTCTTTCAATGGCTGCGATTCAGCCGGCAAAGCGTCATGCGCA
>NZ_JABBPF010000067.1 GCF_012927415.1 Polaromonas sp. | reverse complement strand
TCATTTGACTTTTTTTGCTTTCCGACTCGTCGCTCGCCTTGCGGATGAGCTGCATTGTCTTCAGCAGAGCCGCAAATCATAGCACCGTTTGTGAGCCCGCTACCAGCATCCTGGAGAAAAACCTAAAAATGCTTAAAATGAAATCTGGGTATGCGGCTGCTGAGTTTCGATCCGGTGACTTGCACGCACTACAAAAAACAAAAAGCCCGAAACCGTAAGGGTTCGGGCTTTGATGCGCGGTCTTGATTCGTCAGCGACTACTTACGCTGGGGGGGTAAATCAGTGCATGAGCCATGCGCAGCTTCCGCCGCCATGCCGATGCTCTCGCCGAGCGTCGGATGCGGATGGATGGTCTTGCCAATGTCCACCGCGTCAGCACCCATTTCGATGGCAAGAATGATTTCGCCAATCATGTCTCCCGCATGCGTGCCAACCATGCCACCGCCCAAGATCTTGCCATGACCGTGCGCTTCCGGGCTGTCGGCAAACAGCAACTTGGTAAAACCTTCGTCACGACCGTTGGCAATCGCTCGACCCGAAGCCGACCAAGGGAACATGCCCTTCTTGACCTTGATGCCTTCCGCCTTGGCCTGATCTTCGGTCAGGCCGACCCATGCCACCTCCGGGTCGGTATAAGCAACACTCGGGATCACGCGGGCGTTGAAGGCGGCGCTGGCCAGTTCCTTGTTGTCCTGCAATTCCCCGGCAATCACTTCAGCCGCCACATGCCCCTCGTGTACCGCCTTGTGCGCGAGCATGGGCTGGCCGACAATGTCACCAATGGCAAAAATGTGCGACACATTGGTACGCATCTGGATGTCCACGGGGATGAAGCCCCGGTCGGTCACACTCACGCCCGCCTTGTCAGCGGCAATCTTTTTGCCGTTGGGGCTGCGGCCCACGGCTTGCAACACCAGGTCGTAGGTTTGAGGTAGGGGAGCAGCGCCACCCGGCTCGGAGTTTTCAAACGTGACTTCAATACCGGCTGGCGTGGCCTTGGCTCCGACAGTCTTGGTTTTGAGCATGATGTTGTCAAAACGCGGTGCGTTCATCTTCTGCCACACCTTGACCAGGTCTCTATCAGCACCCGGCATCAGTCCATCCAGCATTTCCACCACGTCCAGGCGTGCGCCCAGCGTGCTGTATACCGTGCCCATTTCCAGGCCAATGATGCCTCCACCCAGAATCAGCATGCGCTTGGGAACTTCCTTCAACTCCAGCGCGCCCGTGCTGTCGACCACGCGCGAATCTTCGGGCATGAAGGGCAGACAAACGGCTTGCGAACCGGCGGCAATAATGCACTTCTTGAAGGCAATAGTCTGCTTGTTACCGGTTTTTTCCTGCGAATTGCCGCTGGTTTCTTCAACCTCCAGATGGTTGGCGCCAACGAAGGCCCCGTAGCCTCGCACCGTCGTGACTTTGCGCATCCTGGCCATGGCGGCAAGGCCGCCGGTCAGCTTGCCCACAACCTTTTCCTTGTGACCGCGCAGCATCTCGATGTTGATATGGGGTGCGCCGAATTCCACGCCCACGGCTGCCATGTGGCTGACCTCATCCATCACAGCGGCCACATGAAGCAACGCCTTGGAAGGGATGCAGCCGACATTCAGACAGACGCCACCCAGCGCGGCGTAACGCTCGACCAATACAACCTTCAGACCCAGGTCGGCCGCCCGGAAAGCAGCGGAGTAGCCGCCAGGACCGGCGCCCAATACCAGCAGGTCACATTCAAGATCGGCCGAGCCGCTAAAGCTGGCAACAGCGGCAGGCGCAGCTTCTGCTACTTTTTTAATAGCAGTTTGTGCCGGTGTTATCTGGACTACAACCTCTTTTTTCTCCTTATCCGCAGCCAGAGCCGCGCCCGAAGCCTCCAGCGTCAGGACTGCCGAACCCTGCTTGACTTTGTCGCCCAGCTTGACCTTGATTTCCTTGACCACGCCCCCCTGAGACGACGGGATTTCCATCGATGCCTTGTCGCTTTCGACGGTAATCAGGCTCTGCTCGGCCTTGATGGTGTCGCCGGCCTTGACCAGCACTTCGATCACGGTCACTTCGTCAAAGTCGCCAATGTCCGGCACCTTGATTTCAATCAGACTTGTAGCTGCACTCATTGGGAGGCTTTCAATTTGAGGGTAAATACATCAATCGGCCCGCCAGAATTTTTGTCAAACTCACAGCCGGCGTTCATGCCGGCCAGCGCAACTTCACGAGCCGTTTTGGCCTTGTCCCAGCTGGCATGCATTGCGCCTAGCGCAAAGCTGCGGCCCGAGCCTATGCCCCAAAATTCATTGAACTCAAACACTTCGCGGTAGCTGTAGAGACCATAAATCCCGCTCGCGTTGGCAATCACCACTGTGAACTGGCTGGACTCGTAAGGGTCGTTGTCGTCTTCCTTGGTCTGCAGGAAAAAAGTTTCTTTCAGTAAGGGATGGAGCTTGACGAAGGTATCGAATACCTCGTCCTTGGTGTCGAGCTTGAGCAATTCCTTCGGCAGCGCTGCCATGGCCTTGCGCAACACGGGAAAGTGCGCCACCGTGCCGGCCATGCCAACGTAGCTCGTACCCGCCGGGGTATCGACCTTGAAAATCTTGCTATTGACCTCGAAACGCTG
>NZ_JABBPF010000189.1 GCF_012927415.1 Polaromonas sp. | reverse complement strand
CCGCAGTCGGGCCCCCCCGCACGGCGCGGCCGGACCCCCCCGGCGGGTTCCCAGGGGCTGGGGGGGTTTGTTTTTTCGGGCCCGACCGCTGTGCCGCTGCGCAGCGTATCGGCGGGCAACTGGTCGAGCTGTTGCAGCAACTGCGCCAGGCTGCGGCCCATCGCGCCCAGCAGCGCATGGCCTTTTTCCGTCGTGGCCGCCGCAGCGTTGCCGACAGCCCCGTGCGCGTTGTAGTCCTGCATCTGCCAGCCCAGCTTGGCGCTGCGGCCGTCGCCCAGGATACTGAACTTTTCGGAACGGTCCTGCGAAGTCGAACGAAAATTCTGCGCCTTCGCCATAGCAACCTGCCCCGGTTGAAGCGCCAGCATCATCGACGTTTCAATTTCGCCGGCATGAATGCCGAAGCGGTGCTCATGCGCGCAGAACAGTTCGGCTACCGACTCCCCTTGCTCGTTGCACAAGGGCAGATTAAAAGAGTTCACGCTGAACACCAGCATGCCAAGGCGTGCCCGCAGGTCGCGCGCCACCACATCCAGCAGCCCCGACTGGCCGCCATGCGAATTGAGCAGCACCAGTTTTTTCACACCGCTGGCCGCCACTGACTCGGCAATTTCCGTCCAGAGCCGGGTGATGGTTTCGCTGCTAAGCGTGAGCGTGCCAGCAAAACGCATGTGCTCGGGGCTGAAGCCCACTGATTGCGTTGGCAAAAACAGCACCGGCAGGTCGGCGGACAAATGGGGCAAGGCAGCGGCGATGACGCCGTCGACCAGCGTCGCATCGACATTGAGCGGCAGGTGTGGCCCATGCTGCTCGATCGCGGCGACCGGCAGCACGGCGATGACGCGGTCCAGGTTCAGGCGCGCAAAGTCCGGGCTTTTCAAGTCGGCCCAGAAACGGGGCATGGCGAAGGGGGGGGGCGCAACAGAAGTCATGCGCGTATTTTGCGGGTATTTCGGCAGCTGTGAGCGTCTGCCCGCTTGGAAAACCCGTAGCACTCAATGACTGGCGAGCGCTCTTGACTCACGATCCTCATTGCCCAAAAGAATCCATAACCAGTCGCCAACAGGACAAGTAGACCAATGCGGGGGAAAGAAATGACAGCTTGGTTGTGCGTTTCCCAAACATCACCCCTGAAGCAAACAATCAAGGCCATGCCCCAAAAAACACAGTGATGCACCCGCTAAAGCCACCCAGTTGCCAATGGCTTTGAAGGCCTGCAATGGCTCCGCACCCAGTCGGCCTGAGTGAAAAAACACCCCGACGGCCCAAGTCCAAACGACGTAAAAAACGATGGGGTTCCGGGGTCAAAATTATTTTTGAAGATTGACCCTTTTTTGTTGGAGTTCCCAGCATTGACAAAGTCCAGTCCACATTTGGACGGCATCTTGTTGCGTTTGGCTGGGATTAGATGTGATTTTCAGGATGTTGTTGGACCTACAAAAACCACGCAATACAGGCGCCCCTTGCAAAGTGAGCAAACCCTCCCTGCAGAAGTTTGTTTAAATTTTTTTCAAGCGAAACCGGGTGAGGTGATCAGCCACCGCGCTCGGTACTTGCCCAGAGATGCCGGCATCACGCCAGCGTCGGCGTCCTCGAGGAAGGGTGTTGTCTTAATGGCGATCAGGTCGGGCCCTTGCGCCTGCTAAAGGAACAAAGCCGTGCCATTGCTTGGCTTGGCGATGGCAAAACCCTGGCCGTTCATGCCGTGACTGCCGTGACTGCCGTGACTGCATTTCAGCATGTCGACACCCTGGGGCGGCGCGCCGCCGGTTCCCGGAAAATGCACCACGGCGACGCTGCAAGTGCCCTGCGGCAAGGTCCAGCTGCTGATGTACTTCATGAGAGTCGCCCGAAGTCATCGAACGGATTGTTACAGCTTGCCCATCGGTCTTACGCCAGCTCTAAACCCATTGGCCCACCTGACCGCTTGAGAGCTTATAGCGCAAATCAGTCGAGCGAGAGCCCTTTCTACGCTGGGTTACTGCCCGGTGACCGTTTGCCACCTACGAGGGCAAACCGGCTGGGTAAGCGCGATTCGCCCGCGTCAGGCCGCCGCCGCAGCCTTCTGGATTTCGTCTCGGTGGGCTTGCTGGCTGACATGCCGGCTTTGCCGCTCAGCACGGTGTTTTGACGCAGCCAACGGCAAGGCAGTCCGAAGTGCGTCGAGCAGGTCCGCCAGGCACTTCGGCCTGGCACGCGCACCGCTGGCCTGATAATCGGCGAGCAGCGCCTGGCGAGCCACCTCCGGATTCAACGCGTGGACCGAAGTGAGGTGCTCAAACAGAAAATCCACCAGTTTCTCCAGCGCAAATTCATGCGTCTTGCCGGTGGTCTGCCAAAGCCAGTCGCTGAAGCACAGAAAGTGGTTAAAGGCCGAACCCGGCCCCAGCAGCAGCTTCAGCGCCAGCGCAAAGCGCCCCGAGTTGGCGATCATTTCCCAGTAGCGCGCAAAGCGCTGAATGCGCTGCATCGTCGCAAAATCAATCGTGGAGGTCTGCAGAATCGTGTACGGCGTCTGCGGGTCGTAGGCCATCGCAAAATCCACGGTGTGCCGGGTGATCGGCGTGCCGCGCAGGCGTTTCAAAATACCGAACTGGATTTCATGCGGCGCGAGGTCATGCAGGCGGTCAAAGCCGGCCGCGAAACTTTCCATC
>NZ_JABBPF010000065.1 GCF_012927415.1 Polaromonas sp. | reverse complement strand
CGACCGCAAAAACCGGCCCGAAGGCCGGGTGACCGAAATAATCGAGCGCTCGACCAACCCGATCATTGGCCGTCTTCTCCATGAAAGCGGTGTCTGGCTGGTGGCGCCCGAGGACAAGCGCTATGGCCAGGATGTGCTGATACCAAAAGGCGCTACGGGCACTGCCAAGACCGGTCAAATCGTGGTGGTCAAACTGACCGAACCGCCGGCCTTGTTTGGCCAGCCGGTGGGGCTGGTCACTGAAGTGCTGGGCGAAATCGACGATCCGGGCATGGAAATCGAAATTGCTGTTCGCAAATACGGCGTGCCGCACGAATTTAGCGACGAAGCGCTGGCGCTTGCCCGTACCTTGCCCGATGCCGTGCGCCCGGTAGACAAGACGCACCGCATAGACTTGACTGACATTGCGTTGGTCACGATTGACGGCGAGGACGCGCGCGATTTTGATGACGCCGTCTATTGTGAGCCTGCCAAGGTAGGGCGTAGCAAGGGCTGGCGGCTGCTGGTGGCAATCGCCGATGTCAGCCATTACGTGGAAACCGGTAGCGCCATTGACATTGATGCCTATGACCGCGCAACCAGCGTGTATTTTCCGCGTCGCGTGATTCCCATGCTGCCGGAAAAACTGTCTAACGGGCTGTGCTCGCTCAACCCCCATGTTGAGCGTCTTTGCATGGTGTGTGACATGCTGGTTAATGCCAAGGGAGAGGTTCACGCCTACCAGTTTTACCCGGCGCTGATGTTGAGTCAGGCCCGTTTGACTTATACCGAGGTGGCCGCCATTTTGGGCAACACGCGGGGTCCTGAAGCGGTGCAACGCAAGGCCGTGGTGCCGCACTTGCTGAATTTGCACGAGGTGTACAAAGCGCTGCTCAAGGAGCGCAGCGTGCGCGGGGCGGTGGATTTTGAAACCACCGAAACCCAGATTGTTTGCGATGAGGTGGGGCGCATTGACAAAATCATTCCGCGTACCCGTAATGTGGCGCACCGGCTGATCGAAGAGGCGATGCTGGCTGCCAATGTGTGCTCGGCCGATTTTATCGCGCAGAGCAAGCATGTCGGCCTGTTTCGCGTACACGAAGGGCCGACGCCGGAGAAAATCGAGTTGCTGCGCAATTACCTCAAGGCGAGCAATATCGGCATGACCGTGAGCGACGATCCTGCTCCGGGCGAGTTCCAGCAGATCGCCCTGGCGACCAAAGACCGCCCCGACGCACAGCAAATCCATTCGATGCTGTTGCGCTCCATGCAGCAGGCGATTTACACGCCCATGAACAGTGGCCATTTCGGCCTGGCGTATGAGGCTTACACCCACTTCACAAGCCCGATTCGCCGGTATCCGGATTTGCTGGTGCACCGCATCATCAAGGCCGTTTTGAAAAAGACCAAGTACCAACTGCCGGTGCTGCCCACACCTGGCGAAGCCGAGGCCAAGCTGTCCAAACGGCTGGCGGCGCGTGTCAGGGAACCAAGCGAAAAGCCCAAAAAAGCCAGCGTTGATCAGCTTGCCTGGCAAGCTGCGGGTCTACATTGCAGCGCCAATGAACGCCGTGCGGACGAAGCCAGCCGCGATGTCGAAGCCTGGCTGAAGTGCAAGTACATGCGCGAGCATCTCGGTGAGGAATTTGGCGGGGTGGTCACGACGGCGACCGGATTCGGCATTTTCGTGACACTTGACGCGATGTATGTGGAGGGTCTGGTCCACATCACCGAACTCGGCGGCGAATACTTCCGCTTTGACGAAGCGCGCCAGGAATTGCGTGGCGAACGCAGCGGCATGCGTTATGCCATCGGAACGCGGGTTCGGGTACAGGTCAGCCGTGTCGATCTGGATGGCCGAAAAATCGACTTCCGGCTGGTGCATGAAGGCGAAGACAAAGCGCAGTTGTTGAGCCGGAACATGAAGGACAAGGCTGGCGGCGCTTCAGCTGAACTTTCTGTGCAGGAGCGCGGTAGCAAGGAAGGTGGCAAATCGGCGGACAAGCGTTCGGAGGCGCGCACCGGCAAACGCAATTCCGGTACCGAAAGCCATAATGTGGCCAAGGACACAGTAACTGACAGAACGGCCAAATCGCCGATTCACGCACTAAAAGCTGTTGCCAAGAAGGCGGCCGGAAATCCGGGTCGAAAACAAGGCAAAAAGCCGCGTCGATAAGGCGTTGATGATGCTTTTGATGCTTGCACACGCGAGAAATTTATGCTGATCAAGGTTTTGGCTTTTTTGCTTGAGACAGCGTTTTTTCTGCTGATCGCTGCAGCCTTGCTGCGCGCCTGGATGAACTGGTTGCGTGTCAACATGAAAGCGCAACCAGGCAGTTTTGTGATGGCCTTGACGGACTGGCTGGTCAAGCCGTTGCGGCGCGCACTGCCTCGGTCGCTGTCCCAGTCTCAGATTGACTGGGCCAGCGTGCTGGCTGCCGTATTGATCGCCCTGGGTTATGCCCTGCTATGGTGGCTGTTGTTCAGCGTGCTGCTCGGCGCTGTCTCCTGGAGTCTGGATGCCTTGCCGACGGTGATGCTCGGGATATTCGTCTTTGCGCTGAAGATGCTGATCCGGGTGACGCTGCAGACGCTGTTTATTCTGGTGCTGGGCTACGCCATCATGTCCTGGGTGCAACCCGGCTCGCCCGTTTACAGCCTTCTGGGCCGCCTCACCGAGCCCTTGTTGACGCCCCTGCGACGGGTCATCCCGACGGTGGGGGGGGTGGATTTGTCAGCACTTGCGCTGCTG
>NZ_JABBPF010000194.1 GCF_012927415.1 Polaromonas sp. | reverse complement strand
CCGCAACTATCGCGAAAAGCTGATTGCTATCAAAGATATAGCATGCTGAATCGGTATTCATTGGACCTGCAGTGAATTTTTCTGCAAATAATGAATTTCTCTCGAACTTTGCTGGCTTCAGCAAGGTTCAACAAGCAAGGACAAGAGGGCAATGTCTGGCTTGTAACTTGCTTGAATTTCGGAAATAAAGCCTCAGATCTGATGCATGAACACGACCAAAACCAATCCTTCGACTTCCAGTTTGACCGTCACACACGTGTTGGCAGAGTTGCTTGAGCGGCTCGAGCATAGCGCCATCGCGGTCGGGCCTGATCAATACCGCTCGGTGGCACTGCACCTGGTGAACGAACTCCACGAGTTGGAGTCAGACCCGGCCCTGCACACCCTGCTGGATTCCTACCCTGCGGCGTCGGAGTTGTATGAAAATGTCAATTATCGGTACGCGGGCCTGTGCCGTTCACCGCTGGATTGGGCCTTGGGCGCCGAACAGCAGGCCAGGCAGGCCATAGAGCGCGCCATGCGCCAACCCAACCAAGGAGACACCGATGTCCAGATCTGATGCAAAAACCACCGTTCTCGCGGACGGCCTGCGCTACAAATCCAAGGTGCCAGGCTCGCCGTTTGCGGCGTCGGCTTCGTTTGGTGCCGCCACCATGTCATGCTTCATGTGCGGCAAACACCGGCCTCGCTCGCAGATGGGTACGCGAAAAGTAATGGGTAAATCCCACGCCGTATGTTCCCCGTCGTGCAAGGCGCTGGACGAGGTGGCCGCTTAAGTGCGCGCAAACAATATGACTGAATCCCTGCACATCGTTTGCCCGCACTGCCACACCACCAACCGGGTAAAACGCGCCGATCTTGCCAATGCGCCCGATTGCGGCAGCTGTCACAAGGCCCTGTTTACGGGCCATCCGGCCGGTCTGGACGAAACGGCATTTGACCGGCATGTTTCGCGCAACGAGATTCCGGTACTGGTTGATTTCTGGGCACCCTGGTGCGGCCCGTGTCTGCAGATGGCGCCGGCTTACGAACA
Organism: Polaromonas sp.; assembly: GCF_012927415.1. Classification (GTDB taxonomy): domain Bacteria; phylum Pseudomonadota; class Gammaproteobacteria; order Burkholderiales; family Burkholderiaceae_C; genus Polaromonas. The sequence goes on along the minus strand of NZ_JABBPF010000194.1, from coordinate 1,735 downwards.
GGCAGCAGCGCAGCTGGAACCCGAAGTTCGCGTGGCAAAAGTCAACACTGAGGAGGCCCGGAGCCTCGGCGAGCGTTTCAACATTCGCAGCATTCCGACGCTGGCGCTGTTCGTCAACGGCCGCGAAGTGGCGCGCCAGCCCGGTGCCATGGGTGCCGCCGACATCGTGCGCTGGACACGCTCGCACCTTACGCTGCCCTGAAACGGATTGCAGGCAAACGCCTGCCGGGCCGGTGTCGCCTGCGCTGCCACCTGAACCGGCAAGTTCAGACCGGTGATCAATCATGGCTGTCTTGCTGCCTGCCGGCTGCCAGCGCAGGCTTCAAAAATAACGCGCCGCAGACGCCCGCGCCCAGCGCTCCCAGCACCGCGACCAGCACCACCCAGCGAAATGCGTGAATCAGCGTCGCGGGCGGTGCGCCGTTCAGTGGCCCGCCCAGGGCGGCGGCAAACACCACACCCAACACGGCCACGGCCACCAGACTTGCGACGCGAGCCACCGCGTTGTTAACGCCTGAGGCCACGCCGGCGTGCGCTGACGGCACAGCGTCCATCACCGTGGTGGTAAGCGGCGCAATGGCAATCGTCATGCCCAGTCCAAGCAGCACCATGGCCGGGAAAAAGCCGGCCCAGTAAGACCAGCCCAGGCCCGGTAACGCCATCAGCCCCAGCCCGGCAGCTACCGTCACCGGTCCCCAGGTGAGCATCAACCGGGCACCCAGGCGCGGCATGGCCTTCCCGGCGCTTGATGACAACAGGCCCACAATGACGGAAAAAGGCAGCAGCGTGGCGCCCGCTGCGGTGGCCGAATAACCGAATGCGCCTATCAGCACAAAGGGCAGAAAAAACAGCACGCCGCCCAGCGCGAAGTAAAGCAGCAGCGTCAGCAGATTGATGCCGACAAAATCGCGCGACCTGAAAAGAGCCGGCGGCACCATGGGCGCGTTTTCACGCGCCTGCACCAGCGCGAAAGCCGCCAGTGCTGCAAGGCCGGCCAACAGGGGCCATAGCACGCTACCGTGCCGCCAGCCGCGATCAGGCACCAGCGTCAGCCCGTAGGTGAGGGCGCCCAGGCCGCTTGCCACCAGCAGCACACCGAGCCAGTCAAAATGCCGCGGCGCCTGCGGGTCGCGGCTGTCTGGCACCGCATAGACGGCCAGCCAGACCGTCGCCAGCGCCAGCGGTACATTGAGAAAAAAGATCGCGCGCCACGACACCGCGTCGACCAGCCAGCCGCCCAGCACCGGACCGCCAGCACCCGTGATGGCGGTCCAGGCCGCCCAGGTGCCTATCGCCTTGCCGCGTTCCTGGCCTTCAAACACGCTGCCAATGATCGCCAGGCTGGACGGCACCAGCAAGGCTGCGCCCACGCCCTGCAAGGCCCGCATGGCAATCAGTACGCGCGTGCCCGAAGCCAGCCCGCAGGCCACGGAGGCGGCGGTAAAAATGGCAATCCCGATGATGAAAATCGTGCCCCGCCCAAACCGGTCACCGAGCGAGCCGCCCACCAGTAGCAGGGATCCGAGCGCCAGCAGGTACGCGCTGATGACCCATTGCAGCACGGCCAGATTGGCGCCAGCGCCGGCGGCAAAATCGCGCTGGATGGCGGGCAGGGCAATGTTGACGACCGAGCTGTCGATGAAGGCCATCGAAGAGCCCAGCACGGTGGCGGCCAGCGCGTAGCCTTTTCGGGCCGTCGGCAAGGTGGCGCAGGCGGGTTGCGCCTTGATGATTC
>NZ_JABBPF010000045.1 GCF_012927415.1 Polaromonas sp. | reverse complement strand
CGCGGCCATTCACGCGGCATCGGCCGGTGAGGCGGGGCGAGGCTTTTCGGTGGTCGCCGAGGAAGTGCAGCGGCTGGCTGAGCGTTCCGCAGATGCCACGCGCCAGATTTCTGCGTTGGTGAAGGCGATTCAGACTGACACCCAGGATGCGGTGGCCGCCATGGAGCGCTCTACCCAGGGTGTGGTTGAAGGAGCCAAGCTGTCGGACAATGCCGGTACGGCGCTGTCCGAGATTGACCAGGTGTCACGCCGTCTTGCAGATCTGATCGAGCAGATTTCCAGTTCCGCCTCCAGGGAGGCGGCATCGGCCAACGTGGTGGCCGGCAATATCCAGCACATTTTTGCGGTGACTGAGCAGACCGGAGAAGGTACACGTTCCACGGCACAGCAGGTGCGTGATCTGTCGCGCATGGCGGAAGAGCTGCGGCAGTCGGTGTCGCGCTTCAAAATAGCGTGAACTCCGCCCGTTTCGCGTCGACTGCGAACCCTGATTCCTGAACCGGCCCGTTATCTATGCAATCCAAGGTCCCGAATTCAACCGCTGCCGAGGGCGATCTCGCCGTCAATGACCTGGGTCCTTTGGCTTGGGTGCTCGACGAGCTTCGCAAGTCTCTGGAAGGTGCCGCCCCCACGCTATTTGGCTGGGAGGCTGACGCGGCCCGCGGCTCGGATCTTGCTGCGCTTGACGCCAGCCAGTTGCGAATCGCCCGCCAGCAGTTGCACCAGGCAGTCGGTGCGCTGGAAATGGTGGGCCTCCCGGGGGCCGCGCCAGTGCTCAGGGCTATGGAGGCGGCGGTACAGAAGTTTGTGCTTCAACCAGAGCAATGTAGCCACGATGCCGTTGCCAAGATCGAATACGCCAGTTTTGCAGTGACAGAATATCTTGAAGGCGTGCTGGCTGGCAAACCCGTTTCCGCCGTTTCCCTTTTTCCGCAGTACCGTGATGTTCAGGAACTGCTCCGCGCGGACCGTATCCATCCCGCCGATCTGTGGTCTTTTGAGTGGCGCTGGATTGAGCCACAACTGACCGTAATTGTTGAGCCTCGCAGTTACGGAAATGACGTCCGTGCGATCCTGGATCAGGCTATCCTGCAACTCATGAAGGGCAAGGCGCCGCAGGCGGCCAGCAGCCTCACGGAGCTGAGTCTCGGATTCTCCGCCTATCAGTCTGATAGGCGGGTCCGGATTTTCTGGACGATTGCGGCAGCCTATTTTGAGGCGTTCGCACACGATCTTCTTGGGGCGGATCTGTATGTAAGGCGCGCGGCGTCGCGGATCCTGCTGCAATATGCATCCCTGGCCAAAGGCGACACCTCGATTTCCGAACGCCTGGCGCAGGATTTGCTTTTTTTCTGCGCCCAGGCGACACCAAACCAGTCAAGCGATACCCCTGTTCTTGCGGCCATCCGCTCTGCCTACGGGCTCGCACGATTCAAGCGCGTGGATTACGAGCTTGTGCAGTTTGGGCGTTTCGACCCCGCACTGTTGGCACAGGCCCGCAAGCGAATCACCTTGGCCAAGGAAACCTGGTCATCCCTTTGCGCTGGCGATGCAAGCAAGTTCAAACTGGTATCCGATCAGTTCAGTCTGGTGGCCGACTCGCTGGTGAAACTGCATCCGTCCAGTGAACCGCTCGCACAGGCCTTGAGCCGGGCCATTGAAACCACCCTTCGTTCCGCACAAGCGCCGAGAATTGAATTGGCGATGGAAGTGGCCACTTCTGTGCTGTATCTGGAAGCGGCTTTTGACGACCTCGATCCCAACGATCCCCAGCTGGCGCTCAGGACCACGAATCTGGCTCAGCGCCTGGACGCCGTCAGTGCCGGGGGGGAGCCTCAGCCGCTGGAAAGCTGGATGGAGGAGCTGTATAGCCGTGTCAGTGATAAACAGACCATGGGCAGCGTAGTGGGTGAATTGAGGATTTCTCTGGGTGAGCTCGAAAAGTCACTGGACATTTTCTTTCGCAACCCGCAGGACAAAACGACCTTGCAGGCGGTGCCAGGAAAGTTGTCCCAGATGCGCGGCGTGCTTTCGGTGTTGGGTCTGGATCAGGCCTCCCGGGCCGTTTTGCACATGAGGGGCAGTGTTGAGCAAATGCTCGACACTGAAATTGATGAGCAATTGGTGCGCAGCGCTGGAACATTTGAGCATCTGGGCAACAACCTGGGGGCCTTGAGTTTCCTGATTGACATGCTCAATTACCAACCTGCGCTGGCGAAAAGGCTTTTTGTCTATGACGAAGAAAAAGGTGAACTAAAACCTTTGATGGGCCGTTCGCAAAGCACGGGAAATGCCTTTTCAGGCGTCATTGCGGAAAACGATAGTCTGGTGGAGGAACCCGTTTACGTGCAGCATGAGGCGGGCGCCGCCACAGTAGGCGACAAGCCCGAGATCCTTCTTGATGCGCAGCCTGAGCACGCAGCACTTGTCGAGCAGCCGGTGCTGGCTTCAAGCACCAGCGACGCGGTGCTTGCAGTTTCCGGCACAGACGCCGATGTTGCCGCCAGTGAATTGGTGACCCCGCCCTCTTCGGTGATGCTGGAGCCCGCCGCGTTGGCCACCGAGCCAGCTTCGGCGGATTTTGAAGAAGACGATTTGCAGGATATTTTCCTTGAGGAGGCGCGCGAAGTGGTAGGCCAGGCGTTGCAGGCTCTTGCCGAACTCGCAGCCGATCCGGAGGACGTCGCTCAGCTTACTATATTGAGGCGTGCTTTTCACACCTTGAAAGGCAGTTCGAGAATGGTGGGCTTGGGCGAATTTGGCGAAGCCGCATGGGCGCTTGAGCAAATGGTGAACAGCTGGCTTGCCGACCAAAAAACCGCGACCAAGGAGTTCAGGGGCCTTTGTTCCGAGGCCATCGCCGGATTTGAGCGCTGGATCTCCGA
>NZ_JABBPF010000157.1 GCF_012927415.1 Polaromonas sp. | reverse complement strand
AACACGTTGCTGTCGCAATCGGACAGCTTGACGCTGAACAGCAAGTTCTGAACCCCGCGCCGTCGATCCGGCGCTTGAAACCTCGGGCATTCCTGCGAAAAGCCGGCAGGTCCGAGGGCGGTTGGTCATCACACCATGTTGCTTCGCATTCCTCAAGTGCTCCAGTCCGACGAACCTGCCCCGGTGCGCCAGCTGGCCCTGGCGGCCGACCGGGCCGACGTTCGCAGCACCGCAGGCAGCCGGAGTGGCGCCGTCAAATACAACCGACAGTGGTCTGAAAACATGCCGGCCGCCCTGCAAGCGCGCCAGTTAGTCTTCGCGACACCGGCGCAACCCGATGTTTGCTACTGGCGCCTTGCCCGGGTCGGTTTACCCGCCGTTGTTCAACCCCTACGGGGACAACCCGCAATTATTTTGTCAATCACATCGACAATGCCGTACGAACCCATGCGGCCACGGCGCGCCATGTGCGCACCGACGTTTCCTGCATCTATTTTTTTCAGCAAACCGAATAGCTGCGACAGTGGTGAACTGGCGCTACAGGACACCTATGGCGAGCAACGTATCGAGTTCGACGCCGGCGACCTGGTGATGTACCCTGGCACCTCGGTACACGGCGTCGAACCCGTCACCCGGGGTGCGCGGCTGGCCTGCTTTTTTGGATCGAAAGCAGGGTTCGCGTCGACGCGCAGCGCAGACTGCCGTATGAGATTGATATGGTGATAGCCGCGCTGCGCCAGCAGGCCTTCGGGTCAGCAATCGACGGCGCCTGCAGGAAGCAGGAAGTGGTGCGACTCACGGGCGGCCATCACAATCTTTTGCGCATGTGGGCCGATGTTCAAAGCAGGTTTGCCCAATTGAGGCACGAGGACTTCACTTGGCTGAGGGGCTGTGTCGATTTATCTGCTATTTAAAAAGGTAGCAAGCAACAACCGAATTACCTGGACAAAGCGCTAATTTGGTTTGTCGTTTCAATCATTTTTCAACTTTTACATTGCAGTCAACCCCCAGAGCAGCCCCAAATGCGACATGTTCTCATTTAAGATAAAGCCAACAATTCAAATCATTCAACCAACCCCCAGCCAAGCCAAGCCCATCCGTGATCGTCCCTGTTTGCCGCCGAATCTCTGACCGTGAAATTGCCCGTCATGCGCGCCGGCATGGGCTTTGACGAGATCCTGTTCGAACTCGGTGTCGCGATGCAGTTCGGGCAACGCAAAGGTTGTGCCCTCAACGTGGTGGCGCAATGCAGCGCAATCTGCCCGAAGGCAAAACCCAAGCGAACCAACCAGCCATTGGAAAGCAGCCCATGGAACATTTCCCCGCTTTCTTCGCAGCGCTCCCCATCAGCCTGATCCTGGTGATAGGCTCGGTGTGGTGGATATTCCGCCGCTGACCGGGATAAACCAACTCTGCCGCCTCGCGCCCGAAGCGGCCCGCCCACTGGCGAAACCAGATTGATCCTCCGATGAACGCTATTGCCTTTACAAGCGCCAGTGCGCCGCTAGCTGCCATCTCGCGGCCACGTCTCAGCCGCAATGCGGTGATTGCCGTCGCAGTGGTGGCCCTGCACGTCGGTTTTATCTGGGCCCTGCAGAGTGGCCTGTTGCTGCGCACCGTGGAACTGATCGTTCCCGCCGAGGTGTTGTCGCAACTCATAGATCCGCCCGCGCCCAAAGCCAAACCAGTTCTCCCGGCTCCCCCTGCTCCACCGACGCCACCAAGCCCGACGATGCAGAAAAAAGCCATCGCCAAGGCCAAGGCACCAGTGCAGCAACAGCAACAGCAACAGCCATTAGCGATCACCGACCCGATGCCTGCCCCCGAGGCACCCACCGGCGTTGTCACGCCGACGCCTCCAGCGCCGATAGCCCAGGTCGCTCCAGGCGTATCGGCCAGTGCGTCGCCCGCACCGGCTGCAGTACAGTTGCCGTCCGGCGATGCCGACTACCTGCAAAACCCCAAGCCCGCCTACCCGGCGCTCAGCAAACGCATGGGCGAACAGGGCAAGGTCATCGTTCGTGTACTGATCGGCGTCGATGGCGTGGCGCGGAAAGCCGAAATCCGCCAGTCCAGCAACTTTGAGCGACTGGACCAGGCCGCACTGAACACCGTTCTCAAATGGCGTTATGTTCCCGGCAAGCGCAGCGGCGTGGCAGAGGAGATGTGGTTCAACGTCCCGATTAATTTTGTTCTCGAATAATTCTCCGGAGTAGTTAAATGGAAACCCAATTCGGCCTTGCCAACGTCTGGTCCCAAGGCGATATCGTCACCAGGAGCGTCGCCGTACTGCTGCTGCTGATGTCACTGGCCTCCTGGATGGTCATCATCACCAAGGCACTGGATCTGCGCAAACTCACCAACCAGGCCAGGGCGACGGAAAGTTTCTGGCACAGCGCGGACTTTGCCGATGGCCTGGCCAAGTTCGGCGCGGACCCGGCCAACCCCTTTCGGGTTCTGGCCCTGGAAGGCCGCGAAGCCACCGCCCACGTACTGCACAAGGACGGCAATGCCAAACCCCAGTTGCATGACACGCTGGACTTGAGCGAATGGGTCACGCGCAGCCTGCGAAACTCGATTGAAGACATCACGGCCAGAATGCAAACCGGGCTGGCCGTGCTGGCGTCGGTGGGCTCGACCGCACCCTTTGTCGGCTTGTTTGGCACGGTGTGGGGCATTTATCACGCTCTTCTGGCCATCGGCCTGAATGGACAGGCCAGCATCGACAAGGTGGCGGGGCCGGTGGGCGAGGCCCTGATCATGACCGCGCTGGGCCTTGCCGTGGCGATTCCCGCCGTGCTCGGCTACAACGCCTTGGTGCGCGGCAACAAATCCGTCACCGGCAAGCTGAACCGCTTTGCCCATGACCTGCATGCCTACTTCGTAACCGGCGCCCGCGTAAGCACTACCGCGCC
>NZ_JABBPF010000063.1 GCF_012927415.1 Polaromonas sp. | reverse complement strand
TTTCGGCGTTCACGAAGGCAAGGGCTTCCTCCGAAGGATTCAGGGACGGGTTGGCAAACAGCTTGTCGGCCAACGGCTCAATGCCGGCTTCGCGGGCAATCTGGCCTTTCGTGCGGCGTCTGGGCTTGTATGGCAAGTACAGGTCTTCCAGATCCTGCTTGGTGGCGGCAAATTCAATCGCGGCGCGCAACTCGGGCGTGAGTTTGCCTTGCTCGTCAATGCTTTTCAGCACGGCGCCACGGCGGGCGTCCAGTTCGCGCAAATAACCCAGCCGGAATTCGAGTTCACGCAATTGAATGTCGTCAAGCCCACCGGTGGCTTCCTTGCGGTAGCGCGCGATAAACGGCACGGTCGCGCCGCCATCGATCAGTTCCACTGCGGCCTTGACCTGATGCTCGTGGGCTTTGATTTCTACGGCAATCTGGCGGATTAGTGTGTGCATATTGGAAAAATTATAGGGCGCCGACAATCCTGTCCGGGAAAGCGTCTGCATCCGGCGGCAAACCGCCACGCCCTTGCAAACTGACGCGAAATGTCGGAATCGTCCCACAGCCGCATGAGTCCAGGACGCCGAAACTAAAGAGGTGCATTGGTAAACTTTTATAATCAATCGGGGAGTCGGACATGCGTTTTCGCACCATTCTTTTAGTGCTTGCTATTTTGTTGATAGCGGCCTTTGTGGCACTCAATGTGGATGAGTTCACGCGAATCAGCGTGCTGAGTTTGGGCTTTACCACCGTACAGGTGTCTCTTGGCTTGGTCATGCTGCTGCTGCTGGTGATCGCGCTGGTGGTGTTCTTGGCAAGCACGCTTTACATGCAAAGCAAAAACCTGCTGGAGGCGCGTGTCCATACCCGCGAGCTCGACAGCCAGCGCCAGCTGGCCGACAAGGCCGAAGCATCGCGGTTCACCGAATTGCGGAGTTACATGGAAGAGCAGACGTTGGCGGCCCAGCGCCGTGAAACCGCTCTGGGAACAGTGCTGGCTGACCGTTTCTCACACCAGCAGCAGGAACTGGTCGCCCGCATTAGCCAGTCAGACAACACCATGGCCGCCTACATGGGCCAGCTTGAAGACCGCCTTGAACGGCGCGGCTCCGTCAGCAGCAGCACCGCAGGGGATGGCGTCAAGCCGCCCTTGGCGCCCTTGCCGCCCCTGGTCTGATGCGCGAGGTCACCCTCACGGCGGCGTACCAAAAACCGACGTGCTGGCAAACAACAGGCGTTCGCCACCATGTCTTCCCTTTCGTGCCCAGCGCGCCGCGCGGCACAAGCTGAAGAGGCGCGAGCTTCTTGCAGGCAGTAAAAACCAGTGCTATGGCCTCTTTCTGCGCGACGGGTTGAGCATATTTTCGGTCCAGAACCTGTGCTCTTCAACATCCGGTTCGCCACGCATGCCGGTGCTTGAACTTTTTATTACCGGGCGCTAAAGCTGCTGCTGGTTAGCGGATCAATGGGCCTCGCTGCCGAAAGACAAAAACATAATGAAGCAGGTTTTCAACGCCAATTACCGGGATTACATCGACTGGCTCGCCGGTCCGCGCCAGCATTACGCTGAATCAACAAGGACCAGACCAGTTTGTGGCCAGCGTGACCCGCATGATGGCTGACTATCACGACCAAGCGCGGGCGGCGCGTTCCGGCGGTCAGCTTGCAGGACCCCTACCAAGCATGATCACAAGCCCAGGACCCAAGCCGGTGGACACGCAGGTGAATTCCTCAACCATTATTTTGTGGTGCGCGAGTACACCCCGGCAAGTGACTACAGAACCAGTGACATCGTCTTGCAAGAACTCACCTTTCGCAGAGCATGTCAGCCCCGCAAGCCCATGCGCGTCAAGTGAACCTGGAGATATTCGACACCGAAGGCGGCCACACCCTGCAGGCACTGAGTCTGCAAGGCACGGTTTAACCCTGCCGGCACCGCCGGGATTGATGCTGCGCTTTAAAGGGGGGATCTTGGGGTGAACCAGCGATGGCCAGTGCCGCACAATGCAGGCATGGCATGTTGCAAGCGCCGAAAACCCGGGCCCGCTTGATGTCCAGACATAGTGCGACCCCGGTACGGATCGTCGAGACCTCGTCGACCGGCCCGGTCGTGGCCATTGCAACTGGCCTTTAAGGAAGACGTGATTTGAAACAGCTTGAAAAAATCCTCCGGGGGTTGCTTCTGGCGCCGGTTGTCCTGTTTTTGCTGTTTGAGGAATGGGGCTGGGAGCCATTGGCGGCCTGCTTTGCCGCGCTGAGTCGCCTGCCCGTGTGGCGGCAACTGGAGAGCCGGATTGTCCGCCTGCCGCCCTGGGCGGCGTTGCTGGCGTTTGCGGTACCCGTGCTGGCGCTGGTGCCGGTCAAGCTGCTGGCGCTTTATCTGTTGGGCGGCGGCCACGTCGCAGCGGGACTCGGGCTGGTGCTCGCCGCCAAGCTGGCCGGCACCGCGTTAGCGGCACGCCTGTTTCAGCTCACCCAGCCTGCGCTGATGCAGCTGAAATGGTTCGCACGCGCCTACACGCCGTGGAAACGCTGGAAAGACCGCATTCTGGTGCAAGTTCGCAGCACATGGCCTTGGCGCATGGCTCGCCGTCTGAAGCTGCGCATGAGGATGCTGGGTCGTCGCCTTCTGGCAACCTTCAAGACTTTTATCTTTCGGCGGCGCTTGTAGCAACCCTGGTTTAATTTGCTATAAAAAAAATAGCTAAAGAGGGCCGTTCTTGCTTGACACAAGACATATTCTTTAAGGTTGGCTTGGCGTGTTCCTTGCCTTCACGTCTACGAGCTTCAGCATGGCGTGGGCAACTTTCATGTGTGCTCTTTAGAACCTAGGCGCAAGGGTAGCTGTACAAAATGTCAAATACTTGCCCCCGTCTGGTCAAACCAGCAGGCGCTACCGGTTTGTCGCCATTGACGTGTTGGTACTATCTTTTTGA
>NZ_JABBPF010000197.1 GCF_012927415.1 Polaromonas sp. | reverse complement strand
GGCAGTCATGCCAGCCTGTGGGAAGACGAAACGCTTCGCGCCCCCCGGGCCGTGTTTGATCTGGGCCTTCCGGTGCTCGGCATCTGCTTTGGAATGTACGCCATCGCCGCCGCATTGGGCGGCAAGGTCGAAGGCGGGCACAAGCGCGAATTCGGCCATGCCGAAGTCCGTGCCAGGGGCCATACGAAACTGCTGGACGGTATTCAGGACTACACCACGCCTGAAGGCCAGGGCATGCTGCACGCGTGGATGAGCCATGGCGACAACGTGACCGAAATGCCGCCTGGCTTCAAGTTGATGGCGTCGACCGAATCATGTCCGATTGCCGGCATGGCCGACGAAGAACGCAATTACTACGCCTTGCAGTTTCACCCTGAAGTCACGCACACGACGCAAGGCAAGGCGATTCTGGAACGCTTTGTGCTCGACATCTGCGGAACACGGCCGGATTGGGTCATGGGCGATTACATCAGCGAGGCGGTCGAGAAGATCCGCCAACAGGTAGGTGACGAAGAAGTGATTTTGGGCCTGTCCGGCGGCGTTGACTCATCGGTTGCAGCGGCGCTGATCCACCGCGCCATTGGAGACCAGCTCACTTGCGTGTTTGTCGATCACGGCCTGCTCCGCTTGAACGAAGGCGACATGGTGATGGACATGTTCGTCGGCAAGCTGCACACCAAGGTGATCCGGGTCGATGCCGCCGACCAGTTCCTGGGCCACCTTACCGGCGTGAGCGACCCAGAAGCGAAGCGCAAGATCATCGGCCGCGAGTTTGTCGAAGTGTTCAGGGCCGAGGCGGCCAAACTCAAGGCAGCCCACACGTCGTCGAAGGGCGCCAAATGGCTTGCTCAGGGCACGATTTACCCCGATGTCATCGAGTCCGGCGGCGGTAAATCAGGCGGGAGCAAAAAAGCCGTTACCATCAAAAGTCACCACAACGTCGGCGGCCTGCCCGAGCAACTCGGACTGAAACTGCTAGAGCCTTTGCGAGAACTCTTCAAGGATGAAGTTCGTGAACTCGGCGAGGCGCTTGGATTGCCGCATGACATGGTTTATCGTCATCCCTTTCCCGGACCCGGGCTGGGTGTTCGAATTCTCGGTGAAGTCAAAAAAGAATTCGCCAATCTGCTGCGTCGGGCTGACGCCATCTTCATCGAAGAACTGCACAACTTCAGGGATACGGCATCCGGCAAAACCTGGTACGAGCTGACCAGCCAGGCCTTTACCGTGTTTTTGCCGGTCAAAAGCGTGGGCGTGATGGGTGATGGCCGCACTTACGAATACGTAGTCGCCCTGCGCGCCGTACAGACCAGCGATTTCATGACGGCTGACTGGGCCGAACTGCCGTACGCGCTGCTTAAAAAGGTGTCGGGCCGCATTATCAATGAAGTGCGCGGCATCAACCGCGTCACCTACGATGTAAGCAGCAAGCCGCCGGCAACCATCGAGTGGGAATAGGCTAAAAAACGGGGCAGCTGTAACGCATCCAAACCCGTCCGGTTCACGTATTAGCTATCATCTGATTTGCTTGTACGCCAACCGGTAGCTTCATGCTCTCTGCCCCTATTCCTGAAAATGAAGTTTTGCGTCTTGCCGCCTTGCGAAGCGCTTACTGCGCTTACGCCCCGCGCGAGGAGCGTTTTGACCGGATTACCCGCACGGCCAAACGTCTGCTGCATGTGCCCATTTCGCTGATTTCCATCGTCGAGCAGGACGGGCAGTGGTTTCGTTCCGTGCAGGGCATAGAGGTAGCGCACACACCACGCGACATTTCTTTTTGCGCCCATGCGGTAGCCCTCAATCAGCCTGTTTGCATTCCTGACACCTGGTCTGACCTTGATTTTTCGGATAATCCGCTGGTTACCGGGCCGCCGGGCATTCGCTCTTATCTCGGCTGGCCACTGGAACTCGCACCGGGTGCGGCAGTCGGCACGCTGTGCGTGATCGACACCATGCCCCGGACTTTTGGTGCCGAAGATTTCGCGGCCCTCAAGGATCTGGCGAGCATGGCGGAGGCGGAACTCAAGATCAGCGCCATGTCGAGTTTGCAGAACAAGCTGTTGATGCGTCTGAGCACCTTGCAGCGCCAGGGCGCGCTCGACTCGCTGACCGGTTGCTGGAATATCCGGGGCTTTCGCGAACTACTGTCGCTGGGTTTTGACGACGCCCGCAGGAATGGCACCGACTTGGCTGTTTGCCATATTCACGTCAACAACATGGAAGACGTTGCCGCGGCAGCCCATTATTCAAACCTCGACGCGATGACGCAACTGCTCGCCCAGGTATTGCGCCAGCGTCTGCCGCCACAGGGAGCGCTGGCCCGCCTTGGGCCACGAAGCTTCTGCGCACTGGTTCCTTCGGACTCACCGCTGGAGCTGGAGCATCAACTCGCCAGGCTGACCTTTCCCAGCGCTGCAGTGGATCTGCCGGACAACCGGCTCCGGCTTGACCTTGCACTATCGATCCGCGTGGCATTCCTGTCTGAACTCAGTCCGCTGGCCACGGCGGATAGCCTGTGGGGTCACGCACTTGCGGTTTCGGGGGAAGACTATGCGTGATTTTGGTCTATGCTTTGACCTATGTACCTGCCGCCCCAGTTTGAAGGCGATCATGCGCAAGCCACGGCGCTGATCGAAACCAACCCTTTTGCCAGCCTGATCAGCGTTGATGATGCCGGCCTGCCTTATGTCACCCATCTGCCGCTGCATCTTGAAAAGCGGCCCCGGCCAAGCCAGCAAACAGCACAGCTGATCCTGCTCGGTCACGTTGCCAAACCGAACTTGCATTGGCGATATTTGCAGGCACGTCCGCAGGCAGTGGTTACATTCCTCGGGCCGCACGCGTATTTATCACCCAGGGTCTACCCGGACCTAGCCCGGGTGCCAACCTGGAATTATCTTGCCGTTCATTGCACTGTGCAGGCCTCGCTCATTGAAGATCCGACCCACAAGGACCTGCTGCTCAAAAAAATTATAGCGGACCATG
>NZ_JABBPF010000173.1 GCF_012927415.1 Polaromonas sp. | reverse complement strand
GAATTCCTGGCTGGTGCCCATGCCATGGATGAGCACTTCCGCACAGCGTCGCTGGAGCGCAACCTGCCGGTGCGACTCGGGCTGCTTGATGTCTGGTACCGCAACTTTCACGGTTTTGCCAGCCGCAGCATTGCGCCGTACAGCAGTGCCTTGCGTCGCTGGCCGGCCTATCTGCAGCAGCTGGAAATGGAAAGCAACGGCAAACGCGTGGACATGGACGGCCAGGTGCTGCCTTTTCAGACTGCGCCCGTGCTCTGGGGCGAGCCTGGCACCAATGGCCAGCATGCCTACTTCCAGATGTTGCACCAGGGCACAACGGTGGTTCCGGTCGAGTTTGTCGCGGTCAAACAAGCCGCGCATGCGCCGCATGACCTCCCCGGCCACCATCAAAAACTGCTGGCTAATGCCCTGGCCCAGGCGCAGGCCCTTATGCGCGGAAAACCGGACGCGGCCGGCCACCAGGATTTTCCGGGCAACCGGCCCAGCACGTTCTTGTTGCTGGAACAACTCACGCCCGCCAGCCTGGGCGCGTTGATTGCCCTGCAGGAGCACCGCGTGTTTGTCAGTGGCGCCATTTGGGGCATTAACAGCTTTGATCAGTGGGGCGTCGAGCTGGGCAAGGTGCTGGCCAGGGAGATCGAGCCGCGCTTGCAGAGCGGCGATGTCTCGGGGCTGGATGCGTCAACTGCCGGCCTGCTGGGCAAGCTTCGCCAGTAACTCCGCTGGCGCGGCGGCGTGCTGGATGACGCAAAAACACGGAATGACGCATGCGGTTGGGCGTTCCTCCTGATCTTTCCTGCCCGCCATAGCGCGCTTTTTTGTCCATGTCGCCCAAGTGACAAAAGTACGCCCATTCGCGTAGTTAGACCGCCCAATTACCGGGCATACCCTCTATTTTGGCAGTGACACACCCACTATCATTTTTAGATAAAAACAAACAGTCGTTTGGTTTAACAACAGGAGTCATGATGAAACAGTGGAAAAAAGCGACGGTAGCGCTTGGTTGCGCAATTGTATTGGCGGGCTGCGGCGGCGGAGATGGCGGCCAGAGCCCGGGCGTCGGCTTCACGCAGATGGTTACCTTCGGTGACAGTCTGAGTGACGTCGGCACCTACAAGGTTGGCTCCATTGCGGCGCTGGGTGGCGGCAAATGGACGGTGAATTCCCCGACCACCAAAAACTGGACTGAAATTGTTGCCGCGCAATACGGGCTGCCCGCACCCTGTGCGGCGCAAACCGGCCTGTTCCCGCTGATTCCCGGCTTCACGGGCGCACCGATCCAGAACTTCCCCACTTGCCGAAACTACGCTCAGGGCAGTTCCCGTGTCACCAGCGCTTATGGCCCTAACAGCACGGCGGTTCAGTCTTTCGTTTCAACGGCCAACGGCGGCGGCGCTGCCGGTACGGCCGCGGCTGCTGCGGCGGCACCGCTGGGTCTGATGGCCGTGCCCGTCGTGACTCAGATGAACACCCATTTGGCCAACGCCGGTGGCAGCTTCAGCGGCACGGAACTTGTCGTGGTCCTGGCCGGTGGAAACGATACATTCATGAATCTCAATGGTGTGGCGACTGCTGCTGGCGGTGGCGCCGGCGCGGTAGGCGCAGCGGTATTGGCTGGCTGGGACACGGCGACGCAGCAAGCCGTCGCTGGCGGTGGCGCGCCTGCCGCCTCGGCGGCGCAAGCTGCCGCAGTCCAGGGCATGGCACAGGCCGCGACGGAACTCGCCGGTTATATCAAGACGCTTGTTGTTGCCAAGGGAGCCAAATACGTTTCGGTGGTTAATCTTCCCGATGTGAGCCAGACGCCCTACATTGCGTCGCTCGGAGTCCAAACCCAGGGTCTGGTCAGCGCCATGGTGACCCGTTTTAATTCGACCCTGGAAACTTCTCTTGCGGGCACCAGTGGTGTGCTGCTGGTTGACGCCTATACACAAGGCCGGGCCCAGAATGCCAACCCGGCCCTGTTCGGTCTGAGCAACATCACAATTCCTGCCTGCAGCACCACGTCAACGGCAAACCCGCTCGCGGGCAGTTCGATCGCCTGTACCGACGCAAGCACCATCCCGGGCGACACTAGCAGGTACGAGTTTGCCGACGGTGTGCACCCGAGCCCTTATGGCTACAAGCTTCTGGCCGATTTTGTGATCGCCAAAATGCAGGCTGTCGGCTGGCGTAAAGAATCGGTCCTGTGATTGGCTGCGCATCAGGCCGCCGATGAAAGGGTGGCATTTCTGTTGATGAGGAGGCACCGGTGCATTTCCGGTGCCTCTTTTTTTTGGGGCAATGATGCTTTCGCAGAATACCTGAAGGCGTACGGTGGACGAAAAAAAACCGCGGTGTTGCCACCGCGGTTTTCCTTGTTCGAGCGGAGCTCAGCGGAGCATTACATGCCCATGTCGCCCATGCCGCCCATGCCGCCCATGCCGCCACCCATGCCGCCGGCAGGTGCGTCGTCCTTGGCAGACTCGCACACCATGCATTCGGTCGTCAGCATCAGCGATGCCACGGAGGCAGCGTTCTGCAGCGCTGTGCGGGTCACTTTCGTGGGATCAAGAATACCCATTTCGATCATGTCGCCGTAGCTGTCGTTGGCAGCATTGAAGCCGTAGTTGCCCTTGCCGGCCAACACGGCGTTCACCACCACAGAGGCTTCGCCGCCTGCGTTGTAAACGATTTCGCGCCGCGGTGCTTCGCGGGCGCGGAGCACCAGCTTGATGCCGGCGTCCTGGTCAGCGTTGTCGCCCTTGATGACACCAGCGGTTTGCTTGGCGCGCAGCAGAGCGACGCCGCCACCAGCCACGATGCCTTCTTCGACAGCGGCGCGTGTTGCGTGCAGAGCGTCTTCAACGCGGGCTTTCTTTTCCTTCATTTCGACTTCGGTGGCAGCGCCAACCTTGATCACGGCAACACCGCCGGCCAGCTTGGCCACGCGCTCTTGCAGTTTTTCGCGGTCATAGTCGCTGGTCGCTTCTTCGATCTGGACACGAACCTGCTTGACGCGGGCTTCGATGTCGGCAGCGGCACCAGAACCGTCGATGATGATGGTGTTTTCTTTGCCCACTTCGATGCGCTTGGCCTGGCCGAGGTCAGCCAGCGTCACTTTTTCGAGCGACATGCCAACTTCTTCA
>NZ_JABBPF010000192.1 GCF_012927415.1 Polaromonas sp. | reverse complement strand
CGGGCCGTCATCACCGCGCCGCGCGATGCGGCGGCGTTGCGCCGTGAAATTGTTGACATGCGCGAAAAGGTACACAATGCGCGGCCGGTGAAGGGCGGGAAATTCGATGTGAAGCACAGCAGCGGCGGCATGGTGGACGCTGAATTCGCGGTGCAGTTTCTGGTGCTCTCGCAGTCCGCGCACCACCCGGAGCTAATCGACAACGTCGGTAATATCGCCCTGTTGCAGCGCGCTGAAACCGCCGGCTTGCTGCCCGCTGGAATCGGCCAGAACGCCGCCAGCGCCTACCGCGAACTCAGGCGCGTGCAGCACCACGCCCGCCTCAATGAAGAACCGACCCAGGTTGCGCCGGCCGAGCTTGGAGCCGAGCGACAGGCCATTCGTGCGCTATGGGCTGCGGCCTTCGAATCAAACCCTTGACCCCTCCACGCGCTCAAAAGCCGGTGCTGCGTTCGCAGCATGTGGCTAGCCATGCAGAAAGAACGTTTCCGATGCCCGCATCTGACACCTTGCGCCGACCGGTGCACACGCCGGTTTTGTGGCTGTTTCAACTTTGTCTGCCGCTGTATGTGTTTTGGCTGGCGGGCTGCGCTATTGCGCCGGCCCCGCCACCCATGACCAGCACGGTTCCGGCGCAGTGGCAGGCGGCTTTGCCAGCGCAGGCCACCACGGCAGCGCTAGCCCACAAAGGCAGCCTTGGCAATCTGTCCAGCTGGTGGGAACAGCAAAACGACCCCTTGCTGGTGGAGTTGATCATGGCCGCCCAAACCGTGAACCCTTCCGTTGCGTCTGCGCGCTCCAACATCGAGCAGGCGCGCGCCAGCCGCGTGGCCTCTGGGGCGGCAACGCTGCCCAAACTGGATGCGGCAGCGAGCCTCAGCCGCAGTCGCCCTCCCCCGGTGAACAAAACGAGCCCACCGCTGGCAAGCACCGCGCAGGCCGACCTCAACGCGTCATGGGAGCTCGACCTGTCCGGCAAGCTCGCGGCCAGCCGCGATGCCGATCAGCAGCGTCTTGAAGGCTCGAAGGCGATGTGGCATTCGGCCCGCGTGTCGGTCGCCGCCGAAGTGGCCAACCAGTATTACAGCCTGCGGGCCTGTGAAAAACTGCGGGAGGTGGCACGCGCCGATGCGGCTTCGCGGGGTGAGACCGCGCGTCTTTCGGCGCTCAGTACCAAAGCCGGTTTTCAGGCTCCTGCCAGCGACGCATTGGCCCGCGCCAGTGCCGCCGACAGCCACGGCAACGCCACGGCGCAACAGGCCTTGTGCGACCTTGACATCAAGGCGCTGGTGGCCCTGAGCGGTCTGGACGAGGCTGAACTGAGGGAAAAGCTGGCACGGGCTCCGGCCGACACGGCACAGGAGGTCATGCTGCCTGTCGCCAGCGTGCCTGCTGAAGCACTGGCGCAGCGGCCCGATATTTTCAACGCGGCGCGCGAGGTGGACGCCGCCAGCGCGGAGGCAGGCGCGGCCCGTGCCCAACGCTATCCCCGGCTGACGCTCAGCGGCTCCATCGCCACGACCAAAACGCTTTCACGCGGCGCGGCACAGCGCTTCGACAGCTGGACCATCGGCCCGCTGCAGCTGACTGTCCCCCTGTTTGACGGAGGCGCCAGCAAGGCCAATGTGCAGGCTGCGGATGCGCGTTATGCGAACGCCGTGGCGCAATATCGCGCAAGCGTGCGCCAGGCGGTCCGGGAGGTTGAGGAAGCACTCGTCAAACTGCAAAGCACGGCTGAGCGAAGCGGCGACGCCTTGACCGCCGCCGAAGGCTATCGCGCCTCATTCACCGGCACCCAGGCGCGCTATACCGCCGGCCTGGCCAGCCTGGTTGAACTGGAAGATGCCCGGCGCACCCTGCTGGCGGCCCAAAGCACGGTGGTCCAGCTGCAGCGCGATCGCCGCAGCGCCTGGGTGGCGCTGTACCGGGCGCTGGGCGGTGGCTGGACGACCGACAGCCTGCCGCCGACAGCAACTACCGACATTTCCTTCGCCGTCACGCGCTGACACGGCGGCCAGCCACCATTCCGACCCATCCGACCGCAAAACCCAACCGCCATGAAAAACTCAAAGCGCACGCTGATAGCTATTATTTTTATAGCGGTAGTTGCGCTTGCCATAGGTGCAGCAGCTTTTTTTTACCTCAGGCCCGGGGCGGCTGAAAAACCCGCGCCGGTGATGGCCAAACCGGCCCTCACGGTGACCACCGCGCTGCCAACGCAACTCAGGCTGCCCGTCAAGCTCAGCGCCAACGGCACCATCACCGCTTGGCAGGAAGCCATCATCGGCTCCGAATCCAATGGCCTGCGGCTGTTGCAGGTGCTGGTCAATGTGGGCGACAGCGTCAAGGCCGGCCAGCTGCTGGCGGTGTTTTCCGCCGACAGCGCGCAGGCTGACACAGCCCAGGCGCGCGCCAGCCTGCTGGAAGCGCAGGCCACCGCCCTGGACGCCGCCGATAACGGCGCACGCGCGCGTTCGCTAGAGAGTTCGGGAGCGCTCAGCGCGCAACAGATCCGCCAGTACAACACCGCCGAGCAGACCGCCCAAGCCCGCGTGGACGCCGCTAAAGCGGTGCTGGCCGCACAGCAGTTGCGCGGCCGCCAAACCCGCGTGCTCGCCCCCGACAGCGGCGTGATTTCCGCGCGTACCGCCACCGTGGGCGCGGTGGTGGGTGCGGGCACCGAGCTGTTTCGCATGATTCGAGGTGGGCGGCTGGAGTGGCGGGCCGAAGTCACCTCGGCCGAGCTGGGCCGCATCCAGGCCGGCACGCCCGTCACGGTCATAGCGGCCAGCGGCGCACAGCTTGAAGGCCGGGTGCGCATGGTCGCGCCGACCGTCGATCCGCAAACCCGCGCTGCGCTGGTTTATGTCGATTTGCCGGTATCGGCCGGGACCGTATCGACTGCCAAGGCCGGCATGTTTGCCAGGGGTGAATTCGATCTCGGCAGCACAACCGCGCTAACCATTCCCCAACTCGCGCTGGTGGTGCGCGACGGATTTAACTACGTGTTTCGCGTCAATCCTGACCAGCGCCTCACCCAGCTCAAGGTACAAACCGGGCGGCTGGCCGGTGACCGGGTCGAGATCACCTCGGGCTTAGCTGCGCAGACCCGCATCGTCGTCAACGGCGCAGGCTTCCTGAACGACGGCGATCTGGTGCGCATCAGCGACGTTTTAGCGCCAAATCCGCCTC
>NZ_JABBPF010000185.1 GCF_012927415.1 Polaromonas sp. | reverse complement strand
GGATGAAAGCCGACTGCCAGACGTGTCATGAAAGTGACCTCATACCCCCTGCATGCACGATGTAAATCCAGCGCCAAATTAGCCGCTAAGCCCATAAAAAAAAGGACAGCAGATGGACTCCAGAGCCGATGCGCCGCACAACGACCCCGATGCGGCACCACGCAAGCGCTTGAGTCGCCGCACCGCCGTCGTGGGAAGCCTGATCGTCATACTCGCGCTGGCCGGCACCGGCTGGCTGACCTGGCGCCTGACCCACCCGACCCCTGCCCCCGGCGCCACTGCCGGCGCGGCGGGGCCGGCCGGTGCGGGAGGTCGCCGCGGCGCGCCCTCGACCACCGTGGGCGTCGCCACCGCCGAGCGGTCCAGCATTCCAGTCTTCCTGGAAGCGCTGGGCACCGTGACGCCACAAGCCAGCGTGAAGGTGCGGCCGCAAGTTTCCGGCGTGATGGAAAAGGTGTTGTTCACCGAAGGCCAGATGGTGCGCGCCGGGCAACTGCTAGCCACCATCGATGCGCGGCAGTTTGAAATGGCACTGTTGCAAGCCAGCGGACAGCGCCAGCGAGATGAAGCACAACTCGACAGCGCCCGCGTCACGCTGCAGCGCTTCAAGACCCTGCTGGAGCAGGACTCGATTGCGCGCCAGGATGTTGATACGCAGGCCACCCTCGTCAAGCAGCTCGAAGGCACGGTCGTCATTGACAAGGCGAACGAAGGTTCGGCGCGCCTGAATCTGGGTTATGCCCGCGTACTGGCACCCATCAGCGGCCGGGTTGGCCTGCGCACCGTCGACGTCGGCAACGTGGTCAGCAGCAGCGACGTCAACGGCATCGCTCTGATCACGCAAGTCAGTCCCATCGACGTGGTGTTTGCCGTGCCGCAAGACCAGGCGGGCCAGTTGCAGCAAGCCGCCGCTGCTGGCACGGTCATGAAAGCCACAGCGCTTGACCGGACCCGCTCCAACGCGCTGGACACCGGCTTTTTTGCCTCGCTGGACAACCAGGTCGACGTCACCACGGGCACGGTGAAGGCCAAGGCACGTTTTGCCAACAGCCAACTGGCGCTGTTTCCCAGCCAGTTTGTCAACGTGCAGTTGCAACTCAGGACGATAGCGAACGCCGTGGTGGTGCCGGTCACCGCGCTGCGCCACGGCAATGACGGCGACTATGTCTACGTGGTGAACGCCGCAGAGCGCACCGTCAGCCAGCGATCCGTACAACGCGGCCAGGCGACGGTGGACAAGATCGTCGTGGCCTCTGGGCTGAAGGTGGGCGAACAGGTCATTACCGAAGGCGCTGACCGGCTCAAGGACGGTGCCAGCGTGGTGCTGCCAGGCGACTCACCTGCCGGGGCTGGCCGGGCAGCCGGAGGTGGCAAGCGTGCGCGTGCCAGTGGCTCGCAGCCAGGCGCTGAGGCATCCGCACCCACGGCATCTGCACCTGCATCCGCAGCATCGCAACCTGAGGCAACCGGTGCGCCGACAGCCGCGGCTTCGGGCTGGCAGCGCCGCCGCCGCGCTTCGCAAGCCGAGGGATCATGAGCCAGCCAGACTCGTCATTCGACGCACCCGCGGATGCCTCGGCTTTAAG
The DNA here is from genome assembly GCF_012927415.1 of Polaromonas sp. Lineage (GTDB taxonomy): Bacteria > Pseudomonadota > Gammaproteobacteria > Burkholderiales > Burkholderiaceae_C > Polaromonas. The sequence continues at coordinate 1,683 of NZ_JABBPF010000185.1, read as the reverse complement.
TCCATCCCGACCCTTCATTTTGCGCCCGGTGGCAACTTCGTTGCTGATGATCGCCATCGTGCTGGCCGGCATGCTGGGCTTCAAATTTTTGCCCCTCTCGGCCCTGCCGCAAGTCGATTACCCGACGATCCAGGTGCAGACGCTATACCCCGGCGCCAGTCCCGAGGTGATGGCGCAAACCGTGACGGCGCCGCTCGAGCGTCAGTTTGGCCAGATGGCCGGCCTCGCCCGCATGAGCTCAACCAGCGCTGCCGGCGTGTCCATCGTCACGCTGCAGTTCGGCCTGGGGCTCACGCTCGATGTGGCCGAGCAGGAAGTGCAGGCGGCCATCAATGCCGGCGGCTCGCTGTTGCCGGCCGACCTGCCCGCGCCGCCGGTTTATGCCAAGGTCAATCCGGCCGATGCGCCGGTGCTGACGCTGGCCATCACCTCCGACACGCTGCCGCTGACGGAAGTGCAGAACATCGTCAACACCCGGCTGGCCCTGAAGATCAGCCAGGTCAATGGGGTCGGTCTGGTCTCGCTCAGCGGCGGTCAGCGCCCTGCCGTTCGCATTCAGGCCGATACCCGCGCGCTGGCGTCTTACGGACTGGCGCTCGACTCGCTGCGAACCGCCATCACCGCAGCCAATGCCAACGGCGCCAAGGGCAGTATCGATGGGCCGACGCGCTCCTATTCCATCAATTCAAACGACCAGTTGCTGGCCGCCAGCGATTACCAGAACCTTATCATCGCCTACCGCAACGGCGCGGCGGTCCGCGTGTCGGACGTGGCAAAAGTCGTCGACAGTGCTGAAAACACAAAGCTCGGCGCCTGGGCCAGTATCGAGTGTTCAGCGGCCGCTGCCTATGCCGCTTCCGAAGGAAATAATTGCCTGGGCACGCCCGGCCGGCGTCTGGTACCCGCCATCATCCTGAATGTGCAGCGCCAGCCGGGCGCCAACGTGATTGCCACGGTCGATGCCATCAAGGCTCGCCTGCCCGAGCTGCAGTCCGGCCTGCCCACTTCCATTCGCGTCGATATATTGAGCGACCGCACCACCGGCATACGCGCATCGGTGCTGCATGTCGAGATTGAACTGCTGCTGGCCGTGCTGCTGGTGGTGCTGGTCATTTTTGCCTTTTTGCACAGCCTGCGCGCCACCGTCATTGCCAGCCTGGCCGTGCCGATTTCGCTGATCGGCACTTGCGGCGCGATGTATCTGCTGGGTTACAGCCTGAACAACCTCAGCTTGATGGCGTTGACGATCGCCACCGGCTTTGTGGTCGACGACGCCATCGTGATGATCGAGAACATCTCGCGCTACATTGAGAAAGGCGAAGAGCCGATGGCCGCTGCCTTCAAGGGCGCGAAACAGATTGGTTTCACCATCATCTCGCTGACGGTATCGCTGATCGCCGTGCTGATTCCGCTGCTTTTCATGGGCGATGTGGTGGGACGGCTGTTCCGCGAATTTGCCATTACGCTGTCCATCACCATCCTGATTTCCGCAGTGGTGTCGCTCACGCTGGTGCCCATGATGTCGGCCCGCTGGCTCAAAAAGGCCCCCACGCTTCCCGCTTCGCGTGGTTCGCTGCCCCCCGAGGGGGCTGGCCTGGCTTGGGGCGGCCCGGCGCTGGCGGCCGATGCCCCCACGCTTCCCGCTTCGCGTGGTTCGCTGCCCCCCGGGGGGGCTAGCCTGGC
>NZ_JABBPF010000019.1 GCF_012927415.1 Polaromonas sp. | reverse complement strand
GATCGCCATGATCCCGGTCACCGTCATGCTGACCGGCACATCGCTGGGCGTGGCCGGCGCCATTCCGCCGCTGGTAGTCGGCGGCACGCCGTTTTTTGCGCGCCTGGTGGAAACCGCGCTGCGCGAGGTTGACCATGGAATCATTGAGGCCTCCCTGGCAATGGGTGCGAGCGTGCGGCAAATCGTCATCGGCGCGCTGCTGCCGGAAGCCTTGCCCGGCATCATTGCCGCCGCGACGGTAACGGCCATTGCGCTGGTGTCGTATACCGCCTTGTCCGGCGTGGTGGGCGGCGGCGGCCTGGGGGATCTGGCGATTCGTTATGGCTACCAGCGCTTTCAATTGAATGTGATGTTCATCACGATCATCCTGCTGCTGATTCTGGTCCAGATCCTTCAGACGGCCGGCGACCGTCTGGTCATGCATTTCAGTCGCTGAGGTTTATTTTTTAACGCAAGGAAAATGTATGAAGAAGATATTGATGGCCGTCGTATTGGGCGCTTCCCTGATGGCGCATGCCGCTGACAAGCTGGTCGTCGGCGCAAGCCCCACGCCGCATGCCGAGTTGCTGGAACACCTCAAACCCATGCTTTTGCAGCAGGGGGTCGATCTTGAAGTCAGGGTCTACACCGACTATGTGCAGCCCAATGTCCAGCTCGTCGAAAAGCGGATTGACGCCAACTTCTTTCAGCACAAGCCCTATATGGATGAGTTCAACCGCAGCCGTGGTGCCTCCATCCAGGCCGTGGCCGATGTTCTCATCGCACCCTTTGGCGCCTACTCGAAAAAAATATCCAATATTTCAGAATTGAAGGACGGCGCCGTGGTGGCCATACCAAATGACGCGGTGAATGGCGGCCGGGCGCTGCAGCTGCTCGACCAGGCCAAGGTCATCAAGCTGGCCGATCCGAAGAACAACATGGCTACCGAGAAAGACATTGCGCAGAACCTGAAAAACATCAAGATCAAGCAGCTAGAAGCCCCCATGCTGCCGCGCGTGCTGGGCGAGGTCGATCTGGCCATCATCAACACCACCTTCGCGCTGGAAGCCAAGCTCAACCCGGCCAAGGACGCGCTCATTCTTGAGAGCGGCAAGTCCAACTATGTCAACCTGCTCGCCGCCAGGGCCGACAACAAGGACAGTCCCGCCATGAAAAAGCTCGCCGCCGCATTGCTCTCGCCAGAGTCGAAGAAATTTATTCTCGAGCGATTCAAGGGCAGCCTGGTCCCGGCTTTCTAATACGCATGTTCCCTGCATTCGTCTGATCCCTACCTTTTGAAGAAAACCATGAAACCCGGAAAACAATACAAAATCGAAACACTGGCCGTGCATGCCGGACACGCTGTCGACATCGGCACCGGAGCGGTGACCGAGGCCATCCACCTGTCAACCACCTTCGAGCGTGATGCGGACGGCGGCTACTCGCGTGGATTTCTCTACTCGCGCAATCACAACCCCAACCGCAACGGACTTGAAGCCGCACTGACAGCGCTGGAGGGGGGTGCGGCCAGTGCCGCCTTCGGATCCGGCCTGGCGGCTGTGACTGCGGTCTTCCAAGGCTTGATGCCAGGCGACCATGTGATTGCGCCTGTTGATATCTACCATGGCACAGCCAATGTCCTGAAGCATCTTTTTGCCAAATGGGGCGTGACGGCTTCGTTTGTCGACATGACGCATCTTGACAATGTGCGCAAGGCGGTGACCCCACAGACCAAGATCATCTGGATCGAAACCCCCTCCAACCCATTGCTGCAGTGTGTCGACATCAGCGCGATCGCAGAGATTGCCCACCAGCACGGCGCGCGCGCCATCGCCGACAACACCTTCGCCAGTCCGGTACTTCAACAGCCGCTGGCGCTGGGCTGCGACATGGTGATGCATGCCACCACCAAGTATCTTGGCGGGCGAAGCGACGTGCTGGGCGGGGCTGTCGTATCACGGCTCGATGACGAGCATTTTGCCCAGCTGCGTACCGCGCAGCTGTTTGGCGGTGCGGTGCCTTCGCCGTTTGACTGCTGGCTGGTCATGCGCAGCCTGCCAACCCTGCCTTACCGCATGCAGGCGCATTGCGCCAATGCCCAAAAGGTGGCCGAATTTTTGCAGCAGCATGCCAAAGTAAGTGTGGTGCATTACCCTGGCTTGCAGGACAACCCTTTCCACGCCGTTGCCAGCAGGCAGATGTCGGGCTTTGGCGGCATGCTTTCGTTCGAGGTCAAGGGTGGCAAGGACTCGGCGATGGCGCTGGCCGCGCACGTCGAAGTTTTCACCCGCGCCACCAGCCTGGGCGGCGTCGAGAGCCTGATTGAGCACCGTGCATCGATCGAAGGTCCTGACAGCAAGACGCCGCAAGGCCTTCTGCGGGTTTCCGTCGGCCTTGAAAACGCCGATGACCTGATCGACGACCTGACCTCGGCACTCACGCACTGCCGATGAACCCGCAGCGCTGGGCCGTGGCGTTGATCGTGTCGGCCCAGTGGCTGGGCACCTCGCTATGGTTCAGCCCGAATAGTGCAGCCGACGATCTGATGGCCGCCTGGCATATCGGTCCTGCCCAGTTTGCCTGGCTGATTGCCGCGACCCAGTCCGGTTTTATCACCGGCACGTTGTGGCTGGCCTATTCCGGCTGGGCGGACCGGTATTCCACCAGCCGCATTTTTGCGATGGCCTGCGTCTCGGGCGCCCTTGTCAATGCCGGGCTTTCCGGCGGCTGGGCCGGTTTTGAGGCCGGGCTGGCGCTTCGCTTCGCCGTCGGCGTCTGCCTGGCGGGAATTTACCCCCTGGGCATGAAGATGATTGTCGGCTGGGTGGGCGGCAAATCAGGAGCGGCGCTCGGTCTGCTGGTAGGCATGCTGACACTGGGTACTGCCTTGCCCCACGGGGTGCGGGCGCTGGGCGCGAGTCTGCCCTGGCAGACGGTGATTCAGGTCTCTTCCGCACTGGCCCTGTTGGGCGCGGCGCTGGTGTATTTTCTGGGGGATGGCCCTTTTCTGAAAAGGAGCGATGGCCGAAAGGGAGGCTCGTTTGGCAGGGCGTTTGGCGTCTTCAGATTTCCGGACTTTCGGGCCGCAGCCATTGGTTATTTTGGGCATATGTGGGAGCTGTATGCCTTCTGGGCTGTGCTGCCCTGGCTCGCGGCGCAGTTGCTGATGGATGCGAGAAATCTTGCCTGGAGTGGGCCTGGATCGGTGGCGGCCATCAGTTTTTTTTGCATCGCTGTGGGCTTTCTGGGATGTGTCTGCGGCGGGCGTATCAGCCTCAAGCTCGATAGCGCTTATGTCGCGGCAGCCGCCTTGCTGGCCTCCGGCCTGCTGTGTCTGGTTTACCCGCTGCTGCACCGAGACTGGCTGCTGCTGCGCT
>NZ_JABBPF010000060.1 GCF_012927415.1 Polaromonas sp. | reverse complement strand
CGGCGTGCTGGGTGGCGGTCCGGTAATCCGCCTGACGGCTGCCAGCAGCGACATCAGGGAAGTTCCCACATTGGCCATTACGCTGGAGCCCAAGGGTGGCGTGCCGCCGGGCAGCGGGCCCAGCGGGCCGGTGCTGTTCAAGGGCGCGTTGATCGAAACCGCCCAGTAGGCCGGAGCGTAGCCGCCACAGCGCAATCTGAAATCAAAAAGGGGACCCGCAAGTCCCCTTTTTTTATACCTGCTGAACGGTTAGCGCCAGTGGCCGCGGTGACCGCCGCCAAAACCCCGGCTGTAGCCGAAGTTCAGCGACAGCCCGATCGGCGGGTCGTAGGGGGCATAGTAAGACGGGGCATAGAAAGGCCGGGGGTAATAGGCCGGGTAGGCAACCGGCTGTACATAAACCGGTTGCTGCACCACATTTGTCTGGTAATAGACTTGTGACTGGGCTATGGGGGCCGTCTGGAAAGGCTGCGACGGTGGATATGCCTGGGCAGGCGCGGGCAGGGCGCCAACAGCCGAAACCTGCAACCGCACATAACTGCCAGGATCGCTGGCCATCTGGGTGTTGTACTGGGTTCCCTGGTATTCATAAACCACGTTGTAGTAAGCGGGACGATTTTCGTAAAACGTCTGGGTCGTGCATTGCTGGACGTTTTGCACCTGGTTGTTCGGCCCTTCGATGTTGTCCCCGATCATCGCGCCACCTACCAGGCCAATCAGGGTGGCTGCGGTCCTGCCGCCGCCACTGCCGATTGCATTGCCGGCAGCGCCGCCCGCCACCGCGCCCAGCAAGGCGCCCGCGCCTGACCTCGGTGCCTGCGTGATGACGGCCTGGTTGTTGCACACCTGCCGCGGCACGGCCACCTGTTGCACGACGGGGGTACTGGAGATAACCCGCGCCAGCATGTCCATCGCTGAAGCAGGCGAGGCAGCGAGTCCGGTCAGAACCGTAACGCAAGCCCCGACCAATGGTTTAACAAATACGTTTTTCATGATTCAAAGTCCTTTTTCAGCCCATCGCAGACACTGAACCGTGGTTGCAGGCCGCCCCGTAAAAAGAACGGTTGATGGTCCCAATCCTTTCCGGTGCTCATGCTTTTATCTATCTCTTATTTTCAATTTTAATAAATCTGAGTCATTTTGCGGCGCCGAGTTCGGTAAGCGGACTGTAAAGCTCATGTAGAACCGGGTTTTGCCGGAAAAGCCCGCATAACCCGCTTGTTCGGTTTAAGTCCGGCTGGCCCATGACGCAGCGTCAAACCCGACCGTTGTTTCATTTCCCCAATCGACCACGGGGCGCTTGATGGCGCTGGCATGGGCCCGCAGCAAGGTCTCGGCGCTGGCATCGTCCACCACGGCGGCCTTGGCGGCGGCATCGAGCTTGCGCCAGGTGCTGCCTTTGCGGTTCAAAAGCTTTTCTGAACCGACGGACTGCATCCATCGCGCCAGCTTTTCTGGCGGAACGCCCTGCTTTTTAAAATCATGAAACTCGTAGGCCTGCCCGTGCTCAGTGAGCCAGGCGCGGGCTTTTTTGACTGAATCGCAATTGGCGATGCCGTACAGGGTGATCATGTCGATTATTTTGCCATATTTTCACTAAAATGCCCTGTTGTCCATGTTTTATGGCTATAGTATGCTATAAAATAAATAGCAATTAAGGGCCCGGCAAGCAACCTCTTGCGGGCCGGCGTTCCGCGTGAACCGGCCATCGGCACAACGCTGGAATAATTGAGCAGTTGCCCTTGCGCCATGGCCTGACGCTGGGGCGCTCACCATTGATGGAGCCCCCATGACTTCTCTGACCGCACCCGCTGCAAGTCCTTCGCCCGGCTCTTCGCCTGGCCTTTACCCGCCGATCGAGCCGTTTCGCACAGGCATTCTCGAAACGGGCGACGGTCATTCGGTTTACTGGGAACTGTGCGGCAACCCGGCAGGCAAACCGGCTGTGTTTTTGCACGGCGGGCCGGGCGCGGGCTGCTCGACCGAGCACCGGCGGCTGTTTGACCCCGAGCGCTACTGCGTGCTGCTGTTTGACCAGCGCGGCTGCGGCCGCTCGCGCCCCAGTGCGTCGCTGGACAACAACACCACCTGGCACCTGGTGGCTGACATCGAGCAGTTGCGCACCCTGCTGGGCGTAGAGCGATGGCTGGTGTTTGGCGGCTCCTGGGGCTCATCGCTGGCGCTGGCTTACGCCCAGACAAACCCCGCGCGGGTGTCCGAGCTGGTCGTGCGCGGCATCTTCACCTTGCGGCGCGCCGAATTGCTCTGGTATTACCAGGAGGGTGCTTCCTGGCTGTTTCCCGATCTGTGGGAGGAGTTTCTGGCGCCGATACCCAAGGCCGAGCACGGTGATTTGATGGCCGCTTACCGCCAGCGCCTGGTGGGCTCCGATCGCTTAGCGCAACTGGCAGCCGCGCGTGCCTGGAGTTTGTGGGAAGGCCGCACACTGACGTTGCGGCCCGACCCGGCGGCAGCCGTCAAGCACGGCGACGACGACTTCGCGCTGGCCTTTTCGCGCATTGAAAACCACTACTTTGTGCACGCGGGCTGGCTTGCGGAGGGACAGTTGTTGGCAGGTGCGCGCCAGCTTGCCGGGATTCCCGGTGTCATCGTGCAGGGCCGCTACGACATGGCAACGCCCGCGAAAACCGCCTGGGAGCTGCACCGCGCCTGGCCCGAAGCGGAGTTTCACCTGATTGCCGATGCCGGTCATGCCTATCACGAGCCCGGCATCCTGGCGCAGTTGCTGGCCGCCACCGACCGCTTCGCCCGCTGAAGCGACTGCCGCACTGGCTGTACTTGCTTCCCAAGGGTTTTCCACCTTGCGCGACAATGCAGGCCAGCATGGAAAAACTCAAGACACTGGAAGACTGGCTGGCCTACTGCGAGCGCCTGCACCCGAAAACCATCGACATGGGGCTCGAGCGCGTGAGGGTGGTGGCCCGGCGCATGGGACTGAAATTCGATTGCCCGATCATCACGGTGGCTGGCACCAACGGCAAGGGCTCGACCTGCGCCATGCTCGAAGCCATTTTGATGGAGGCAGGTTACCGTACCGGTGTCTACACCTCGCCCCATCTGGTTCATTTTGAGGAGCGCTGCCGGGTCCGCGGCGACATCGTCAGTGCTTCGGATTTGATTGAAAACTTCATCCGCGTTGAAAGCGCAAGAAGCCAAAATGGTGATGAAGTCTCGCTGACTTACTTCGAATTCACCACGCTGGCGATTTTGCAGTTGCTGGCTGATTTGAAGCTCGATGTCGTCATTCTGGAAGTCGGCCTGGGCGGCCGGCTCGATGCTGTCAACATCCTGGATGCAGATTGCGCCGTCATCACCAGCATTGACTTGGATCACATGGA
>NZ_JABBPF010000207.1 GCF_012927415.1 Polaromonas sp. | reverse complement strand
TGCCGCGCTCTGGCTGGACGAAGATGCGGCGCAGGCGCTGCAATTTGCCAGAAGCAATCTGCGGCTGCAGCGCGAACCGCTGGACTGGTGGGTGGCACTGCAAAGCGCCCGGCTGGCGAAAGACGGCGCCGCGCAGGCTGAAATTGAAAGTGCGATTCGCGCTGCGGGCCTGCGTGATGCGCGGCTGCTGTCTGCCAACGCGGCGGCGGCCAAGGGCGCCAAATGATGCGCGCGCTGCAGACACGCCTGCAGCTATGCCGGCGGCTGGCAATCGGCCTTGGCCTCGGGCTGGGACTGGTTTGCGCGCCGGCGCTGGCGCACAAGGGGAGTGATGCTTACCTTGATATTCAGCAGCTCGAGCCATCGGCGAATCCGGGCGTATCCGCCAATGCCGAAAAAATCAGGGATTTCGGCTTGGTGCTGGCCGTGGCGATTCGCGATCTCGATCTGGTCGTCCCGCTTGACGCCAATGCGGACGGCCGCGTGACATGGGGCGAAGTCAAGGCGGCGATGCCTCAGGTATTGGCGTTGTTTGATCAGGTGGCGCAGCTCGATGTGCCAGCCGGCACCCAGGCCGCCTGCGCGCTGCATTGGCAGGCTGATGGATTGGAGCGCCGCAGTGACGGCGTCTATCTGCGCGCAACAGCGCGGGCCCGCTGCCCGTTGAATCAAGCGCTGCGTTTCAAATACAGCTTGCTGAGAGACCAGGATGCCACCCACCGGCTACTGGTGGCGGGCCGCATTGGCGGCAAGGACCTGCTCAGCACCATGTCGCCGCAGCAGGGCAGCCTGCTGCTGAGTCCGGAGGGCGGCACGCAGGTGGAGGGGACGGCAGGCGGCGCGCAGGCGGCTGCGGGCCGCGCATCTGGCCGCTGGTCAACGCTACGCGACTATTTCGGCCTGGGCATGCACCACCTGCTGCAGGGTTACGACCATCTGGCTTTTCTGCTGGCGCTGGTGCTACCCCTGCGCTTGAGTTTGCTGCGCAGCCATCCCGCCGCCCCTTCGCGTGAGAATTCTGGCGGGGTCACAGCAACTGGCCGCCGCCGCGCCACCTGGCTGGCGCTGCTTCGCACCGTGACCGCCTTCACGATTGGCCACTCTATCACCCTGATGCTGGCGACCTTTGGCCTGACACAGGCCTCGCCGCTGTGGGTGGAGCCGGCGATTGCGCTGTCGATTGCCGTCACCGCGCTGCTCAACCTGCACCCGGTGAAGTGGATTCGCGTCGATGTGCTGGCACTGCTGTTTGGCTTGGTGCATGGCTATGGGTTTGCCGGGCTGCTGCTGGAAGCCGCGGCGCCGGGAGGGCTGTTGCCGTGGGCACTGGCAGGCTTCAACCTGGGGGTTGAAGCCGGTCAACTGACTGCGGTGCTGGGTTGGGTGCTGGTGTCGCAGGCGGTCGTTGGCAGGTCGTGGTACGCCACGGTGGTTGTGCGCGGCGGCTCGGCGCTGCTGGTGCTGCTCGCGGCCTGGTGGTTCTGGCAGCGGGTGAGTTGATTATAAAAGAATATTGCTATATTAATAATAGCAATCAATATCGATATTCATTGGACTACAGCCCTAATTCATCAAAATCAGTCAATTTTGCAAGTTTTGGGAAAGCCGGCGCGCGCTTTTCCTTCATGGCACTCACCGCTTCGCGCACATGCTGGTTGCTCCAGATCGCGCCCTGCAACCAGCCCATTTGCCTGAGCGCCTCGTCGACCGGGTGGTCGCGCGCATAGTGAATCGCCTGCTTGGTGCCCCAGATCGCAACTGGCGGCTTGGCGGCAATCTCTCTCGCGCATTGGAGGGCGCCGGCCAGCATGGCGTCTGCCGTTTCGAAGATTTCATTGACCAGGCCGCAGGCTTGCGCCCTTGCCGCGCCCAGCTTGCGGCCGGTGTAAGCCAGCTCTTTCACGACCGCCAGCGGAATCAGCTTGGGCAGGCGCTGCAGGGTGCCCACGTCGGCAACCATGCCGATGTTGATTTCCTGGATACAGAAAAACGCGTCGGCCGTGGCGTAACGCAAGCAGCAGGCCGTCACCATGTCGACCGCGCCGCCGATGCAGCCGCCCTGAATCGCAACGATCACCGGGACACGTAACGTTTCCAGTTTGGTAAAGGTGGCCTGCATGCCGGCCAGCAGGTCAGAGATGGCAGCACGACCCTCGGGGCTTTGGTCATCCATTGCGATGTCGCCAGCAAAGGTTTCCAGCGCCATGCCCGCGCTGAAGTGCTTGCCAGTACTGGAGATGAGCAGGACTCTGGCCTCGCCCGCGTTGTTGATCTGCGTCAGCGCCGCATCCAGCTCTCGCCAGAAGGCCGGGTTCATGGTGTTCATCGCTTCCGGGCGATTGAGAACCAAGTGGGCGATGTGCTCACTGGTAGTAAGTGAAAAGCAGCGGGTTGGATTCATGTCCGCACTGTAAATCAGCTCACCTGGTCCAGCCAGTCACACCTGAGACGCCGCGTTTCATGGGCGCCTGCACGCCAGCCCACATAGAGCCGTGGCGCGAGGATGCCAAGCAGGCACAGGGGATAAGCCCAAGGGGCCTCAAAGGCATAGGCGGGCAACCAGCCGATCCAGCCCATGACCCACAGGGTCATCACGGCCTCCCATATCTGGCGTTCCGCGGGGTGCCTGCCGCATTGGGCGATGTGCCAGTTTTTTACGCGCTCCATTTGCATCAGCGTGATGCGGCGCCTGTGGTGGCGGGAAGATCGGGAGTGAACTGACATAAAAGCCTCCGTACAGAGGCTTTACTGTAAGTTTGGTGAAAGTTCACGTCAACGTTTCGCCAGATTAATTTTGTCACCGGCGGTGTTGGAGGCGAGTCAAAAAAGGCTAGATGTCAGCGAATGCTTACCTGGCTGGTCATAACGTTGTGCCGGGCTGCGTCCGAAGGGCAGCTCGGTCGCCCAGGAGCCGGTGATGACGAGCTGGCGGCGGACGGTGCAGCTACCGAAGGCTGATTTTCCTCAAGTCCGGCGACGGCGCGGCACCACGCTCAACTGCACGCTGATCTTGCCCGGAGACGCCGTCACAACATAGGACTGGGGTGCAAGGTCGACCAGCTGGTCAGCCTGCCAGACCTTGACCTGGGCGGCTCCGTCGGGCAAGTCTTCGAAAGAAGCCATGCCGTCCTGCACAGTCTTGGCAGCCCAGGGGGATTCGCTGGCGTAAATGTAGCCGCGCATCGAACCGTGAATGAAGCAGCCCATCAGCGTCGCGCCGACAACCCCGGCCTTGTCGAGCACGATGTCGCTGGCCTTGGCCGCCTTGCCGTCGGGCTTGCCCTCCAGGCGCAACTCAAAGCCTGCATTGGAGGCATTGAACTGCCCCATCCCTGCCGGTGACGAGCGCACATGGTGGTCCCACGGGTCATTGTTG
>NZ_JABBPF010000058.1 GCF_012927415.1 Polaromonas sp. | reverse complement strand
CACCGACCTGGTCGAGCTGATCCTCGAAGCCAACCGCATTGGCGGCCGCCACGGACTGGGCATGAGCGACCAGATCGAAAACCGCATCATCGAAGCCAAAAGCCGCGGTATTTACGAGGCACCTGGTCTGGCGCTGCTGTTCATCGCCTATGAGCGCCTGGTCACCGGCATCCACAACGAAGACACTATCGAGCAGTACCGGGACAGCGGCCGCCGCTTGGGCCGTCTGTTGTATCAGGGCCGCTGGTTTGATTCACAGGCCATCATGCTGCGCGAAACCGCCCAGCGCTGGGTCGCCAGCGCCATCACCGGCGAAGTGACGGTTGAACTGCGCCGGGGCAATGACTACTCCATCCTTAACACCGAGTCGGCCAACCTGACCTACCACCCCGAGCGGCTGAGCATGGAAAAAGTGGAAGGCGCGTTTACGCCGCTGGACCGCATCGGCCAGCTGACCATGCGCAACCTGGACATCATCGATACCCGCGCCAAGCTCGGCATTTACGCTCAAAGCGGCATGTTGTCGCTGGGGACAGGCGGCGATTTGCTCAAGCTGTCGGGCGACAAGGGCGTCTGAGCGATGTGAGTTGTTTGCAGGGCAAAAAAAATGCATAACGTTACAGTGGCGCGTCGACTGACAGCGCGTTAAGGTACTTTTGCGCCTGTTTTAGTCGTCCGAGCAGGTTAGTGGGCGGATCCGGACGGGAAAATTTCTTTGCACATCAGCGCGGTGTCCGTTTCCCGGCGCGCTTACCCTGACAAAGCCCAGGGTGCAAACTTGGCCAATCATCTGCGATGCCGGAAAGCCAGATGTAAACGCAAGGCCTGCGGTCATGAGAGAAGAGGTACTTTGTTCAGGTGCACCGGCATCGAGTAGCGCACTGCACAAGTTGAGCAGCGCGTCCGCCTTGAAGATTGGGAGCGCGACACGGTCATTGGCCAGAACCCTCCATCCGGCAGCGTAAGCACAAGGACAGGCCCGGTGAGTTTGCCCGACCATACTATCGCTGCGATTGGAAATATTACATTGATGAATCGGCGCCCAAACTTTACAGTTGGCGGTGAGATAAGTTGCAATCAACCGATGGAGAGAATCATGTCGACCGAATTAAAATGCCCGTTTCCAACTGCCGCTTTCAAACCTTCAGTACCCCGGCCAAGGACAGTTGCAGACTGGTGGCCTGAACAGTTGAACCTCAAGATACTTAATCAGAACTCCCCCCTGTCTGATCCCATGGGCAAAGAGTTCAACTACGCCGAGGAGTTCAAGACCCTCGACCTGGAAGCCGTGGTCAAGGACCTCCATGCCTTGATGACGGATTCCCAGGACTGGTGGCCCGCGGATTACGGCCACTACGGGCCGTTCTTCATCCGTATGGCGTGGCACAGTGCGGGCACGTACCGTACCACCGATGGTCGCGGTGGCTCGGGCTTCGGCACACAGCGATTTGCGCCCCTTAATAGCTGGCCGGACAACGTGAACCTCGACAAGGCACGCCGCCTGATCTGGCCGATCAAGCAGAAGTACGGCCGGAAACTTTCCTGGGCTGACCTGATCGTCCTCACCGGTAACGTCGCCCTGGAGTCAATGGGATTCAAGACCTTCGGTTTCGCCGGTGGGCGCGAGGACGTCTGGGAGCCTGGCGAGGACATTTACTGGGGATCCGAAGACACTTGGCTTGGAAACAATCGCTACACCGGCGACCGGGAACTTGAGCAGCCTCTCGGGGCCGTTCAGATGGGTCTGATCTACGTGAACCCACAAGGACCGGACGGCAACCCCGACCCGGTCGCTGCAGCACGGGATATCCGCGAGACGTTCGCTCGCATGGCGATGAATGACTATGAAACCGTGGCGCTGTGCGCCGGCGGGCACACTTTCGGCAAATGCCACGGCGCGGCCTCTGAAGACTACAAGGGCCCCGAACCCGAGGGCGCCGATATTTCCGAGCAAGGCCTGGGCTGGACCAGCAGCTTTGGCAGCGGCAAAGGTGTCGATACGATCTCCAGCGGGCTGGAAGGGGCATGGACCGCCACCCCGACGACATGGGATAACAGCTACTTCGACACGCTGTTCGGCTACGAGTGGGAGCTGACGAAGAGCCCTGCCGGCGCGCACCAGTGGAAACCCAAAAACGGCGCTGGGGCGGGCACCGTGCCCGATGCCCATGACCCGTCGAAGCGACATGCGCCCTTTATGGCCACGACGGACCTTTCCCTGCGGATGGACCCTGCCTATGAGAAGATTTCCCGGCATTTTCACCAGAACCCGCAAGAGTTTGCAGACGCTTTTGCCAAGGCCTGGTACAAGCTGACGCATCGCGACATGGGGCCTGTATCCCGGTATCTGGGCTCGCTCGTGCCGGCGCAACATCAGCTGTGGCAGGATCCCATCCCCGCAGTGGATCATGAATTAATCGGGGAGCAAGAAATTGCGGCCCTGAAATCCAAGGTTCTTGCATCTGGACTTTCTATTTCCCAACTGGTCACGACCGCCTGGGCTTCAGCGTCGACGTTCCGCATCAGCGACAAGCGCGGCGGGGCAAACGGAGCGCGTATTCGCCTTGCACCGCAAAAAGATTGGGAAGTGAATCAACCGGTCGAATTGGCGAAGGTGCTGCAAGCGCTGGAAGCGATCCAGATAGTTTTCAACAGTGCGCAGTCGGGCGGTAAAAAGGTTTCGCTTGCTGACTTGATCGTGCTGGGTGGTTGTGCGGCCGTTGAGGCAGCTGCAAAGAAGGCCGGGCAGGACGTGAAGGTTCCCTTCACGCCGGGGCGCATGGATGCTTCGCAAGAGCAAACCGATGTGGACTCATTCGCCGTGCTCGAACCAGCCGCGGACGGATTCCGCAACTACATCCGGAAGGGACTGGAAGGATCGGCTGCCGAGCTGCTGCTGGATCGGGCAAATCTGCTGACGCTGACCGCGCCCGAAATGACGGTATTGGTCGGTGGCATGCGCGCCATGAATGCAAACTTCGGGCAAACGAAACACGGTGTTTTCACCAACCGGCCTGAAACATTGACCAATGATTTCTTCGTGAACCTGCTCGACATGAGCACCAAGTGGCAGAAATCCACTACCGCTGAAGGCGTGTTGGAAGGTCGTGATCGGGCGGCGGGCGAGCTCAAGTGGACGGGCACCGTCGTTGATCTGGTCTTCGGTTCGAACTCCCAGCTTCGAGCCCTTGCAGAAGTCAATGCCTGCAGCGACGCAAAGCAGTCGTTCGTGCGTGACTTTGTGGCAGCCTGGAACAAGGTGATGAACCTTGATCGCTACGACCTTGCCTGATCTCAGAAAAGATCTGTAAAGGCCTGTGACGCGCAGCCACGAGCTGGCACCGGATTAAACCGGAACAGATAGTGGCTGCGCGAATCGAAGCGAGACAGT
>NZ_JABBPF010000182.1 GCF_012927415.1 Polaromonas sp. | reverse complement strand
CACCGTGGCGATAAAACGTCGTGTGCGCGCCTCCAGCTCGTCCAGCGAGCCGTGCCCGAGATCAATCACCGCGCCACTGTCCAGCTGTGCACGCCAGCTCCCCTGACCTGTCAACCGCAGTTGTTCAAGCATCGCATCCATTTCCTCAAACATGGGGGACAGGCGCTGATAAGCCTGCAACACCAACGGCGCTTGTCCTTGTGGTCCATTGAGCAGCGGCAAATACCCGGCGTCCACGTCGCCCTGATTGGCTTCGAAAACTTCGCCGAAGTTGTTGATCAGTCGCGTGTCACCCTCCTGACCCCACAAAGCCACGGCCTGGTGCTCGCGCAAAACCACCTTCAGGCGATTCGGGAATTCGCGTTGAACGACCGCTCTGCGCACCCAGGGCACGGCCTCGAATGCCGCGCGCGTGGACTCCAGGTCCACGGTAAGGAAATTGCCGGCCAGCTTGGGGGCCACATTGGCGCGCAGGGTGACGACGTTGTTATGCGTCAAATCTCCCTGCACCTGTATGGCGTTAAGGTTGAACAGCGACTGGCGCATCAGCCACGCCACGGCCAGGGTCAGTACCATGACGGCAAATACCAGGCCCAGAACCACCGTAAAGGTATTCATGAGCTTGACGTCCAGCGGCAAGGGCGTTGGCAGTGGCATGGCGCGACTCAAGTGGTGGCTCCCCGCAGTGTCTGGTAATCGAGCGCCGCAGTCTTCAATATCTCGATGCAGAGTTCTTCATAGGAGATGCCGGCCGCCCGCGCGGACATGGGAACCAGAGAGTGTCCTGTCATGCCGGGCGAGGTATTTATTTCGAGCAGGTAGGGCTTGCGCGTGACCTTGTCAATCATTACGTCGGCGCGTGCCCAGCCTCGGCAGTTAAGGGTGCGAAAGGCTTGCAACACCAGCCCCTGTATGGCGGCTTCTTCGCCGTCGGGAAGTCCGCAAGGCACCATGTATTGCGTGGTGTCCGTAAAATATTTGTTCTGATAGTCGTAATTGCCATCGGGTGCCACGATGCGGATCACGGGCAGCGCCCGCGCCTTGTCGCCGGTGCCCAGTACGGGGCAGGTCACCTCGTCACCGCTGATGAACTGCTCACACAGTATGTCGGCATCCAGCGTCTCCGCCAGCGCCACAGCTCCAGCCATGCCAGCTTGCTCAGTCACCTTGGTCAGGCCAAGGGATGAGCCTTCGCGCGCTGGTTTGACGATCAGCGGAAAACCCAGCACATCCGGGATCGCATTGACTTCCGCGCTGTCGTAGGCACTCCGGCGAAGCAACACATAGCGTGGCGTGGGCAGCCCTTCGGAGAGCAGCATCCGCTTGGTCATCACCTTGTCGATGACCATGCTGGAGGCCATGACGCCGGAGCCGGTGTAAGGGATGCCCAGCAACTCCAGCGCACCCTGCACGGTTCCATCCTCGCCGAAGCGCCCATGCAGGGCGATAAAACAACGTGTAAAACCGTCCCTTTTTAATTCGCCGATATTTTGCTCGGCGGGATCAAAGGCATAAGCGTTGACACCTCGCGAGCGCAACGCCCGCAACACGCCCTGACCCGACATCAGCGAAATTTCACGCTCGGCAGATATCCCGCCCATCAGGACTGCAACCTTGCCAAAATTCGGAGTGGTCTGACTCATACTATTGTTTCCATCATTGCAACCACTTTGCCCGGCACCAGCCCAATGGAGCCGGCGCCCATGCACAGAACAATATCTCCGCCTTGCGCGTTGTCCAGAATCGCTTGCGGCATGGCATCAACTTCATCGACAAAGACCGGCTCCAGCCTGCCGGCCACGCGCAAGGCTCGCGCCAGCGAGCGGCCGTCCGCCGCCACAATCGGCGCCTCGCCGGCGGCATAAACCTCCGTGAGCAATAGCGCATCGGCATGCGTACTGATAACCTTGACGAAGTCCTCAAAGCAGTCGCGCGTGCGGGTGTACCGATGCGGCTGAAAGGCCAACACCAGCCGCCGTCCTGGAAATGCCCCGCGCGCCGCGGCAAGCGTAGCTGCCATCTCGACCGGGTGGTGGCCGTAATCCTCGATCAACGTGAATTGCCCTCCGTTTTTTGCCGGCACCTCGCCGTAGCTTTGGAATCGCCTACCCACACCGCTGAACTCAGCCAGCGCCTTCTGCACGGCGGCATCGGGCACATTGAGCTCGACCGCGACTGCAATCGCGGACAAGGCGTTGAGAACGTTGTGCTCACCCGCCAGATTGAGCACGACATCCAGATCGGGCAGGGTGACCCCATTGCGCCTTAGCGCGGTGAAATGCATTTGCGCCCCCGCGGCCCGCACGTTGACAGCGCGTACCTGCGCTTGTTCGCCAAAACCGTAGCTCGTAACGGGACAGGAGACCTGCGACACAATGTCACGCACGACTGGATCATCGGTACACAGGATGGCGGTGCCATAAAAAGGCATGCGGTGCAAAAAATCGACAAAGGCTTTTTTCAGTCTGCCAAAATCATGTCCATAAGTTTCCATGTGGTCGGCGTCAATATTGGTGACCACCGCCATTACGGGCAACAGATTTAAAAACGACGCATCCGATTCATCGGCTTCCACGACGATGTAGTCGCCCGATCCGAGCTTGGCGTTGGCACCGGCGCTGTTGAGCCGGCCGCCAATCACAAACGTCGGGTCCAGGCCGCCTTCGGCCAGCACACAAGCCACCAGGCTGGTGGTGGTGGTTTTGCCATGAGTGCCCGCAATGGCAATACCCTGCTTGAAACGCATCAGCTCTGCCAGCATCAGCGCGCGAGGCACGACAGGAATGCGCTTTTCGCGTGCCGCCATCACTTCGGGGTTGTCCGCCTGCACGGCCGTTGAAGTCACTACCGCATCGACAGCGACCAGATTGCCGGCATCATGGCCGACAAAAGTCCTGATACCCAAGCCCGCCAGACGTTGCAGCGTGGCGCTGTCCGACAGGTCAGAGCCGGAAATGACATATCCCAGGTTGTGCAGAACTTCGGCAATACCGGACATGCCAGCACCACCGAGTCCAATGAAATGAATGTTTTTAATGGCGTGCTTCATGACGCGAGCTCTTCGCAAGCCGCCACGACGCGGGCAGTTGCATCAATTTTTTGCATGGTTTTAGCCTGTAGTCCGGCAAGTACGAGCGCAGTGCGCTCTGTTTTTTGTAGCATGATTGCCAGCTTCTCGGGCGTCAGCTCTCGTTGCTGTACCAGCCAGCCGCCGCCGTGGTCAACCAGGAAGTTGGCATTGCTGGTCTGGTGATCATCCACCGCAGCAGGAAATGGCACAAAAATCGCCGGGGCTCCGATAGCGGCGATCTCGGTCACCGTGCTGGCACCAGCCCGGCAAATGATGAGGTCGGCGTCGGCAAACGCCTGGGCGGTGTCATCGATAAAGGGCGTGAGTTCTGCCTGCACGCCTGCTGCCGTGTAGTTGGCGCGGAGTTCTGCAATCTGACGAGCGCCGCTTTGATGC
>NZ_JABBPF010000026.1 GCF_012927415.1 Polaromonas sp. | reverse complement strand
ATCGCGGCGCAGCGTTTTGCCGGGCGCCTGGGCTTGCGCGCGGGCTTCATCCAGCGCCACATAAACCTTGCCGTCTTCGTCGTACCAGGCCGGAATCTGGTGGCCCCACCACAACTGGCGTGAGATGCACCAGTCCTGGATGTTCCCCATCCACTGGTTGTAGGTGTTGACCCACTGCTCGGGAACGAATTTCACCGCGCCGCTGTCCACCGCGTCAATCGCTTTTTGCGCGATGGATTTGCCGGTCGGGTCCTGGTCGCTGACCTTGTTCACGGCGACAAACCACTGGTCGGTCAGCATCGGCTCGATGATCTGGCCGGTGCGGGTGCAGCGCGGCACCATGAGCTTGTGCTTTTTGACTTCGACCAGAAAGCCCTGCGCTTCCAGGTCAGCCACGACGGCCTTGCGGGCGACGAAGCGGTCCAGGCCCCGGTATTTCTCGGGCGCGTTGTCGTTGATGGCTGCGTCCAGTGTCAGCACGCCGATGATGGGCAACTGGTGGCGCTGGCCGACCGCATAGTCGTTGGTGTCATGCGCGGGCGTCACCTTGACCACGCCGGTGCCGAATTCCCTGTCAACGTAATCGTCCGCAATCACAGGAATATCCCGCTTGCACAGCGGCAATTTCACGAACTTTCCGATCAGGTGCTGGTAGCGTTCGTCCTCCGGGTGCACCATCACCGCCACGTCGCCCAGCATGGTTTCAGGCCGCGTCGTGGCCACGGTCAGCGAACCGCTGCCGTCGGCCAGTGGATAGCGGATGTGCCACATGAAGCCGTCTTCCTCCTCGCTTTCAACTTCCAGGTCGCTGACGGCGGACTTCAGGATCGGGTCCCAGTTGACTAGACGCTTGCCCCGGTAAATCAGGCCCTGTTGATAGAGTTGCACAAAGGTCGAAGTCACCACCTTTGACATTTTCGGGTCCATGGTGAAGTACTCGTGCTTCCACGACACCGAGTCGCCCATGCGGCGCATTTGGCGCGTGATGGTCGAGCCTGACTCTTCCTTCCACTCCCACACCCTGCTCACAAAATTCTTGCGGCCAAGGTCGTGCCGGCTTTTGCCTTCGCCCTGCAGCTTGCGCTCGACCACAATCTGCGTCGCAATGCCGGCATGGTCGGTGCCGGGCAGCCACAGCGTGTTGTCGCCCTTCATGCGGTGGTAGCGGGTGAGCGAGTCCATGATGGTCTGGTTGAAGGCATGGCCCATGTGCAGCGTGCCGGTCACGTTGGGCGGCGGCAGCTGGATCGAAAACGAGGGCTTGGCGGCATCCAGCGTCGGTTCGTACTGGCCGCTTTGTTCCCACAGCGGGCCCCAGTGGCTTTCAATCGCCGCCGGTTCAAACGACTTGGCCAGGCTGTCCAGCCCCGGCGTGAGTGGAATCGCTTTGGCGGCGTCGGTTGCGGGGGCGGCGGGCGTAGGGGTGGCAGCTTCAGTCATGGGGCAATGAAAAACGGCATCGCAGCGATGCCGCGTTGGGTTGGGATCGGGAAAGGGCAGGCGAAAGACCGAGTTTATTCGACTGCTGCCGGGGCAGCGTGTTAGCGCGCTGTTCCGGCACGCGCAGGGCTTTGCGGGTGCCCTGCTCCCTGCTGGCGCAGCTGTCGTAAAGTCAGGCCTTTGTCGAACTGAAGAATTCAAGGCCATGCTTTTTTTACTTTCCCCCGCCAAAGCACTCGACTACGACACGCCGCCGCATACAGCCACGCATACCCAGCCGCTGTTCAAGCGCCAGTCGGCTGAACTGATCGAGCTTCTAAAGTGCAAAACGCCGCAGGAAATCAGCAGCCTGATGAAGCTGTCGGATGCGCTGGCAGGCTTGAATGTGGCGCGCTACGGTTCCTGGTCACCCAGGTTCAGCGCCAAAAACTCAAAGCAGGCTGTGCTGGCCTTCAATGGCGATGTCTATGAAGGGTTGAACGGCAAGACCCTGAGCGAAGCGCAACTTGGCTGGGCGCAGCAGCATGTCTGCATTTTGAGCGGCCTGTACGGCGTGCTGCGCCCGCTCGACTGGATGCAGCCTTACCGGCTGGAAATGGGCACGGCGCTGGCCACGGAACACGGCAAAAATCTTTACCAGTTCTGGGGCTCGCAAATTTCCGCCTATCTCAATCAGCGCGCCGCTGTCGACACCAGTCCCGTCATCGTCAATCTGGCCAGCCAGGAGTATTTCAAAGCCGTTGACCGCAAGGCGTTGATCCCCCGCGTGGTGAGCTGCGTGTTTGAGGAATTCAGGGGCGACAGCTACAAGGTCATCAGCTTCATGGCCAAGCGCGCGCGTGGACTGATGGTTCGCTACGCCGTCGAACACCAGCTGGTGACGGTAAAAAAGCTTCAGGGGTTTGACGCCGAAGGTTATTGTTTTGACCCGGCTGCGTCGGAGCTGGACCGGCTGGTGTTCCGGCGCAGGCAAGCCGCCTGAAACCGCGCGGCTTAACCAACTTAACAAGGAGATCGCCTGCTGGTCCAGTACTTTCGGGCATAGTAAGCTATGAAAATAAGAGCAAACGGAATTGACATCGAAGTCGAGGACAGCGGCGCCGCACCCGCTGCGCAAGACCGGCCACAGCCCGTGGTGCTGCTCATCATGGGCCTGGGCATGCAGCTGATTGCCTGGCCACCCGAGATGGTGCAGGCGCTGGTTGACGCAGGGTACCGCGTCGTGCGTTTTGACAACCGCGATGCCGGCCTGAGCCAGCGATTTGACGCGCTGGGTGCGCCAAAACTGCTGTGGGCCGGCTTGAAATTTCGGCTCGGCTGGCGCATTACACCGCCTTACAGCGTGCAAGACATGGCAGCCGACGCGCTGGGTGTGCTCGATGCGCTGCGGATTGATCAGGCGCACATCGTGGGTGTCAGCATGGGAGGCATGATTGCGCAGCGGCTGGCCTTGCTGGCACCAAGGCGGGTCTTGAGCCTGACCAGCATCATGAGCTCCAGCGGGGCGCGCGGACTGCCGGAGGCCCAGGCGCGCGTGACGCGCGTGCTGCTCAGCCGACCGGCCGGCAAGGGCATGGGCGCGGCGATTGACCACTCGGTGAAGCTTTTCCAGGCGATCGGCAGCCCGGGTTTTCCCATGAATGATGCCGACCTGCGCGAACGCGTCAGCGCCGCGGCCAGGCGCGGCTTTTATCCCCAGGGCATTCCCCGGCAGATGGTAGCCATCCTGGCCGACGGCAATCGCGCCGCCGCGCTGGTGCGCGTGGCAGTGCCCACGCTGGTGGTGCACGGCAAGGACGACCCGCTGGTGCCGTTTGCCTGCGGCGAAGACACGGCACGCCGCATTCCCGGCGCCAGGCTGGTGGGGGTTGAAGGCATGGGCCATGATTTGCCCCCCGGCGTGGTGCAGCGTTTGCTGGCACTGTTGATGCCGCACTTAGACGCGGCAAACTCCAGACAGGTGACACCGGCATGAACACCCCTGAACAGTCCCAACTGGGCAAAACCGCAGCCTATGTTGACCAGGATG
>NZ_JABBPF010000027.1 GCF_012927415.1 Polaromonas sp. | reverse complement strand
CAGAACGCGAACTTGCGGAGCGCAAATTTGCAGAACGCGAACCTCCAAATCACATTATTGCAGGGCGCGAACTTCCAGTTTGCAGATCTAACTGGTGCAAAGCTGGGTGCAGCGATGATTCGGGGTGCAGATTTCAGTAACGCGATTGGTGCGGATCTCACTGGGACATTTCCATATTGAGTACCAAGCGGTAAAACCGGCGCCCGGCTCGTGGGGCGGGCTCCTCAACATCTGTTGACCAGCCGCATGCGTTAAGGCGGTGGGGTGGCCCAGCGAGGTCCTGTTTGGCGATTCAGGCAAGAAATCGGCGTCTTGTCCTGTATTTACCGGCATTGTTAGCTATTTTATTCATAGCTTAGTGCTGACGTTTGCTGGCTGCTTTTACGCAGCTCAGGCCACCCGATAGCGCTTCAGTCCACTGCATGCAACCTGGCATGAATGCGCCGCGTGGCGCGCCAAACTACCCAAAGCACCAGCGGAATCAGCGCGCCGGCAAAGATTTCCGGGTTGATGGGCGCACCCGCTGCCTTCGCGGCCTTGCCGCCGTAAAGCAGCAGGCTGATGACGTAATAGGAAATCGCGGCAATCGACAGCCCTTCGACCGTCGCCTGCAGGCGCAACTGCAGTTCCTGTCCGCGCGTGAGTTTTTCAAGCAGCAGCTGGTTTTGGATCTCGGTCGCAATGTCGACCCGCGTGCGCAACAGCGCGCTGGTGCGGGCGACCCGCTCCGACAGCGACGCCAGGCGCTGCGCTGTGGCGGCCACCGTGGCAATCGCGGGCGAAAGCCGGTGCTGCATGAACTCGCCCAGCGTCTGCGTGCCCGGAATCGCTTTTTCACGCAGCTCGGTGATGCGCTGGGCCACCAGCGTGTTGTAAGCCCGCGTGGCAGAGAACCGGAAGACATGCTCGGCCGTGGCGCGCTCGACGCGGGCCGCCAGAGACACCAGGGTATCCAGCAGCTCCTGGTCCGAGGCGGACTTGTTCTCAAGCCGGGCGGTGATATCAGCCAGCGCGCCTTCGGCCTCGGCCAGCATGGGCGCCAGCTGCTTGGCTACCGGCAGGCCGCGCAAGGCCATCAGGCGGTATATTTCCAGTTCAAGCAAACGCTGTGAAATCCGGCCGGCGCGGCCTTCGGTGGTGCCCGGCCGCGCAATGACCAGCATGCGTTCAAAGCCATCGCTGCCGATGCGAAATTCGGTCAGCGCCCACGAATGCCCGTTACCGAGCTGCGAGGCAATCACCGCGCGCCCGCCAAACCAGGCCTGCGCCTGCGCCATCAGAACCGCCTCGTCCGACAGATCCGCCGCCACCATGGCCAGCTGGATCGCCGCGACGGTGCGCCCTGGAATGCCGCGCAGCCACTCGGGCGCCACCGCCGGCGCGTTCATCAGTTCAGGCTCGAGAGCGCCCAGCAAGGCACCGGCGGGCAGTGTCTGCACGATGGAGTAACGCGTAAATTCGGTGTGACGCTCCCACTTGACGGTGTAGTGACCGCAAGGCAGGCGTAGAAAGTTGCCGTGCAGGCTGTCCAGCGGCAATGCCTGCTGATCAGGCAGCAGCCGCAGATGCGCGCATTCCTGCTCGCGCGTCACGCCCGCGTTCAGCACGGCCACATGGACGATCAGCGCCGGCAAACGCACCCGGGCGGAGGGTCGCGCATGCACCTCGTTGTGCAGCGAAGCCCGCAGGGGGTCGTCAGGCGGCAGGTAGGTGATGGGCGCGGATGCTGGTGACGGAGTGGGAATCATGAAGCGATACTACTATTTTCATAGCGCTTTCCACCCGTCGGGCAGCGGCAAGCGCGTTATAAAGTCTAAAAAATTTGCGCTTGCCAAAATAGCCTGCATCAAGCGGCATCGGCCACCGTTAGCGAGGCCTGGCGCCTGAGCACCTGGCCCGGCGCAGCCCTTGAGGCCGGAACCCGGCCGGCCGCATGGCGCTGGCCGTTACAGACTTCATGACTGATGGCCAGATTCTCCGCGTGGCTACTGCCGCCCTCGCATAGCGCCCGGATGTGCTCCAGCGTTGCGGCCTCGGGCGTGACATGTTCGCCGCAAACCCAGCACGGCACCACGCCGTGAAGCTGGCGCGCCACGGTTCTGTACATCTTGATTCGAATATGACCCAAACTGCTCATCACTGTATTTTCAGGCAAAAACGGCAGACTCAGTCGGGTCGCTCAAGGGGCGACTGATCCGTTCAAACCCTTTCAACGACCGGGCGGCCGGCCTCGACCGTGAAAGCGGCCAGTGTTTCAATCGCCGTCACTGGCCGCCGCACATCGTCAACCACGCGCAAGGTCGTGGTCAGCTGCCGTGGCGTGAAATCCACCACACCATAACCCTTTCGCTCGGCATCGGCAAACACGAAATGCGGGTTCTCGGCGAGGCGCTCGGCGGTCTTGTCATTGCCGCCCGAGTGCGAGGTAATACTGGTGCCGCAAAACTCCACGCCGACGGCAGCGCTGCCAGCGACAGAGTAATCGGCCTTGATCTGCCCGACCCAGTTTTCATGCACGTCGCCGCCCAGCACCACCGGGTTGGCCACCCCATTTTTTTGCAGGGAACCTGTAAGGCGCGTGCGCGCGGCGCTGTAGCCGTCCCAGCCATCGTTCCACAGCATCTGGCCGGGACCGGCCCGAAAATCACGCTGCCCCAGCAAGCTCTGCTGTCCCAGCACATTCCACTGCCGGCCAGACTTGCCAAACTCGGCATCAAGCCAGCGCTCCTGATTCATGCCCAGCAGGCTACGGGCTGGATTACTCCATTCGGCGCAGGTCGCCGGGTCGAGCGTGGCAGAGCCTTTTTTGCCGCCCGTGGTGCAAACCTGCGGGTCCCTGTACTGGCGCGCATCGAGCATGTAGAACGAGGCCAGCTGGCCGTAGCGCACCCGGCTGTAAATGCGCATCTCGGCCCCCGTCGCCAGCCCGGCCATGGCCTGCGTGAGCACGGAAGCGCGAATCGGCATGTGTTCATAAAAAGCCTGGTAAGCGGCGGCGCGGCGAGCGGCGAAGTCAAGGTTGGGCGCACCGCTCCGCCCTTCCTGGCTGCCGGCATAGTCGTTTTGCACCTCATGGTCGTCCCATGTCAGCAGCCATGGGCAGGCTTGGTGCATCGCCTGCAAATCGGCATCACTTTTGTAAAGGGCGTAGCGCTGCCGATAGTCTTCCAGCGTCAGCAACCAGCCGCCAGTGGCCGGCCGAACCGGGGTTTTGCTGTTCGGGTATTCGTAGATGTAGTCGCCGAGAAAAAGCACCAGGTCAGGGTTTTCAGCCAGCATGTGGCGGTAGGCACTGAAGTAGCCATGCTGCCAGTGCTGGCACGAAGCGTAAGCCAGACGCATGCGCGCCACCAGCGCATCGAACGCCGGAAAGGTCCGCGTGCGGCCAGTGGCGCTGACGGCATCGCCCACCATGAAGCGGTAAAAATACCAGCGGTCTGGCAGCAGACCCTGCACCTCCACATGCACGGAATGCGCCAGCTCCGCTTGGGCCTGCGCCTGCCCGCCTTGCACCCGGCGCGTGAACTGCTCGTCATGCGCAACTTCCCACCGCACCGTCACGGCTTGGCGCTGCCGGGCCGGGGCGGAGAGTTCGGGCATCATGAGCCGGGTCCACAACACCACCGAGTCGGATGTCGGTGAGCCGCTCGCGACACCGAGCGGGAAAGGATGGCTGTCCAGACGAAGCTGGCTCCAGGCGCTGCGTGGCAGCCAGAGGGTGGCCGCGCTGCCAGCGGCAAGCTGCAAAAGGCGGCGGCGGGTGGATCGATCGGGCAGGCTCATGAGGGGAAACTCCTGACTGCATTATTGACGTGCCGGGCCGCTTCCTCACGCTGCGGGCTGCCATCGGGTAAAACGCCATGCCAGACCGGGCTGGGCACGCGTTACCATTGCGTACCCTGTTTTTGCCCCTGTGACAGAGGCGCCAGAACTCATCCACTCAACTCTTTAGTTTTACCATGAACCTCCTGCATAAAGTTGCCGCGACGGCCAGCCTGATCGTCTTGACCGTGGCTAGCGCCCAGGCCCAGAACAAGGAGCTCATCGTCGGCTCCAGCGCCACCTACCGCCCCTTCGCCTACGAAAGCCCGACCAAGGAAATCGTTGGCTATGACGTGGACATGATCAAGGCCGTCGCCCAGAAAGCCGGTCTGCAGATCAGGATCGTCAACACGCCCTGGACCGGCATCTTCGCCTCCCTGAACAACGGCGACATCGACCTGGTCATCTCCGGCGTCACCATCAATGACAAGCGTAAGCAGTCGTATGACTTCACCATGCCCTACTTTGAAGCCCGCCAGCTGATCGCCGTGCAGCAAAACAGCAGCGTTAAAAGCCTCAAGGACCTCGCCGGCAAGAAAATCGGCGTCGTCAATGGCAGCACGGGTGACGACATCGCGTCGCGCGAATTCGGAAAAACCAGCCCCGACATCCGCCGCTTCGAGAGCACGCCTGTTGTGATTTCCGAGCTGGTCAACAACGGCCTGGACGCAGCCATCGGCGACAACGGCGTGATTGCCTTTCGCGTGCAGGAACACAAAGAGCTGAAAACCGTGAGCGACCCGGGTTTCGCCAAGGAGTTTTTCGGCATTGTCGTCAAACAGGGCAACAAGGCGCTGCTCGACAAGCTGAACACCGGCCTGGCCGCCGTCAAGGCCGATGGCAGCTACGCGCGAATCTACAAAAAGTGGTTCCAGGCCGAAGCGCCCACGCTGCCTGCCCAATAAGCACCAAGCAGTCTTCACTTCATGGAGCAAGTTCTCTGGTTCGGCTGGTTCCGCGCCGACATCATCTCGGAATACGCCGTCCTGTTCTGGCGGGGTCTGCAAATGACCGTTGCCGTCACGCTGATCTGCATCGTGCAGGGAACGGCGCTGGGTCTGGCGATTGGACTGGCGCGCGTGGCCGAAGCGCGCCATGCGCCGGCCAGGCAGCTGTGCAGATACGCCCTGCGCTGGCCGGCCACGGTCTACGTCAGCTTTTTTCGTGGCACGCCGCTGTTTGTGCAAATCTTGCTGATTCACTTTGCGGTGCTGCCGCTGTTTGTCAATCCGACCGATGGCCTGCTGATCTCGGGCGAGACCGCGCGCTACCTGAAGCAAAACTATGGCGCTTTCCTGTCGGGCGTGGTGGCGCTGACGCTCAATTCGGGGGCCTATATTTCGGAGATTTTCCGCGCCGGAATTCAGTCGATTGATCGCGGTCAGGTGGAAGCTTCGCGTTCCCTGGGCCTGTCTTTTCCGCGCACCATGTACCACATCGTGCTGCCGCAGGCCTTTCGCCGCATGCTCCCGCCGCTGGGCAACAACGCGATTTCCCTGCTCAAGGACTCGTCGCTGATCTCGGCCATTGGCCTGGCCGAACTGGCTTATGCCGCGCGCACCGTGGCGGGGGCTTATTCCCGCTACTGGGAACCCTATCTCACGATTTCGCTCATGTACTGGGTGCTGACCCTGGCGCTGGCCTATGGCGTGAAAAAACTGGAGGATCGTTATGGACGAGGTGATTCGCGTTAACGGGCTGACCAAGCAATTCGGCTCTCTTCAGGTATTGCGCGGCATTGACTGCACCATCAAGACCTCGGAGGTGGTGTGCGTGATTGGCCCTTCGGGTTCTGGCAAGAGCACGTTTCTCAGGTGCCTGAACGGGCTGGAGGACGCCTCGGGCGGCGAGGTATTGGTGCATGGGGTGTCGGTGCATGAGCCCAGGACCGATGTCGATGCGCTGCGCTCGGAAATCGGCATGGTGTTTCAGCGCTTCAATCTGTTTCCGCACAAGACGGTGCTGGAAAACATCACGCTGGCGCCCACCAAGGTGCGCGGCCTTACCGCCGTGCAGGCCCGACTGCGCGCCAGCGAACTGCTGGAAAAGGTCGGCCTGATCGACAAGATCGACGCTTACCCGAACCAGCTGTCGGGCGGCCAGCAGCAGCGCGTGGCGATTGCCCGCGCGTTGGCGATGCAGCCGCTGATCATGCTTTTTGACGAGCCCACCTCAGCGCTGGACCCGGAAATGGTCGGCGAGGTGCTGGCCGTCATGCAGAACCTGGCCGAAGAAGGCATGACCATGGTGGTGGTGACGCACGAGATGGGTTTTGCCCGCCAGGTGGCCGACCGGGTGATCTTTATCGATGAGGGCATGGTGGTGGAAGAAGGCACACCGGCCAGCCTTTTTGACCACCCCCGGGAAGAGCGCACGCGAAAGTTTCTCAGCAAGGTGCTGTAGCGCGCCACCACGCTGCGCCGACCTGCCCCGTTAAAAACCGGGGCAGCTGCAGCACTGCCAGCGAATCAAAAAACAGGCGGTAAACCGCGACCGGCACGGGCAGGCCCAACAGGCTGGCGGCTGGCGGCTTGCGGCTGGCGTTTCAGAAAAAAAGGCCACGGAACTGGCTCCTGCAATCCTGCCTTCAGTAAAAATCACGCCATGTCCAGCAGATACGGTCTTTGTATGCTATTTTTATAATAGCAAACAACTTTTTGGAAGAGCGTATTTTTAAAAACTTCGCCTGGTCCGGATACATCGCGGGCGTGTCGGCCCCGCGTTGTCAACGCCTGCGCAACGGCTCCAGCAACGACGACAGACCGTTGTGGTCGATCTCGTGCATCAGCGCCAGCAGGCGGCCGATTTCACCCTCGGGAAAGCCTTCCCGGGCGAACCAGTTCAGGTAGTTGCCGGGCAGGTCGGCGATAGGCCGCCCTTGGTATTTGCCGAAAGGCATGACGCGGCTGAGCAGCAAAGGCAGGTCTTCTGGACTCATGGCACCGCCGAGCCGCTACGGTATATCGTTGCTCCAGCTTGCCGGGCTGAAGCACTGTAGGCGGCGGCGCGCCAATTTCTGCCCCGAATCGAGGTTGCAATCATTCAGGCGCCCGTCTGTTTCACGACATAAGCTAGCTTTTGCAGCGTCAGCATGACTTGTGCTGTGTGATCGCCCTGCACTTCTATCACGCCGTCTTTCACCGTGCCGCCAGTGCCGCAGGCCGACCGAAGCTGCTTGCCCAGTTGCACCAGCGCAACTTCGTCAAGCGCCAGTCCCTTGACGAGGGTCACGGTTTTACCACCGCGGCCCTTTGTGTTTCTGGAAACACGCACCACGCCGTCGGTTTTTGGCAATACATTTGCCTGTTTGCAAATGCAGCCATCGATGGGAGACCGGCAGCCGGGGCACATTCTGCCGGCTTCTGTTGAATAGACGAGGCCGCCGTTTAAGGAATTTCTTTTCATCCGGGAGTTATAGCGGATCAGCGGCTTGCCTCGGTAAAAAAAGCCGGCCCTGTCCGCCAGTGAAAGCTTACCGTCCCTTCAATAAAAACTCCATTTCGTTCCCTGCCATATTCAGCATGTCGTTGTGCGCCAAAGCAATGGCGTCCTGCCCGATCGGCTTGCCGTTGAGGGTGGGCAGCGTTTTGCCCCCCATGCGCGCGACGTAGTAACCGTCGCGCCGGTGCGAGATGGCCACCACGGAGATCCCTGGCTGGCCGAAAGTCGTCACCGCCTTGACCAGCGGAACTTCCAGCCCCGATGAGGTGCCCGACAACAGCTTGAGGCTGGCCTGCAACACAGCGCTGGTGCCGGGAAAGCCGAGGGACGAAAGCGACATGGCGGTAGTTTCCTGTGGGGAGCCGGCCGGCTGATGCTCGGAGCGCGCCAGAAACTGCAGGTTGAAGTTGCCAATGGTGATGCAGTCCTGGTCCTGCAACCGTTGTCGGGACTTGATCATCTGGCCATTGATATAAGTACCATTGGTGCTTCCAAGGTCCTCGATGGTCACATCCGCAATACCGTGCATCTCAAACACGCAGTGATCGCCACTGACGACCAGGCTGTCGAGCACGATGTCGTTGTGATGCTTGCGACCCAGCGTGGTGCGGTCATGTTCCAGGTAAATCTGTTTGACTTTGACGCCTTCGACGGATGCGATAAGTTGCGGCATGAAAGCCTCCTGCTTGAAAGGGTTGCCGGACACGCCAAATGCGGTGGCGCCGATTAATCGTAGCTTTGCAGCTGCGATGGTACAAGGCTGCTCCCTACCCAAAAATGGGAAGCTGCGGGCAGCTTGCGCCGGAGACCCGTTTCAATCAAGAAAATCAGGCTTGGGCCGGCCAGTACAAGGCGCAAGTAGCTATTATTTAAATAGCAAAGAATTGAGTGTCCCGCGCGGCGCCGTACCTGACTGCAGCCGGTCGCGGGAACCTGCTGGCAGTTGCAACATAGGGTATCCGCGCAAACAAAATGTATCACGACTGCGTTCTCTCCGAACCCCAGCCGGCCGAAGCGGTTTATGGCAAAGCCGGGGGCATTGCTAAATGGCTTCACCGTCGCCGTAGCGCAGCGGCGAGGTATTCGATCACGGTCTCGGTGCTGTTCCAGCCGTTGTGTTCATCGGTCACGTTCTGCCGATGGACAACACTATCCCGACCTGTGCGGATCTCCTGGCGGCACTCCACCAGATGGCGTTCGATCAGCAGGCCACAAATCATGAAGGAGCCAGCCGCCATCTGCAGAACGACTGTCTGACAATCCGGCCCTGGCTTCTGGTTAGCCTGCTTCCTCAATCAATGCCGCCGTCCCTATCCCCATTCGCTACTTCAAATGCGCCTGCGCCTTGGCACCACGCTTAACTGTGCCGCCGCTTTGGCCGCAGCGGGGGTCAATGTGAGTTGCTGCTGCGCAATGTCAATCAACTGGTCAGCGTGCCATACCTTGAGTTTCGCCGCACCGTCGGGTACGCCCTCAAATGACGCAACGCCGTCTGCGTTTGTAAGCGCCGCCCAGGGCGAGTCACTCACATAAACATTGCCACGCATGGATGCGTGCAGATGGCAGCCCAGCAACACACCGCCTGCCTTGTCAAACGTCGCCTCTGCGGTTTTGGCACTTTTTCCCTCCTCCTTGCCATCCAGGCGCAACTCAAAGCCGCTGCTGGTCGCAGATTCAAACTGCATCACCCCGGCGGCCGAGGCCCTTACGTGGTGCTCCCACGGATCGTTATTGACAAAACGTGCTCTGGCCCCCACACCGACCAGCGACAGCGCCGGTACAAAACGCATCTTTTCCTGAGTAATCACGATCTGCAAGGGGAGCGGTTTTGGCGTGCCCGTGGTTGCTGGCATGAGGACCACGACGGCATCTTGTACCGGCTTGCCCTCCCTGTCGGTCACGCTCACCTGAAGGTTGCCGGCAAATGCCGCTGGCGCCATCACGCCAAGCAAGGCCAGCGCGCAGGAAGTGCCGAGATGTTTGATATGGCGATGCATCAATCTGCTTTCTTGCGCAGCCCGCTGCATCACTTCACTACGTGCCATACCTTCAGGTAGTTGTCGCCATATTTGTCGCCGGGCTCCTGGTCTTCTGGCCAGGTGTAAAGTGGCTTGCCTTTGTAGGCCCACTGCTGGCCGTTGCTGCGGGTTACTACCGAATAATCCCCGTTGGATTTGTCACTGGCTGCCGCCATGACCGCAGGCCATTTGACAGCGCAGGCACCCTCGCAGGCAGATTTACCGCTGTTAGCGACATCCTTGTCAAAGGTGTAGAGCGTCATGCCCTTGGAATTGACCAGCATTCCGTCTTTCATCATCGCGGGGCTGGACGACATGGAGGCGCAACCGCCCAGCATGGCCATCGACAGGGCGGCAAGGGAAATAAGCTTGTTAATCATTGGAGTCTTTTCCTGTTTGTTAAATTTTTAGCCAAGCAGGGTGTCCTGCCTGCGTATGAACACCGACGAGTCGCGGTTTATTCCATTGGTTTGAAAATATTTTTTTTAGCACTGTGGTTTGCACGACGCTGGTTTGGCGCACGAAACCTAGTGTGTGCAAGGGTTGCTCCGCGGTTTCGGATGTCAAAGTTCTTTCAGGTCGTCGAGGGGCTGCGCGTTGGCCCCGACCTGACTATTGAATAGCCTTCCCCGCAAACGCGCGATGGCCACAGAGATGCTGGTTACGCGCTCGCCATTGCCAGCTAAACCGCCTGCGCCAAACGCCCCACACCCTCCTCGATCTTCCCGACATCCGCAGTGGCAAAGCTCAGCCGCAACGTTGAAAGATCAGGATTCGATGCATAAAACGGCGCGCCCGGTACAAACGCCACGCCTTTTTCAATCGCACGTCGGGCCAGCTCGGCTCCGTCACTGACTTTGCCGCCTGCACCGGTCAGACTCGCCCATATGAACAGGCCACCTTGCGGCTGGACAAATTCAATGGCGTCGCCCAGCTCTTTGCGCAGAGCGTTGCCCATGACCAGCGCGCGCTCGGAGTAGACCTTTCGCACATGAGCCAGCGTGGCGGGCATGCGGCCCGCTTTGAGATAATGCGCGGCGGTGGCCTGGGCAAAAGTGCTGGTGTGCGCATCGCTGAACTGCTTGCACATGGTGGCATTGGCCAACAGTGCGGGTGGGGCGATCATCCAGCCTAAGCGCAGGCCGGGGCTCAGCACCTTGCTCAAACTGCCGCAGTGCGCCAGCAGCGCCCGGCTGCCGGGCACGCTGGCGCTCATTGCCAGCAGGCTGGGCGGCGGTGCGTGACCAAAATGGAGGTCGCCATACGGGTCGTCTTCTACGATCAGGGTCTGGTACTTCACCGCCATTTCCAGCACCTTTTTCCGGCGCTCGGCGCTCAGCAAGACTCCGCTGGGGTTGCCAAATGTGGGGATGAGATAGACAAACTTCGGCTTGTGCTCGGCAATCAGCTGCTCCAGCTTGTCGGTCTGAACGCCGTTGGCGTCGATGGGCGCGCTGACGATGTCTGCGCCATACAGGCGAAAGCACTGGATGGTGGCGAGAAATGTGGGGCCTTCAACAATCACCTTGTCGCCGGGGCTGATCATGGTTTTGCCCAGCAGGTCCAGCGCCTGCTGGCTGCCGGTCGTGACGATCAGGCCCTCAGGTGCCAGATCTTTCACGCCCTTGCTGGCCATGAAGACGGCGATCTGTTCGCGCAGCGGGTTGTAGCCCTCGGTAGCACCGTATTGCAATGCTGCGCCGGCTTCCTCGCTGAGCGCGGCGTTGACGGCTTCGCGGATGCCTTCCACGTCAAACATGGCGCTGTCGGGAAAACCGCCGGCAAAGCTGATGATGCCGGGCTTGCCCAGCAGCTTGAAAAGTTCGCGGATGGCGGACGTTTCGACGTTGTTGAGGCGGTCGGCAAAATGCAGTGGCGAAGGCTGTGACATGGGAGAATTGATCCATGAAGAAAGAAAACATCGAGCCGTTTTTTGCCACTTTGAAGGCGGCCAATCCGCAGCCCGTAACCGAGTTGGAGTATACGAGCGTGTTCGAATTGCTGGCCGCCGTCCTGCTCTCCGCGCAAGCCACGGACGTTAGCGTGAACAAGGCGACGCGCAGGCTTTTCCCGCAGGCGAACACGCCGCAAGCAATCCTGGACCTGGGGCTGGAAGGCCTGGAGCACCACATCAAGACCATCGGTTTGTACCGCAGCAAGGCCAGGCACTTAATGGAAACCTGCCGCATGCTGATGGAACTGCACGGTGGCGCGGTGCCGCGCAGCCGCGAAGCACTGCAGGCCCTGCCTGGCGTGGGCCGCAAGACGGCTAATGTGGTCCTCAACTCGGCTTTTGGCGAAGCGACCATGGCGGTGGATACGCACATTTTTCGCGTCAGCAACCGCACCGGGCTGGCGCCGGGCAAAAACCCGCTGCAAGTCGAGCTGAAACTGCTCAAGCGCATTCCACCCGAATATCGGGTGGACGCGCACCACTGGCTGATCCTGCACGGGCGTTATGTGTGCATCGCCCGAAAGCCACTGTGCTGGCAATGTGCCGTAGCGCCATGGTGTGACTACCAACCGAAGACCGAGCCACCACCGGCTTGAAGGGTCCGGTCCGCGTCAGGCATTGCATCGATCAGGCTAGGTGCCACTTCGCATGGGATGCCTCTTCTCTACAAATGCGTTAACGCCTTCCCGAAAGTCCTGGCTGCCGTAGCACCGGCGAATCGATCTTCGTCAGACTGCTGGCTTTGCCTCACCAGCTGGCGCAGACCTTCCTTGATGCCGGCATGGCGGGCAGCTTCGGCTACGAGGCCGGCCATTACGACGTGTCGCTGCTGGCGCGGCAGTTGCAGGGTTGAATGCCTGGCTGGCCGCATCGCGGGAAAACAGGAAAAACGCCACGCCGTGGCCTGATAATCAAACCCGGACCCGCGCAGTCCCGCTCCTGTCCACTGCAGTCTTTATCAATTAGCCCGAAGCGAGAAAACCATGTTCAAGCACATCCTCCTGGCCACCGATGGCTCCGCCGCATCCGAAAACGCCACGCAACTGGCGGTGGACCTGGCTCGCACGCACGGGGCCAAACTGACGGCCGTGTACGTCGTCGATCCCTACCCCTTCCTGGCCATTGGCGAGTCCAACCCGCTGGGCTTCCAGGCCTATATGGCGGCAGCGCAGCAGCACGCGGCGCTGGCGCATGCCAGGGTGGCGGCGCTGTGCAGCCAGGGTGGTGCACCGGTGGTGCTACAGGCGCGCATGGTCGAGAATGTGACGGCGTCGTCCGGCATCGTGCAGATGGCTGCAGAGGAAAGCGCTGACCTCGTCGTGGTCGGCTCCCATGGTCGCAGCGGCATTGCCAGGCTCATGCTCGGCAGCGTTGCCAGCAAGGTCGTTGCGGAGTCGCTCGTGCCGGTCCTGGTTGCACGCTGAACCGACGCAGCGACGTAGTGATGAAAGAGCTGATTGACCTGCCCCCGCCGCGCAAGCTGTGGGTGCGTTTTCTGCTGATGCTGCTATTGGCGGCTGCTTTCCAGCTGGCTGCGTCGGTGCTGTTGTTCATCGCCGTGCTGCAGCTGGTGCTCGCCGTGGCTACCGGCGCGGCCAACGTCCGCTTGCGAGTTTTCGGTTGCGGCCTGGCCGGCTATCTGGGTCAAATTGCGGTGTTTGAATGCTTTGACACCGAAACGCTGCCGTTCCCGTTTGGCGAATGGCCGTCAAACAAGGATGAAATTGGGCTGTAGTCCAGGTATTTCGGGCATGACCCGCTCTATTTTTGATAGCATTCAAAAATTCCGCGGCGTCAGTCAGTGCAGTGGCTCCAGCTCGGGCCCGCCACGGCCGGCAGGCTGGCGTAGCCGCACCATCAGATCCGCCTCACCGTCCCTGACTTCCACCAGCGCGTCAAAAGCCTCGAGCATCGCCAGAAAATTGGCGTGGCCGTGTTCCTTGGGGTCAAAGGTCGAATCCAGGCGTTTTATCATGTGCCAGATGGCGGCCTGGCTTACCCACGCATCGCCTTGGGTTTCCGTCAGCAGCCGCAGGGCGCGCCTGAAGATATCGACCGCCGGATCGCACTGCAACGGCTGTAATGGCTGCGCTGCCTGGCCAGTTCCGGGCGCAGCGTCATCGGGCATCCCCGCCAGGTTTTCGTAGTAGCGAAACTCATGGCAGCTCTTGGCCCAGTGCCGGTTGGTCGATTGACGCGCACCGACGCCGATCAGCCTGCGGCCCGCCGCCTTGACCTTCTGCGACACCGGCATGAAGTCGCTGTCGCCACCCACGATGATGACGGTGCCGATATGCTCGTGTCGGCCAATGTCTTCCATCGCGTCCAGGCAAAGCTTGATGTCGGCGCCATTCTTGGCCGATCCACCGGGCGGAAACAACTGGATCAGCTCAACCGCGCTTTGCAGCAGCGCATCGCGGTAACGGCTGAAATACTGCCAGTTGCAATAGGCGCGGTTGATCGCAATCGGGCCAAACGAGGCCGCCAGTTCGACCACTGCCTGGATGTCGACCAGCGGCTCCTGGACCCTGAAACGGTTGTCCTGCTTGCTGTAAGCACCCTCTTGCCGAGCTTCGCACAGGCTGGCGTGCAGGTTTTCAAAATCCCAGTACAGGGCAACCGATGCTTCTTCTTCGCTGCCGCGCTTGCGCATGATGAGTCCTTGTGAAATTGCAGCGATCCTAACGCGTCAGCTGGCTGGAAGCGTGCCGTAAGGCGGGTCGGGCGGATTTGCCGCAAACCGCGTATGCTGCATTTTTTCACGGAGCAAACATGCCATCACGACTCACCGCCCATGACTTTGACCAGGAACTGCTGATCCTCTTTGACGCTTATGTCCACGGCAGTCTGGACCGGCGCGGCTTTCTCGCGCAGGCGCAGAAGTTTGCCAAGGTCGGCATGACGGCGGCCGGCCTGCTGGCCGCTCTAAGCCCTGACTTCGCTGCCGGCCAGCAGATTCCGGCCAACGATGCTCGGCTGACAATCGAACGGTTGGGCTACCCATCGCCAGCCGGCAGTGGCACTGTCAACGGTTATCTGGCCCGGCCCGCAGGCTCAGGCAGCGCCAAGCTGCCGGCCGTACTGGTGATTCACGAAAACCGTGGTTTGAACCCGCACATTGAGGACATCGCGCGCCGCCTCGCGTTGGACGGCTTCATGGCTTTCGCACCCGATGCGCTGACGCCGCTGGGCGGCTACCCCGGCGATGAGCAAAAGGCGGTAGCCGCCTTTGCCACGCTGGACCAAACCAAAACGCGCGAGGACTTCGTCGCCGCAGCCCGGTGGCTCAAGGCGCGCAGCGATGCGAGCGGAACACTGGGCGTGGTCGGCTTTTGCTATGGGGGCGGAATCGTCCACCTGCTGGCTACCCTCCTCCCGGACCTCAACGCAGGCGTGGCCTTTTACGGCAACGCGCCAGCGCCCGAGCAAGCCGTCAAGGTCAAAGCCCCGCTGCTGGTACATCAGGCCGCCGTGGATGATCGCATCAATGCCGCCTGGCCGGCCTATGAAGCGGCGCTGAAGGCGGCTGGCGCAAAGTACACGGTCTACCAGTATGCCGGCACGCAGCACGGTTTCAACAACGACACCACGCCGCGCTATGACGCGGCGGCGGCCAAGCTGGCCTGGGAGCGTACGCTGGCATTTTTCAAGTCCAACCTCCAGAATCTGCCCGCACCGGCCGTGGCACCACCCACCGTGCGCCTGCGCGGTACGCTGCAGTCGGTGACGCCGGACAGCGTGACGCTGAAAACGCGCAGTGGCGAAGTCGTTGTGCTCGCGCTGCCGGCCGACCTGATGGTGAACGAGGTTTACCCGATTGCGCTGGCCGACATCGAGGCTGGCAGTTTCGTGGGCGTCGGCGGGCTGCCGCAGGCCGACGGCTCGCGGCGCGCGATTGCGGTGACCGTGTTTCCCGAATCGGCGCGCGGCACCGGCGAAGGGCACCGCCCATTCGATCTCGCGCCGCAAAGCACCATGACCAATGCCACCGTGGCTGACGTCGCGAAAGCGCCGGACGGCCAAACGCTGCATCTGAAATACAAGGAGGGTGAACAGACCGTCGTCGTGCCGCCCGGCACGCCCATCGTGACCTTCAGGCCGGGCGACCGCAGCCTGCTGGTCTCGGGCGCGAGTGTTTCGCTGAGCGCGCAGGTGCTTGACGGTAAACCCACGGTTCAGCGCATTAGCGCAGGGCGCGACGGCTTTCCCTTGCCTTATTGAGGACCCGGTGTGGATTTGTTCTGCATTTATGGATCAAATCCGCCCCATGTCCAATGAATACCGCCATGTAAAGCTATGTTTTTTATAGCACGCAAAACTGCCAGCGGGTTTAATCAATTCCCATCATTTCCCATTACTTCCCGTTGACTGGACTCAATTAAGATTGAACCACCCGCATCAGGAGAAAGCGGGACGAGCCGGGTCGGTCAGCCCGACAAACTGACCCGCACCGCTCCAACGGGGTTTGGCAAACCCTTATTGGACGGGAATCGGGCGCTCCTCCGGCCCCGGTGGCCGCGCCTCGGGCGGTAACATCCCCGGCGGTATGGGAGGTAATTGCGGTGGCCGCTGTTCATTTTGCTGCCAGCCAGGATAGGACTGCGGCGGGTTCATGGACGGTGGAACGCCCGTGTCCTGTGGCACGGGCAACTCCTGCGGCGCCGCGGGATAGCTCTGCGGGAGCGGCTCAGGCGCCACAACGGCTTCGGCTTCGGGCGCCGGCGCAGGCATCGGGTATGGCTCACCCGCCCCGGTTGCGCCGATTGCGCCGGCAAAGCGCGCCCGCTGATCAATCAACCGGGCCCTGAGCGACTGCTGGAAAAAGTCACCAACGATGGGCAGCGCGCTGTGCGCACCCTGGCCCCAATAGTCACCCTGCATCCTCACGCGGTTATCGTTGAAGCCTACCCAGGCACCTGCCACCAATTGCGGGTGCATCAGAATGAACCAGCCGTCAGTGTTGTCCTGGGTGGTACCGGTCTTGCCTGCCACATCGGCTCGAATGCCGTAGGTGCTCCGAATTCCGGCGCCGGTGCCCCGGTCTACCACGCCACGCATCACGTCAACCAGGGTTTGCGCGGTGGCGACAGACATCGCCTGCTCGGGAGATCTGGACTCGAACTTTTCCAGCACCTTGCCGTTTCTGTCTTCAATGCGCGTGACCAGCATGGGCTCGATGTAGCCGCCGCTGTTGACCAGGGTGCTGTAAGCAGAAACCATTTCCTTCAGGGTCACCGGGCTGGTTCCCAGCGCCAGCGAGGGCACCTCCTCAAGCTTGCTTTGCCGCACACCCATGGCTTTTGCCAGCTTGGCCACTTTCGCCGGGCCGACGCTCTGCATGACCTGGGCGGTGATGGTGTTTTTGGAATAAACCAGGCCCTCGCGCAGGCTCATCGGCAGCCCGCTTGGCGCGCTGCCATCGCTGGGCCGCCAGACCGCTCCGCCGCCCAGCGGGATCTCCACCGCTTGGTCCATGAAAGTGTCCGAGGGCTTGGCGCCCTGCTCAAAGGCGGCGCCGTAAACAAAGGGCTTGAAGGTCGAACCCGGCTGCCGTCGCGCCTGCTGCACATGGTCGAACGGGTCCAGACTGAAGTCGCGGCTTCCGACCCAGGCCATTACATGCCCGTTGGACGGATCTAGCGCCAGAAAGCCGGCCTGCAAGCGGGTTTTATCCTCGCGCAGCGCGCTCATGAAGGCCAGATCAGACTGCAGCTGCTTTAGCGCCTGGTCCTCCGTCAGGCCGGAATCCCGGGCCGCCTTGTATTCGCGGGTCTCCCGCATGAAAGCGCGAACCAGGTCCTTTTTTCCCGCCCAGCCGCGCGGCCCCCATTGCCCGTTCGTCACGTCCTGCAAGCGGTTGGCCTGCCGGGCCAGCGCCTGGTTGGCCAGCTTTTGCAGCCGGAAATCCAGCGTGGTGTGCACCACCAGACCGTCGGCATAGATGTTGTAGTCATTGCGGTCGGCCCATTCGATCAGCCAGCGGCGCAGGAACTGGGTGAAGTGGGGCGCCGCGCCAAGCGACTCCGTCTGCCGTTCAAACTCCACCCTGAGCGGCTTTTTCTTCAGTGACTCAAGCTTGGCAGCGTCGAGCTTGTTGTCCTTGACCATCTGCGTCAGAACAGTATTGCGCCGCTGCACGGAGCGTTCTGGATTGAGAACCGGGTTGTAATAGCTTGTGCCCTTCAACATGCCGATGAGCGTGGCACTCTGCAGCACATCGAGTTCGTCGGCCGACTTGTCGAAGTAGGTGCGGGCCGCCATTTCGATGCCATAGGCGTTGTAAAGAAAGGGCACGGTGTTGAGGTAAGTTTCCAGAATCTCCTTTTTGGAATAGATTGCCTCTATTTTCAGCGCCGTAATGGCTTCCTTGATCTTGCGCGTCAGGGTCTGCGCGCGGCCGACCTGGTCGGGGTAGAGGTTACGGGCGAGCTGCTGCGTAATGGTCGAGCCGCCCTGCGTGTCGCCAGAGAAGGTGCGCAGCGCAGCCGAGGCCGTCCGCTTCAGGTCAATGCCATGATGCTGAAAAAAGCGGTGGTCTTCCGTGGCGATCAAGGCGTTTACCACGTTGGGTGAGATGTCGGCGAGCTTCACCCAGTCTCGGTTGGCGCGCTTGAACAAGACCATTTCCTTGCCATCGGCCGAGAGCACCACGGCGGGTTTTTCGGACTTGGCCTTCCTCAGGTCCCTGATGCTCGGCGTAAAAGGAATCAGCACCAGCACATACAGCAGCAGCAGCAACGGCAAGGCAGCGAGTGAAAGGACGACGCCGCGCCGCGTGGGATGCCGCAGGCGACTCAGCATTTCGGTCACAAAGGGTTTTAGACGGGCAAAGACCATTTTCATCAGATGCGGGTCCGGGTTGGGCATGTTGGTGTGTAGCAGGGGTGAAGCGAGTGCCCGCGCCCATCGAATCGGTACAGCCTGTTGGCTGTTGCCATTGCTTGAGACGGAAAGGTCCACACCGAGGGCGTGCGACTCTCAAATTCACGGTTGGAACGCCCGGGCTGCACACCCGGCTGACACGCAATTTTAGCCAATCCTGCCAACTTGCAGCCCTGCAGGCTCACAAAGACAAAAGGCCAAATTGTTCAAGCCCTCAAAAACCGTTGTTTCCATGACCTTTGTGCACATTGCGCAGTAGCCTAATGCGTGCGGTCGCAAGCCGCGATATCTTTGATGTTTCAGGCACTGCATAGTTCGGATACAGACAATGCCTGCCGATGCGCATGCATCCAGGCCCTGACATGTTTGACGACTGATGCCCAAACCAGTGGGGCGCAAGAGCTTAAGAAATTGCCCGCGCCATGCAGTCAGGCGGAATCAATTTGCAAAAGATCGCAATGCGTCAGGCCGGCCGCATGCTGGCGGTGACAGTCATCGAACAAATAAGTGTCTGCCTTTGCAAAGGTCGCGATGTGGGCGCACCTTTTTTTCGCGGCAACCGCCTGATGAGCACGGCCTGTTGTTATGGCCTTGTCTACAGCGGTGGTGGCGTTGATCAATATATTGAAGATGCTTTGGACTTAGAGTGCAATGGCAGAACGCTCAGCTAGCTGCCAGCAAGTACAGTGCAAGACCAGAAAAACTGTTTTTCTGTTCTCATAAGTTCCTTGTGGTGAAGGAAGGGCAGAAGCCTCAATCAAGAGACATCTCTTCACGCGTGCGCCGACTCATTCGTCATTCGGGCCTTCAGCCGCACTTCAAATTACTGCTTTGGCGGCACGACCACGATGGTGCTTCCGCCTGTACCTGCACTTCCAGTATTGCCGGTATTGCCGGTATTGCCCTTCGCCCCGGTAGCACCAGTGCTGCCGGTGTTTCCAGTATTACCTTGAGTGCCAGCCTCGCCTGTAGCGCCGGTGTAGCCGGTGTTGCCCTGGTTTCCGGTCGCGCCCGTAGCGCCGGTGTATCCGGTATTTCCAGTGTTTCCGGTTCTACCCTGGCTACCAGCCTCGCCTTGCGCGCCCGTGTAGCCGGTGTTTCCGGTATTACCCTGTGGTCCCATTGGCCCAGTGCATGCTCCGAGTCCGAGCAGCGCGACAAGCATAAGTGATGTTGTTGTATATTTCATTTTGATTCCTCTTGAGTTAGCCGGTTAACGCGGATTGCGGGCACCCTGCTACGTCTCATAAGAACATTTGAAGCAAAAGAAAGCTGCCATCCGTTAGCCCCCATCGAAGTAGGACGAGGGCACTATTTGGATGCATCCCGTTATTTTGAACCGCAACGGAACTGCTTTCGTCGCAGGTACATGGCAGCCCCGGCCGGGCTGTCGATCAAAAATTCTCTGCCGTCAACGTCCCTTACGGCTTCAGTTGGGACGCCTTGCGGTCTGCCACCACCTTCTGTGCAGAAGGCCGCTCCCCGATAAGCTTGATGAATGGTTTGTAGTCTAGGCCCGCCGCAATCAAAAGGTCCTCACCCAGCACCGCTTTGGTGGCCATGCCCACCAGTGGGAGGCTGGCAAAAGCGGCGCAATCGGCCTGGGTAAACGTGTCACCCGCGACATAGGGTGCAAACTTTGCCAGCCGTTTGAAAGCCGCAATGTTCTTGACCAGCAGCTTGCGCACGCGCAACTGGTCCATTTCGCTCACCGAGCCACCAAAAAAAGCTTGCTTATATAACTCGCGCGCCACCAGTTCCAGATACAGGTCGATGAAGATGACCAATTCGCGCACCTTGGCAGCGGCGAATTGGTCAGTCGGCAACAGTGGCGGATTGGGGTAAGCCGAATCGATATATTCCATGATCGCCTGGCTCTCGCACAAGCAGCCCTGCGGCGTGCGGATATAGGGAATCTTGCCCAAAGGAGAATCCACCAACACCGCTTCGCTTTCGCTCATGACGGGCACCAGCTCTTCGGTAAAAACGACGCCTTTTTCAAGCAAGGCAAGTTTGACCTTGTTGTAGTAGTTAGAAATCGGGGAGCCGCAAAGGGTGAGCATGAAAGAAATCTCCTTGAAATTGGAAAGTCAGTTTATGCGGTGAGCGACTCACGACGTGTGACTGGCGGGACAGCCACGCCGAGCGGGCAACTTGTCACCACTACGCACATGCAGCAAGGAGCCGCCG
The DNA here is from genome assembly GCF_012927415.1 of Polaromonas sp. Lineage (GTDB taxonomy): Bacteria > Pseudomonadota > Gammaproteobacteria > Burkholderiales > Burkholderiaceae_C > Polaromonas. The sequence continues at coordinate 29,589 of NZ_JABBPF010000027.1, read as the reverse complement.
GCAAATTCGCTGCTAGTGACGTCTACAGCAGGAATTACAGAACGCCCAAAAAAGCCCGCGTTACTGATTCATCATCACTGGGTGAGTGTTTTGATGATTTGAATTTTGGATCCTTTGGACTTCACCCACTTCAATAGGCACCTGTTAAGGTCGAAATTGAAATGGGGAGTTAGTCATGAAGAAAGTCAGATACCCGGCCGGTGATCTGCTTCTGCTTCCCGAATCTCCATCCGAACCGATGCAGAACCCGCAGAGTTGCTCAGAACCATCAAAAAATCAAAAAAGCACCTAGGCTTGCGACCTAAGTGCTTGATTTGTTCCGTGTTTTTTGGCTCCTCAACCTGGGCTCGAACCAGGGACCTACGGATTAACAGTCCGGCGCTCTACCAACTGAGCTATTGAGGAATTCAGCCTCAAATTATAGCGTCATTTCAGGACGCTTTTTGGTGATTGCTTCTAAAAACGCTTCACCGCAAGAAGGCAGTTAACGATTGGCTATTAAACGTACCAACGGAGGAGGTTCGCCAGTTTTGCAAGAATCAATAGCCTCTCGTCAGAAAAAAAGATGATGTAGCAGACAGCCCAACAATTGTCACGCCGACTCCATGTTCCTGCAAGGCCATCTGGACACGCCGCTCGCCCTGCCTGCCGACCCTAATTCGCAAGGGTAAATGCCCTGAACAATGCTGAATTTATGCGTTGATTCATAATAATTATTTTTATCTTAACGAATCAGTCACTGCCCATGCACAAAACATCCACCGACAAGAAAAAAATCAAGTTTCTCCTGCTGGAAGGCATTCATCCATCGGCGGTCGCTGTCTTGACAGCTGCGGGATACACGAATATCGACAGCGTGCCAGGCGCGCTTTCCGACGAAGAGCTCAAGGCCCGAATCGCAGATGCGCACTTCGTCGGCATTCGATCGCGTACTCAGCTTACGGCTGAAGTTTTTGCGCATGCGACAAAGTTGGCAGCTGTCGGCTGCTTTTGCATAGGCACCAATCAGGTCGACCTTCAGGCGGCGCGGGAACGCGGTATTGCCGTTTTCAATGCACCCTTTTCCAACACCCGATCGGTGGCGGAACTGGTGCTGGCCGAAGCGATTTTGCTGCTGCGCGGCGTGCCGGAAAAAAGTGCTGTAGCTCACCGCGGCGGCTGGCTCAAATCGGCTGACAACGCCTACGAAATTCGCGGCAAAACCCTGGGTATAGTGGGTTATGGCTCCATCGGCACACAGCTCTCCGTGCTGGCCGAAGCACTGGGCATGCATGTTATGTTTTTTGATGTGGTTACCAAGCTGCCGCTTGGCAACGCGCGTCAGGTTGCCAAGCTGAACGAGTTGTTGACGCACTCTGATGTGATCAGCCTGCACGTACCCGAAACGCAGGCAACGCAATGGATGATTGGCGCAGCCGAGATTGCCGCGATGAAACCTGGCAGCGTGTTCATCAACGCTTCGCGGGGGACCGTGGTTGAGATTGAACCACTGGCCGAAGCCCTGCGGCAGAAAAAACTGCTAGGTGCGGCGGTTGACGTTTTTCCGGTGGAGCCACGCAACAACAAGGAAGTTTTTGAATCGCCGTTGCGCGGTCTGGACAATGTGATTTTGACGCCGCATGTTGGCGGCTCGACTATTGAAGCGCAGGAAAACATTGGCGTCGAAGTGGCGGAGAAACTGGTGAAATACAGCGACAACGGCACCTCGACCTCCTCCGTCAACTTCCCCGAAGTGGCGCTCCCGGCCCATCCAGGAAAACACCGGTTGTTGCATATTCACAAAAATGTACCGGGCGTGCTGTCCGAGATCAACCGGGTGTTTGCGAGCAACCATATCAACATCGCATCGCAGTACCTGCAAACTAATGAAGCCATCGGTTATGTCGTCATCGACATTGACGCGGCGCACTCGGACATCGCGCTAGCCAAACTTGCCGAAGTTCCAGGAACGATACGCAGCCGGGTTCTGTTTTAGTTGCGTTGACGAGCAGTGGCCTCATCACTATCAAAGTAATAGCGGTTAAGGACTGCTTTTGTTGGATCAGCGACGTTTTTTACCGCGAAAAACGAAAAACAAAAGCGAGACGAATTCGGGTTTTAAACGGGGATTACAGGATCGCCGACTGGCACTTGCAGCCCCAGCAGGGCCGCCAGCGCGGCGGTGGACATAGCGCCTTCCTGCGTTATGACTGCGCCGGTTCGTGCATTCATTCCCACAATGGCCGGTACCGATGCAAAACCGAGCCGGTTAAACAACTGTGTATTTTTCGCCACCAGAGCTTTCTGTGAATCGATGCTGCTTGCCGCGTTTATGCCGCCGTGACGCGCCTGGAGCGATGTTTCATGGTCGTTCATCGCAGAGACTGGATCCTGGGCAGCAAGCAATGTGGCACCCTGTAAGGTGCTGGAGGGATTAAGGATGCCAACCGGAATCCAGACAAACCTCGCCTGGGATTTCAGTGGCTTGGCCGCTTCCCACAAGGCCCCGCAGTGAGGGCACTGGGTATCAAAGAAAACATACACGGTACGCGCGCTCACCTTCGGGCCGACATCAAAGCCTTTTGCTTCAACGGCAATCGCGGCCAGGGAGACCGCTGTGACACTCTTTGCGACCGCTCCACTATCGGGTGCCTCGCGGCAGCCGGCCAACGCAAGACTGGCAGCAAGGAGTATGGCGAGAATGAATTTGAAAGACGGTTTAAAGACCATGACAAAGAGCAATAAAGTTATCCAAGGTTGCGACTGCGCACTATAGTAGCGCATCGTTGGACATTGACCGCATGCGAAAACGTAGGAGCAAGCCCGTCATTGTTATCTGTTTTACTGACGGTACGTGCTTTCTAACCCAAACCTGCTACCTGGTTTTTTGCGTCTGTTGCGGTAGCTAAATAACGGCAACATCAGCAACAAAAGACCCACCCCAAACAACACGGCGCTATCAGTCTGATAACTACGGAGCTTTTAGATGTAAGGCTTGACTGGTGGGTTCTGCGAGATTCGAACTCGCGACCTACGGATTAAGAGTCCGCTGCTCTACCAGCTGAGCTAAGAACCCAAACAGATAGATGGTGGGACGTGCGGGGGTCGAACCCACGACAAACGGATTAAAAGTCCGCTGCTCTACCAACTGAGCTAACGTCCCAGGATTTCTCCAGGCCGTACTACATTATTTGCAGCACAGCCTCAAATTATAGCGTCATTTTTTTATGCTTTTGAAACTATCCAGCAATTTGGTCAAATACCCAACCTGCGGCACACATCCCGAAAGTTGATGTGACGCTGACGACTGATCCGTAACCATGGCAATTCAGAGTGCCATCCGTCTGCCCAAGAACGGCTGTCAATTCATCGGCGGGTTCTTTCGATACCTTGTCCTGCTGGGTAACTGCACTGCCGGTCGATGGTTGCTGCACTGGTTCCCGACTAAAAACACAGGTTACACCGATCTTTCCCTGACGCGCCGCGCCCTGCTCCTTACGCAGGCGATAGCGCAGCTGCGCGAGCAGGGGATCGTGAGTTACCAGCGACAGATCGTCGATGTCAACACGATGGGCGAGGCGCTTGCCGCCCGCAGCACCGACGCTGACCAGCATTGCTTTGTTTTTGATGGCCCAGGCTCCCATGGCCGTCTTGGCTCTCACTTGATCACAGGCATCGATGACAGCAAATCGTTTGCGGTCGAATCCGCTGTCGAGGGCAAGAATCTGTGGCCAATTGGCAGTATCCACAAACTCTTCAACGCAAGACACTTCGCAATCAGGATTGATGTGCGCGATTCGTTCGCGCATTGCCTGAACCTTGGCCTGACCCAGGCTGGTGTCAAGCGCATGTACTTGGCGGTTAATATTGGATTCGGCAATGTGGTCGAAGTCGATCAATGTCAGACGCGCCACGCCACTGCGTGCAATTGCCTCTGCAGCCCACGAGCCCACACCACCCAAGCCCACCACCACAATGTGCGCAGCGCGAATTCGCGCAGCACCGGCTGCGCCGTACAACCGCGCCAACCCTCCAAAGCGTCGCTCCAGATCTGCCTGAATCAATGCGCTGTCAGCTGTCATGTTGCTTGGAAATGCCATCAAGTCGAACGCTCACACGCCATATCTGGTACTTCAAGCCGCCCACACATCCCGTCAATATCGAGGCTAACGCCACGAAACTCGTGACACTCAAGGTCGAGATGCCCGACAGTCCCTGCCCCACGGTACAACCCATGGCGCTGACCCCACCCACGCCCATCAAAGTCGCCCCTGCCAGATGGTTTGCCGTGTCCTGTGCATCAAGAAAGCCTTCCCATCGAAAATTGCGCGATAAAAGTGAATAAGCGGCAGAGCCCACCACAACGCCAAAGACAGACACGATGCCCAATGTGAGCACCTTGCTCTTGTCGCTGAAAAACATGAACCAATCCAGGGTGTAAGCGACCGGAGCCACAAAGCTCAAGGCTTCAGACTTACCGGAATTGGTCGCAATAAATGTTTCCTGCAAGGTCTCTGGGTGCTCGGCCAGGTAGCCCAGATTTCCACTGACCCACCAAGTGGCCGTCACAACAGCGCCTATGCCAAGGCCAGCCAGCAAATTATTGAAGCGGCAAAAACCTTCACCCACCATAGCCCAGAAAATCAGGCTCAACCCAATGACGATGGCAAGCCCAAGCCCGGCAATCAAGGGATCCAGACCGAAGACGCGGGCGACCCAGTCAGGTAGTGCGGCACGAACGGGCAAATCAATTGCAATTTTGTCAATCGTCTCGACCCGGACTACGGCAGTAATACCTTTCAAGGTGGCAAATGCAGCGATCCCCATGACCAAAAATACCACCAGCGACTTGAGGCTACCTCCCCCAATACGAGCCAGCGTCTTGCTGCCGCAACCGGACGCCAGCACCATGCCGAAACCGAACATGGTCCCCCCGACGAGTGCGGAAAGCCATATGAACCGGTTTGACGAATACAGCGTTTTGGACGGATCAATCAATCCAGCTGCCGCCATGCCAAAAAAACCAATCATGGCGACGCCCATCGCCATACCCCACATACGCATGCGCGTCCAGTCGCCCATGTTTACGACATCGCTGACGGCGCCCATAGTGCAAAAATGAGTGCGCTGCACAATTGCGCCAAAGATCGTAGAGAGGATGAAACCAGCCAAAAGGACTTGGGTGGTGAGCGTAGCAAGTCCGGCAATTTCCATTCCCCAATGTTAAAGGAGGAATGAAGGGAGAAACTGGGCAAATTGATTGCCCTATTTCAACTTGCTCAAACGTTCTTTCGCGACAGAAGCAGCTTCCGATTGGGGGTAAGCCTTCACCAGGTCCTCAAGCGTTTTGCGTGCCGACTTGGCATCCTTTAGTTCAACCTGGCAATTGGCACTGGACAGAAGTGCTTCAGGTGCACGCAGATGATCCGGGTCAGCCGCCACCAGCGCGCGGAAATTGGTAACGGCGGAACGGTAATCCCGCAAGGCGTATTGCGCATTGGCCAGCCAAAACAGGGCTGACGTGCGGTATCCGCTCTGAGGATATCGGTTGATAAAACCTAAAAAGCTGGTTTGGGCCGCGGCAAAATCACCTTTGCGAAGCGTAGCAAGCGCTAGTTCGAATTCCTGCTTTTCAGCCGGCTCCGCAGCAAACTCCCTACCGTCCACAGTGACCTTGCCTGGTTCAAACTTTCGCAAGCGATCGTCAACGCCTTGAGTGAGATCCTTCTGATTGCGCTGCATGTCCGCAACGGTTCTGGTCAACTGTTCATTTTGGCCACGCATCGTCGCCATTTCACTGCGAAGCATTTCAATTTGATTGGACAGGTCAAGCAGACTACGACGCAGTTGGGCGTTCTCTTCACCCGCTTTCCTCCCGTCTTCATTCAGGCGCTGCTGCGAGATATCAACCTTCTGTCGCAAATCAAGTATGGCCCGGCGCGCTTCGTCATCTTCAAATAGCGCAGCGCCTGCATTGAACGTCAGCGCGCACACTGCAAACGCGACGGCAGCCTTCAAAATTTTCACCATACCGCCTTCTGTTTAGCGGTAGTTGAGTTCAGCACGGCGGTTTTGAGCCATCGACGCTTCATCACCGCCCGTTGCGGCAGGCTTTTCCTTACCAAAGCTCACGGCTTCGGCTTGGGAATCTGACACGCCAAGCAGACCCAGAGAGCGGCGAACGGCCTCGGCGCGTTTCTGTCCCAGGGCCAGGTTGTACTCACGGCCACCGCGTTCATCGGTATGTCCTTCAATAGCCATCTTGCGGGCCTTGTTGGCCAGCAGGAATTTCGCATGAGCGTCGACCACGTTCTGGAATTCAGGCTTGACTACATAACTGTCAAAGTCGAAATACACCACTTTGGCGGTATTCGCAGGGCCAGCGGCAGAGGAATCGGAGGCGCCAATCTGAACCGGTGATACATTGCGGGCGGCCGCTGCCGCAGCCGCAGCCGCAGCATCATCAGCCTGTTTTGAACTAGCGGTTCTGTCCTCAACGGGAACATCGGCCAGTTTGACATTGGATCCGCATGCGACGAGCGAGCCTGCAAGTACAAGGGATGACACGATGGAAAATAAAATGCGTTTCATTAGATACCTCTTGATATAAAAAATAAAATTCAGAATAAATCATTAACGCTGGAAAGGACCCCAATCTGGTTCCCGAATATCTCCGCCAGCGCCCGACAACCTTGCCTTGATTTTTCCATCCAGGGTGGTGGTCATCAATGCTTCTTTTCCCTGTTGCTGCGTCGCATAGACAATCAACCGGCTGTTGGGAGCGAAACTCGGACTTTCGTCGGCACTAGTGTCGGTAATGGATGTGACAGTTCCACTCGCTAGTTCCATGACCTGCAACTTGAAGGCACCACCTACCCTTGAAACATAAGCCAGCCAGCGTCCATCAGGGCTGATCGCGGGGGATATGTTGTAACTTCCAGTAAACGTCACACGTTCGGGATTACCGCCCGCGGGATTCATGCGGTAGATTTGTGGTGCGCCTCCGCGATCACTTACAAAATAGATGGCTTGTCCATCGGGCGAATACGCCGGTTCGGTATCGATGCTGGATGACTGAGTAAGCCTTCTGGGCTCTCCGCCATTCAAACCTATTGAATAGAGTTGCGAGCCTCCATCCCGGCTCAGGGTAGCGACCAGTTGCTTGCCGTCAGGTGACCACGCAGGCGCACTGTTCGAACCCCTGAAATTAGCCAATAAACGCCGTTTACCTGTCGCCACGTCGTGCGAATAAATCACCGGTTTGCGGGATTCAAATGACACATAGGCCAGCTGGGTGCCATTGGGCGACCATGCCGGAGAAATAATAGGCTCCGAACTGGCAAGCGCCGATTGTGCGCCCTCCCCGTCTGAATCCGCGACCCAGAGATTAAAACGCTGACCGGCTTTGGTCACGTAGGCAATTCGCGTTGAAAATATTCCTTTTTCACCGGTCAGTTTTTCATAGACAAAGTCAGAAACGCGGTGCGCTGAAAGGCGCAGATCGGCTTGTGCCACGGTGTAGCTCTGGCCACCCAGGTCCTGGCCGCGCACAACATCCCACAGCCGAAGGCGAACGTCGAAGCGCCCGTCGGCAAGTGGCGACACGCTGCCGGTCACGATAGCGTCGGCTCCTTTCTGTCGCCAGTTTGCCAAGTCTGGCCTGGTGTTCTCGTCTGCCACAACGCCAGCAGTGTCAACTGCACGGAACATGCCGCTTCGCTCAAGGTCAGCCTTGACGATGCTTCCAATTTTTTGTGGCGATTGTGCTTCTCCTCGAAACGGCGCTATCGCTACAGGCATTTGAGTGAGGCCTACGCCCGACACCTCAACGCGGAACTGGGCAAATGCCGGCAATGCCAGCAATGCCGAAAATGATCCAGCGACCAGAAGGCTGATGAGAATGCGACGCCGTGGGTGGGGAATGATGCTCATAAACTTTCTTGTATCTACTGCAATTGGGTTGTTTTGATGGGCAATCGAGGATCAAGTTCCTCAAGTCCTCTTTCAGCACGTATCAAATCGGTTGTCATACGTTGCAACACCCGATTCCTGTTCACGGATTCCTGGCTGCGTTTATTTTCGCGGTGCCAAAGGTGAAACACCTCTGTGCCCAGGAAACCGTTTTTTCTCTGCACTCCAAAATGACTCAGCCGTAAAACAAGGTCAGCGTCTTCATGGCCCCAACCCTCGAAAACCTCATCGAAGCCGTTGACAGCAACGAAGTCGCTGCGCCATACGCCCAGATTGCAACTGCGGATACCATGCCAGTCAAAGCCTTTTTTAACCCGGAACAGGCACCATGGCCAGACCACAAGATGCAAAAGTTTGTTGCTCTCGCCCCGAAGGCGAGCCGTTATCCAGAAGGCAGCAGTGCAGTTGAGCAGGTCAATTGTGCCACTGGTCACTTGGCGCGTGAGGTTTTCACCCAGCAAGACGCGACTGCCATTGACGAAACATCCCGACTCGGCCAGACGCGCATGCTGCTCAGCAAAAGACCTGTTCGGAACGCAGTCGCCGTCAAGAAAAACAAGGTAGTCACCGGTCGCAAGGCTGGCGGCCATGTTGCGGGCACGCGCCGCGGTAAACCCGATATCCGCGTGCCAGACGTGGCGTACTGGACATCTGAACGCGGGGCACTGCTGGTAAAGCATGTCCACCTGATCGGGTCTGGAGCCATCGTCCGCGATCAACACCTCGTGTGAAGCACTGCACTGCACCGACAGGGAGCGCAGTACGGCCAGCAACGCATCACTTCGGTTGTAAGTAAGCACGATAAAGCTGATTTTCATTGCAACGGTAGTACCTTGCCTACGTTTTGGCGCAGCAGCCAGAGCTTCAAATAGCGGTAGTAGGTACCTTCGGCATTGGACACTGCGAGAACGAAACCCATTCGGCCATCCATAAACCCCAGTCGCAGGAAATAGGTCCGGATGAAGGCCCACAAACCGTGCCCCAGCGCCTTGCTCAAAGACGCAGTTGCGCCTTTTTCAAGCAGACTTTGGGCTCCTGCGGTCGAATAGCGATTGACCTTCTCGAGGACCGCCTCAAAGTCTCTGAAACTTTCGTGCAACAAGGGAGAACGCAGCCGTCCAATATCGAAAGGAGCAACAATCTTTTCGTGTACCAAGTCATTGGAAAATTGAGCCGAGTTGCGGCGAAACAGACGAGTCACCCGATCGGGGTACCAATCCGAATGGTGCATGTACTGCCCGCAATAGCTTGAAAGTCGGGGAAACGAATAGGCATCAAACGAAGGTGCCGCAAGCGCTGCACGGATTTCAGCCTGTAGTTCAGAGGATACGCGTTCGTCTGCGTCGAGTGAAAGCACCCAATCAGAACTTGCCAGGGCCAACGCCCGGTTTTTCTGAATCCCAAACCCTTGCCAGTCAGGGCTGACATGGACACCGGCCCCCATGGATCGGGCCCTTTGCACCGTGTCGTCGGTGCTGCCTGAATCCAGTACCACGACTTCGTTTGCGAATGCCACGGAGCGCAGGCAATCCTCAATGTTATGCGCCTCATTTTTGGTAATGACGGTAACGGAGAGACTTGCCAACGTATTCCTTTTTTCTCAACTATCGGGTGATGGTTTACCGGCGAAAAATCTGGCCTGGTGCGCCCAAAGCATAGCAGAGCGTCCTCCGTGTTTGGGTAACCTGCCCGGAAATGGAATCACCGATAATGCGGACAATTCCTCGGCAATACCCACGACCATTTTGCAAAAAAAGACGATCAATTTCCGACTCGCGATCATTTGCATGGCTGCGGCGTCAGTAGGATTGTCAATGGTCATTATCAGCATTGCCAAGTTCTTGCTGCTCATTTGCGCAGTCGCCATTTTGTTATTGGCGCCGCAGGCTTCTGGTGTCGGCAAGCGTTTGGCCGGAACAGTTACCCCGGCTGCGGTGCTTGTCGTTCTGTTCGCATTTTCGCTCAGTCTTTTTTGGACCGTTGCACCGCAGGCCGAGGCCCTTGGCTCCCTTGCCAAATACAGCAAACTCATCGTGATAATCCTGATGATGGCCCTCATCCGCGACCGGCGCGAGGCCATTTATGCGCTGGCGGCTTTTCTGTTGGCGCAAGCCTTTCTACTGGTCAGTTCGTGGCTGCTGTTTGCGCATTTACCAGTTCCTTGGGCCACATCCAACATGGCGCTGACGCAGAACGCGGTGTTTTCCAGCTACCTTGACCAGGGCATCATCAGTGCTGTGTCTGCTGCAATCTGCTGGCATTTGCGAGAGCTCTTCCCTACCAGGTTTGGTCGGCAGGTGGCAATAATTCTGGCCGTTGTGGCGCTACTGAATGTTTTTTTTGTGTTGATCGGAAGAAGTGGCCACGTTGTTGCGATTGCCCTGCTGTCGATTGCCATCATGTGGGAGCTGCCCAAACGCTACCGGGCTGCCGTCGTGCTGTTGCCGTTCCTGCTGGCTTTGGGCCTGTTTTTCAGCTCAAGCAAGGTACGCGAACGGTTAACCCTGGTGGAAACCGAAGTCCAGTCGTACTCACCCCAAGCCGCAACCATTACATCCTCCGGGGTACGGCTTGTTTTCTGGCAAACTGCCATTCAGATCATCGCCCAGCATCCGCTTGCGGGCGCCGGGATAGGAAGCTGGAGCAGTGAATACAACAGGATTCGGCGTGAAACAAACCCCGCACACATCGATATAGACGGCAATGGGAACCCTCACCAGGAGTACCTGTTGTGGGGGGTGCAGCTTGGAATTCCCGGCATTTTCCTTCTTTGTGCACTGATGTTTTCAATGCTGATCGATAGCAGGAAAATGGAGAAGCATTGCGCACGGGCTATCCAGTCCACATTGCTGGCGCTGGCAGTCGCATGCCTCTTTAACGCCTCCCTTTACGATGCCCAGATTGGTGACTTTTTCTGCGTCTCGCTCGGTTTGCTGCTGGCGTTTGGCCTGACCAAAAACAGTCGCCCGGCTCATGCCACAACTTCACCCGAACCAGCAACGTGACTCAGCCCACAGAAAAACCCTTACCCGGCGCGCCCAGAAAGCAGACGGTGTTGCACAGAATTGCCCGCGTTTGGCCCTATTTCAGGGATTCCAGAGCTGGCTGGGCTGTGGCGATAGGCGCCACGATCGTGGCCTCCGCCACCGAGCCTTTTGTTCCGGCACTGCTCAAGCCATTGTTGGACCGCGGCTTTCAGCGCGACTCCCTGAGCCTGTGGATCGTTCCTGCCACGCTGATGCTGCTGTTCACCATCCGGGGTTTATCCGGATTTCTGGCACAGTTTGCGCTTGCCAGGGTTACCAACGATGGATTGCTCGAACTGCGCACGGCCATGTTTGGCAAGCTGTTAAGCGCCCGCCTGACTTTGTTTGCAGATCAGAGTTCGAGCGCCATCGCCAACACGGTGGTCTACGAAGTATTTAACGGCTCTTCTCTTTTGATTAACGCTGTCATGAAGCTCACGCGTGATGTGTTGACATTGTTGGCGTTGATCGGCTATCTGGTTTACCTGAACTGGAAATTGACGCTCATCGTCGCTTTTTTGTTTCCCGCCGTCGCGTTGGTGATTCAAATCCTGTCCAAGCGGCTCTATCGGCTGACCAAGGAGAGCCAGACCGCCACCGACGATCTGGCCTATGTGGTGGAAGAAAATGTGATGGCGCATCGCGACGTTCGCCTGCATGGCGCGCAAGCCAGCCAGGCCGGTCGTTTCAATATCTTGAGTCATTCCCTGCGCAGTCTTTCGATGAAATCTACTGCGGCCTATGCAGGCATGAGCGCCATCACGCAAATACTGGCAGCCGTGGCGCTGTCGGCGGTGATTTCCATCGCGCTGCTGCAAAGCGCCGAGAGCACAACCACCGTAGGAGGCTTTGTGGCGTTTGTCACCGCCATGCTGCTGCTGATTTCACCCATCAAAAGCCTGTCGGACGCCGCCACACCAGTGACTCGCGGACTGGCGGCACTTGAGCGCGGCCTGGACCTGATGGACCTCACGCCCGATGAAACCGGCGGTACTTTCGTCAAGGCGCGGGCGTTGGGAGAGATTGAATTTGCCAACGTCATGGTTGCCTACAAGGCCGACACCACACCGGCGCTCAGGCAGTTCAACCTTTCCATCAAATCCGGCGAGACAGTTGCGATTGTGGGCGCTTCGGGCTCTGGAAAAACAACGCTGGTGAATCTGCTGCCCCGATTCATTGAGCTGAGTTCAGGCCAGATCACGTTGGATGGCAAGGAAATCCGGCACTGGAACCTGGCTTCCCTGCGTTCACAATTTGCCTTTGTCAGTCAGCACGTCGTGATGCTCAACAGTTCCATCGCCACAAACGTTGCCTTGGGCCAGCCAGTCGATCGCGAGCGGGTACGTGAATGCCTGGCGGCCGCCAGCCTCACCACCTTGCTTGCCGAGTTACCCGAAGGCATAGACACCGTTCTTGGTCACAATGCGATGCAATTGTCAGGTGGTCAGCGCCAACGGCTCGCCATTGCGCGCGCCCTTTACAAGGATGCGCCGGTTCTTGTCCTGGATGAAGCGACCTCGGCGCTGGACACCGAATCGGAGTTGGCCGTGCAGGAAGCGATCAGCCGCCTGACTTACGGGCGCACCTCACTGGTCATTGCACACCGACTGTCCACTATCCAGCACGCCCACCGAATCATCATGATGGATGCGGGGCAGATTATCGAATCAGGTACCCACGCGGAATTGCTGGCGAAAAATGGTGCTTACGCCCACCTCTATCGCCTGGGCTTTCGGTCAAGCTGAGCCAATCGACGCTGGTCAACCTAATTCCACCCTCCCCTTTAACTGCCAAACCAATACTGAAAGCATCTGTTCAGATGAGTGTTTCAATCAGCGGCTTCACCTTTATCCGCAACGGTGTGGAACTCGGTTTTCCGTTTGAGGCTTCCATCCGCTCGCTTTTGCCACTGGTCGATGAGTTCGTGGTCGCGGTCGGTCAGGGTTCAGACGACACGCTGGCGCGCGTGAGGGCCATTGCCGACCCCAAGATCAGGATCATCGAAACTTTGTGGAATGAGCGCATGGCCGATCGCGGCTTTGTCTACGCCCAGCAAAAGATGATTGCCCAGTACTCATGTACCGGCGACTGGGCCTTCTATCTGGAAGGCGACGAAGTGATACACGAAGGCGACCTCGCTGCCATACGCGCTAGCGTTGAGCGTCACCACGCCAATGCCGGGGTGGAGGCCCTTGTTTTTGACTATCTTCATTTTTACGGCTCGCCACAGTGGATTTCGATCAGTCCGGGCTGGTACCGCCGCGAATGCCGGCTGATCCGCAACACCATCCGCAGCTATGCGCCCGATGGACAGTACTGGCTGGTCACAAGCGAGCACAAACGCGGGCGCAACCCGCGCGCAGCGCTGGCCGGTGCGAACATCTACCACTACGGCTGGATACGCCGAAACGAAGAGATGCAGAAAAAACTGGATACCGTCAGCAAATACTGGGGCGAGGCGAAGGCTGCCCGGATCACCTACAGCCAGTTTGACAAGCGAGCCCTCGCGTCCTTTACTGGCACCCATCCGCAGGCCGCGCAGCAGTGGCTGGCCACGGATGCGGAACAGGTTTTGATCATCGACCCGGCCTACAAGCCAACGCCGAAAGAAAACAAGTACCACTTCATGAGGCAGGTTGAAACGCTGACAGGGCTGGATTTCAGCCGCAAGCATTTCAAGCTGGTGGCCTGAACTCTCGTCATGACAGGGCACTCATGAAGTCACCAGCCCGGAACCGCTCAAATCAATCCGACCGATCGGCTAACGGCCTTGCGCCAACCCATGGCGGGCTACGCCCTGCGGGGCAGTCCGACTTGTCCAGTTTTCATGAAAAATAGCGCTTACGTCCAGTATTTACGGTAATTATTAGCTATTATATTAATAGCAAATCAAAACTGATTCTCGGTTTTCTCCACCAGTACTGCAAAGTACAGCGCCTCCTGCCTGAGCGCAAGCTCGCGCCACTGGTAATGCGTGGCGAAATCCGCCGCGCCCCGCCCCAGTCGGGTCGCCAGCGCCGGCTGGGCAAGCACATCCAGAAGGGATCGCGCCAATGCTGAAACATCCTGCGGATCATTCAGAATCAACGCATTGGCGCCCTGCGTCAGCAACCCGGAGATGCCGCAGTAGGTAGATGCACTGACGACCACCGGCAAACCATGCGCCATAGCTTCCAGAACCACCATCGCAAAAGTATCCTCCAGCGTCGGGTGAACCAGGCAGTCGGCCGCCTCATAAGCCGGCCCTACATCTTTCAGCGAGCCCAGGAAAAAGACACGTTTACCGAGCTTTAAATCGTTGGCCCGTTCGCGGAACAGCGGAATCTGCGCGGCGTTCCCTACCACCGCCAGAACTACCTCTGCTGGCAGATGCGCCAGCGCCGCCATCACGGCCGGAAGACCTTTTTTGCGGAAATCATTGGCAACAAACAGCAGGCAGGGGCCATTCGCCGGCAAGCCCAGAAGCCCTCTCACCACGCCCTTGCGTTGTGGCGTGACTGGCGCCTGGGGCAGGGTAATGCCGGGCGTAATGACCGAGAGCCTGCTGCTGCTGGCCGGGTAGCTCGCCGCCATGATGGTCCGCAAGCTGTCAGAGGTCACCACCACCTGCCGTCCCGGGCGGGCCGCATAGCGCAGGTGCTCAAGACCCAGATACGTCAGCAAGCGCGGGCTCGTCACAACCTTGACGCCGCGCAAAAAACGGTGCCAGCCGCTACGGCCATGAAACAGGCTGTACCTGACTGGTAGCACATGAACCGTCTGAACGTCGCCATGCCAGGTGTTTTCGTGCGAGTGCACCACATCAAACCCGCGCCGCGTCGCCCACCAGGTGGCGGTGGCAAACCACAACTGGTTGATCCAGCGTGGCTTGCGCAGGGGCGCGGAAACCAAGTGGTAGCTCACGCCCGGCCATTGGTGATCCACTTCCTGGGCAAAGACGTGAATCTCGTGCCGCGCGGCAAGTTGCTCCACCAGAGCAATGGAATAACGCTCGGCACCTCCGCCGGTTGGTGAGAAGGTCCGGTTGAAAACTGCGATACGGAGCTTGCGGGGGAAAGTCGCTGAAAGCGGTATTGAAGCGGACGCGCTCATTTTTTACGCCGATCTTCGTAGCCGGTTGCAATTTTGAGCCAGAAAACCGGCAGGGTGGTAGAGCGCAGCACCGGCACGCGCGGCAGTTTCAGCATCTCCATCCCAGCATGGCTGCGGCTACGTTGCGTGGTGGTGGCGGCCGAAAAGCCCAGTTCGCTGGCCATAGCCACATGTCGCGGCTGATAGTGACCATAGGGATAGCAAAACTGACGGACTGGCTGGCCGATGACCGTCTCCAGCCTGCTTTTTCCCATAGCCATCTCCGCACGTCCCGCCTGATCGCCGGCCTGAGTCAAATCGATATGGCGATGGGTGTGCGAGCCGACTTCCTGACCGGCCATCACCCATTGCCGCAGTTCTTCTTCATTCATCAACGGCGTTTGCGCAATGCCCAGCGCTTCATCCCATGCGTTGGTCTCGCCCAGCAATCCGCTCACGGCATAGCAGGTCGAAGAAAAGCCCTGCTTGAGCAACGCAGGCAAGGCGTGCGTGAGGTTGTTTCGGTAACCGTCATCGAAGGTGATGCCAACAACCTTGCCGGTCTGTTCGCCAAGCAAGTAAGGTTGCAGCGCAGTCATGGACAACCCGGTGTAGCCCAGCAGGCTGAGCCAGGCCATTTGCCGCACAAAAGCATCGGGCGCCACATACAGGCTGCGAAAAGGACTGCCTTTGGGCGGCGCCCTGGCGCTCTGGTGGTAAACCAGAATGGGGATGGGTTTGCGGTTGGCCGTCTGCCGGTTCGACATGGTGTGAATCGGCCGCTTACAGCAACACGATGTCGTAATGCTCCTGCGCCATGACCGCCTCGGCCTGCAGGGAAATGGGCTTGCCGATAAAGTCGCTCAGGCTCGCCAGATGATGGCTTTCCTCATCCAGGAAGAGCTCGATTACCTTGGGCGAGGCCACAACCCTGAATTCCCGCGGATTGAACTGGCGCGCCTCACGCAGAATTTCCCGCAGGATGTCATAGGTCACGCTGCGCGCGGTTTTGACGACACCCTTGCCGGCGCAAGAGCTGCATGGCTCGCACAACTGATGAGCCAGCGACTCACGGGTTCGCTTGCGCGTCATTTCCAGCAAGCCCAGCGCCGAGAAGCCATTCACCGCTGTCTTGATACGGTCCCGCGCGAGCTGCTTTTTGAATTCGCCCAATACCGCATCGCGGTGGTTTTCCCTGCTCATATCAATAAAATCGACGACCACGATGCCGCCGAGATTGCGCAGACGAAGCTGCCGGGCAATCGCTTGCGCCGCTTCCAGATTCGTTTTGTAAATGGTTTCGTCGAAATTGCGTGCGCCAACAAATCCACCCGTGTTCACGTCGATGGTGGTCAGGGCTTCCGTCTGGTCTATCACCAGATACCCGCCCGATTTAAGGTCCACCCGACGGCCCAGCGCCTTGGTAATTTCCTCGTCAATGCTGAATAAATCAAAAATCGGCCGCTCACCACTGTACAGCTGAAACTTTTGCACCGTCGCTGGCATGAACTCGACCGCAAAGGCTTTCAGCTTTTCAAACTGCTCGCGTGAGTCGATACGAATGGTCTGCGTATGCTCCAGCACCATGTCGCGCAACACCCGCTGCAGCAGATTCAGGTCCTGATGCAACACCGATGCTGCCGGCAGGCGCAACGATGCCTCCTTGATGCGTACCCAGGTTTTTCGCAGATATGCGATGTCTTCAGCCAGTTCTGCATCGGTGGCATCTTCCCCGTTGGTCCGAAGAATGAAACCACCGCTCAAGTCACCGGAGAGCGCCTGCACGCGCCGCCGTAGCTCTTCACGTTGCCGGGGTGGAATTTTCTGCGATACGCCGATGTGATTGTCCTGTGGCAAAAAAACCAGCAGCCGACCGGCAATGCTGATTTGCGCCGTCAGCCGCGCGCCTTTGGTGCCCATGGCGTCCTTGAGCACCTGTACCATCACGGCCTGGCCCTCAAAAAGCTGTTTTTCAATCGGCAGCAGGAGCGCAGCAGGTTGCGGTGATGATGTCGCGGATGCCTGGGTTTCGGGCTCAACGTGCCTGCTGTTGATACTGCTCATCAGGTCGGCAACATGCAAAAAAGCGGCCCGATCCAAGCCAATGTCTATGAACGCGGATTGCATGCCGGGCAGCACCCGCGCCACCTTGCCCAGATAGACATTACCGACGAGTCCACGCTCAAGCGTGCGTTCGACCTGCAACTCCTGCACCGCGCCAAGTTCAACCACGGCAACCCGCGTCTCCTGCGGCGACCAATTAATCAGGATTTCTTGTTGCATTTTTTTTAAAGAATTGAGGCTAGATTATCAAACCTGACGCCTGCAACAATGAGGCGGTTTCCCACAAAGGGAGCCCCATGATGCCACTGTAACTGCCACTGATGCGGGTGATGTGCATCGCCACCCTCCCTTGAATGGCATAAGCTCCCGCCTTGCCCATGGGCTCACCAGTAGCGACATAGTCCTGGATCTGCGCGGCCGTCATGGGCTCAAAACTGACGCGGGAGGTGCTGAGCGCTTCAAATCGATTCTGCCCCTGCTGCACCGCAACGGCAGTCAGAACGCGGTGCATGTTGCCGGCCAGTTCGCCCAGCATGCGTTGGGCATCACCGGCGTCATCAGGCTTGCCGTAAATGACGCGTCCCAGCGCCACCGTGGTGTCGGAGCAAAGAATGCGTGCAGGTGGAAGTTTTCGCTGCATCAGACGCACCATGGCGGCATCAAGTTTGAGTCCGGTGACCCGCTTGACATACGCGGCCGGGAGCTCATTTTTCAAGGCAACCTCCAGTGCTTCAGCATCCTCGCCAGAATCGGGCAAAAGTAACTCATAGCGAATGCCAAGCTGCTCCAGCAACTGGCGTCGCCTTGGGCTTTGGGAGGCCAAATAGACAAAATCAGCCATGGATGCTCACTCGCCTTGGGACCAAAGTGGCCCCACCGAACGAAGAGCCCGGCCTTCCCAAGCGAAGTTCAGCCCCTTGGGGGGCAGCGTATGGCACACGGTGAAAAGCGTAGGTGCATTGTTGCGCCGGGGCCACCTCCTCACGCCAGCAGGGGCCGCGGAACCGGCTTTGCCGGGCCGCAGGCGCAGCGGCCCCCTCGGGGGGCAGCGCAGTACGCGAAGCGACAAGCGTGGGGGCCATTATTCTCGGTGATAGGGGTGATTAATGGTAATGCTCCAGGCCCGGTAGAGCTGCTCAATCAGCAGCACGCGCACCATGGCGTGCGGCAGGGTCAGGTCCGAAAGACGAATGCGCTCGTGGGCCAACTGCTTGAAACCGGCATCGAGCCCGTCTGGCCCGCCGATCACGATGGCCACATCATCGCCTGACAATTGCCAGGCTTTGAGTTTTTCGGCGAGTGCCATGGTGGTGACAGCCGTGCCACGCTCATCAAGCGCCACGATGCGGCATCCCCGTGAGATCGCGCCTTCAATACGCGCACGTTCGGCAGTCAAGAGGTTTTCCAGCGTTTTGGAGGCGCGCGGCTCTGTCTTGACGGCCTTGAGTTCGAGCTTCAGCTCGGGCGGAAAACGTTTGGCGTAGTCGTCATAAGCTGTCTGCGCCCAGTCGGGCACCTTCTGACCAACTGCGACTATCGTCAGCCTCATTCGTCCCGGGTCATGGTTTTTCTGGCGGCGGCCTTTTTCGCAACCGGCTTTTTAAGCGCTGTTTTGGTGGCCGCCTTTACGGCGACTTTTTTCGCAGTCACTTTTTTGGCGGCAGGTATTTTGACAATCGGCGTTTTGGCGGG
The DNA here is from genome assembly GCF_012927415.1 of Polaromonas sp. Classification (GTDB taxonomy): domain Bacteria; phylum Pseudomonadota; class Gammaproteobacteria; order Burkholderiales; family Burkholderiaceae_C; genus Polaromonas. Next base: position 10,786 of record NZ_JABBPF010000027.1, on the reverse strand, counting down.
TGCCTTTTTGACAGCCACTTTTTTTACTACCGCCTTGACTTCTGTCTTGACCGGTTTTCTGGTCCGGACGGGTTTGGCTTCAGGCTCCGCGGCGGGCGCGGTGGCATTTCGCTTGGCAGTCCAGTCGTTGGTCTTGCCGACCCGGCCGACATACGTGCCGTCATCTGTCCGCGCGATTTTCTTGGCCGCAGGCACGGCTTCGTCCCTGGCGCCTTTCGCGATCCGGGACGGCTTGACTGGTGATTTGGACTTGCTGCCAGCGCGCGACCTCGCAGGCTTGGCCTCTTCCTTGGGTTCAGCTTTCGCCACTTTGACCAGCGGGGCTGGCGCGCCCAGCTTGAGCTTGATGGGTTTGTCGCCCCACAGCTCTTCCAGGTTGTAGTACTGGCGAATCGTCGGCTGCATGATGTGCGCGACGGCGGCGCCACAATCGACAATAATCCACTCGCCGTTTTCCTCACCTTCAATGCGGGGCTTTGCAAAACCGGCATCGCGCACCGCATCGCGCACGCTGGCGGCGAGCGCCTTGGTCTGGCGATTGGAACTGCCGGAGGCGATGATCACGCGCTCAAAGAGTGACGTAATGTGTTCTGTATCAAACACCTGAATGTCCTGCGCCTTGACGTCTTCCAGCCCATCAATAATTGCGCGCTGCAATTTCTGGACGTCTTTCTTGCCTTCGGTGCTGGGGGTTTTGACAGTGGTGGAGGTCATGCAGTGCTTCGCTTCAATGAAGATGAAAATTAACGGGAACGGTACAGCCGATGGAGTGAAATATAACGCGCAACCGGCGCGGGGACCAGTTGGGCGATTTCTCCGGCGCTGGCGGAACCCAAGGCCATCAACTGGCGAACCTGAGTAGCACTAACGGACATCAGCGGCAGCTGGAGTGTGAAAAAGCGGTTATTGTGCGACGCGTAAGCATCAAATTGAGTTTGAGCCAGCGTGGATTGTGCGCGATCAGCTATGCAAATTATAGCAAGTTCGAGAATCTCATGCCATTTGTGCCATTGCCTGAAACTTGAAAACTGGTCCGCCCCAATAAAGAGGTAAAGCTCGGCCTGCGGATTTTCGGCTTGAAGGGCCTGCAGGGTATCAATCGTGAAGGTCGGCCCGGCGCGCTGCAACTCACGCTCATCCACCACAACGCGCGGCAGATTTTCAAACGCCAGCCGGCTCATGGCCAGGCGGTGTCGCGGCGCGCTCAGCACCCTGGCCTTATGCCAGGCCTGGCCGGTCGGAATGATGTACAAAGTGCTGAGGTCGAATTGCTCCAGCGCCGCTTTGGCCAGTTCGACGTGGGCATTGTGCGGCGGGTCAAATGCGCCGCCGAACACGCCAATGCGCTTGAGACCGGTCGCGGTTTCGGCGCTCAAACCCACTCCCGTCTGGAAAGAAACTCCTTGCCGAGTCGCTCTTCGGGCGATCCGGCTTCAATCGGGCGTTGGTAAGACCAGCTCGCCAGCGGCGGCATCGACAGAAGAATCGACTCGGTGCGCCCGCCCGATTGCAGGCCAAAGTGCGTGCCACGGTCCCACACCAGGTTGAACTCTACGTAACGGCCGCGCCGATAAAGCTGGAAGTCGCGCTCGCGCTCCCCATAAACACAGCCTTTGCGGCGCTCGACAATAGGCAGGTAGGCCTGCAGGAAGGCATCACCCACACTGCGCATCATGGCAAAGCTCTGATCTAAACCAAGTTCCTGAAAGTCGTCGAAGAACACCCCCCCGATGCCGCGCTGTTCATGGCGGTGCTTGAGGTAGAAGTATTCGTCGCACCATTGCTTGAAGCGGGGGTATTTGTCGTCGCCGAACGGCGCAAGCGCATCTTTGCAGACCTGGTGGAAGTGCACGGCATCTTCATCGAAACCGTAGTAAGGCGTCAGATCCATGCCGCCGCCAAACCAGCAGACCGGCTCGCCATCTCCGCTGGCGGGGGTCGCCGCCAGCATGCGAACATTCATGTGAACCGTCGGCACGTAAGGATTGCGGGGGTGAAACACCAGCGACACGCCCATGGCCTCGAACGGCGCGCCGGCCAGTTCAGGGCGATGCTGGGTCGCAGACGGCGGCAAGGTGGCCCCTTGCACATGCGAGAAACCGCAGCCTGCCCGCTCAAACACCTGGCCCCGCTCGAGGATTTTGGTAATACCACTACCCTGCAAGGCTTCACCCGGCTCCTTTTGCCAGCCGTCAGTGATGAAGGTCTCACCGTCGACTTCGGCAATCGCGTTCGTAATGCGCTCCTGCAGCCCAAGTAAAAAAATTCGCACGGTTGAAATGTCAATGCTGTTCATAGCTCAATGGTAATTGCCCGGCCCAAGCGCAACATCGCGCCACAACCGGCTCTTGCGGGAAGGGTCGAAGCCAGCGTCCAGCGAAATTTACCCATATGTTGTTCGCGTCAGGATTTGATGGCCCGGTAGCCGATATCCTTGCGGTACTGAGCGCCGGCAAAATTAATTCGGCGGGCGACTTCATAGGCTCGCTGCTGGGCCTCTTTTACCGTGCTGCCAAGCGCGGTCACGCACAACACGCGACCGCCCGAGGTGACGGTGCTGTCGTCCTGCTTTTGCGTTCCGGCGTGGAACACCACCGCATCGTCAGTTGCCTGGGGCAAACCATGAATGACATCGCCCTTGCGCGGATGGAGCGGATAGCCGTGCGCCGCCATCACCACACCCAGGGCCGGGCGGCGGTCCCACTCCAGAACAACCTGGTCGAGCATACCGGAGGTGGCCGCCATCATCACCTCAAAAAAGTCGGTTTTCAGACGCATCATGATGGGCTGGGTTTCGGGGTCGCCCATGCGGCAGTTGAATTCCAGCGTCTTCGCAAAGCCCTGGGCGTCAATCATCAGCCCGGCGTACAGAAAACCGGTGAAGGGAATACCGTCTTTTTCCATGCCCTTGATGGTGGGCAGGATGATTTCGCGCATGGCGCGCGCATGCACATCGGGCGTCACCACCGGCGCTGGCGAATAAGCGCCCATGCCGCCGGTATTGGGGCCCTGGTCACCATCGAGCAAACGTTTGTGGTCCTGGCTGGTGGCCATGGTGGCCACATTCTTGCCGTCGCACATCACGATGAAGCTGGCTTCCTCGCCCTGCAAGAATTCTTCAATGACGACGCGCGCACCGCCCTCGTTGTGCCTCACACCCAACGGGTTGAACTCGGGGTCGGGCGCAAGCATGAACTCGATCGCTTCATGGGCCTCATGCAGCGTCATGGCCACTACCACGCCTTTGCCGGCCGCCAGGCCATCGGCTTTGATAACAATCGGCGCGCCTTTTTCATCCACATAAGCATGCGCCGCCGCCGCATCGTTAAAGGTCTCGTAGTCGGCGGTCGGAATCTGGTGACGCTTCATGAAAGCTTTGGAAAACGCTTTGGAACTTTCCAGTTGAGCTGCGGCTTTGGTCGGGCCAAATACCCGCAAGCCGTGCTGGCGAAATTCATCGACGATGCCGGCAGCAAGCGGCTGCTCAGGGCCGATCACCGTCAGTGCTATTTTTTCGATAGCTGCCCATGCCCGCAAAGCCTGGACGTCGGTAATATTTATATTCTCAAGCCGCGAATCAAGCGCCGTCCCGCCATTGCCCGGCGCGACGTAAACCGCCTGCACCCTGGGCGACTGGGCCAGTTTCCAGGCCAAGGCATGCTCACGGCCACCGCCGCCCACCACTAAAACTTTCATGCTGCAGCTTTCATTGTTGCGTGTTGTATCTGCTTATTCGGAAAGCTCGGCGTTATGAAAAACTTCCTGCGTGTCGTCCAGGTCTTCCAGCACATCCAGCAGCCTTTGCATCTTCGCTGCATCGTCGCCCGACATTTCAATCGGGTTGTCAGCGCGCATGGTGATTTCGGCGAGTTCGGGCTTCAGGCCTGCCGCTTCCAGCGCGTTTTTGACCGCCTCGAAGGCGGTATAAGGGGTCAGCACTTCGATCGCGCCGTCGTCATGCGCAATGACGTCGTCGGCACCGGCTTCAAGTGCCACTTCCATCACCTTGTCTTCGCTTGTGCCGGGCGCAAAAATCAACTGGCCACAGTGTTTGAACTGGAACACCACCGAGCCTTCAGTGCCCATGTTGCCGCCGTGCTTGGAAAACGCATGGCGAACTTCGGCCACGGTGCGCACCCGGTTATCGGTCATGCAGTCCACCAGAACGGCTGCACCGCCTATGCCATAGCCTTCGTAGCGCACCTCTTCATAGTGAACGCCTTCAAGGCTGCCGGTGGCTTTGGCAATCCCGTATTTGACGTTTTCAGACGGCATATTGGCCGCTTTGGCTTTTTCCACTGCCAGACGCAAGCGCGGATTGGTTCCCAGATCACCGCCGCCCATGCGGGCAGCCACCATGATCTCGCGCATGACGCGGGTCCAGACACGCTGGCGCTTTTCGTCCTGCCGACCCTTGCGGTGTTGAATATTCGCCCATTTACTATGACCAGCCACGGCAAATCCTTTTGCAATTGATTTAATCTACTCGTTTGCATTTTACTTTTCGCTTATCTTTACTACTGAAGTTTTCTCTGGACCCCTCAAAACTATGGCCGAGCTGCTCCTCATTGCAAAAAATTCCTTGACTCAGTGCGAACTGCTGCCTGCCTTGGCCAATCGCCACGGCCTCATCACAGGCGCCACCGGCACCGGCAAGACAGTGACTTTGCAAACCCTGGCCGAGAATTTTTCGAAAATAGGCGTTCCGGTCTTCATGGCCGACGTCAAGGGTGACCTGAGCGGTATCAGTCAAGCGGGCCGCATGGGCGAAAAAATGGCTGGTATCCTGAAGGAGCGCGGTATTGAAGCAGCCGAGCCGCTCGCCTGCCCCACTACGCTATGGGATGTTTTCGGTGAGCAGGGCCACCCTGTGCGCGCCACCGTTTCCGACATGGGTCCGCTGCTGCTAGGCCGCATGCTTAACCTCAACGAGACCCAAGCCGGCGTGCTCAACCTGGTGTTCAAGATCGCCGATGACAACGGCATGCTGCTGCTCGACCTGAAGGATCTGCGCGCCATGCTGCAGTATGTGGGAGACAACGCCAGTGAATTCACCACAAAATATGGCAACGTCAGCGCTGCGAGCGTGGGAGCCATTCAGCGTGAGCTGATGCAGATCGAGACGCAGGGAGGCCAAAAATTCTTTGGCGAGCCCATGCTCAACATCAGCGACTTCATGCAGACCGACGGCGCCGGGCATGGCGTGGTCAATATTCTGGCAGCCGACAAGTTGATGAATTCGCCGCGCCTTTACGCTACTTTTTTGCTCTGGATGTTGTCCGAGCTGTTCGAGCAACTGCCGGAGATTGGCGACCCCGAACAGCCCAAGCTGGTCTTCTTCTTTGACGAGGCCCATTTGCTCTTCAATGAGGCCCCCAAAGTGTTGATTGAGCGTATTGAGCTGGTGGTGCGCCTGGTGCGTTCCAAAGGCGTGGGGGTTTATTTTGTGACCCAAAACCCGCTAGACATTCCAGATAGCGTGCTGGCGCAGCTCGGCAACCGGGTGCAGCACGCGCTGCGCGCCTACACGCCGCGAGACCAGAAAGCCGTCAAGGCCACCGCCCAGACTATGCGGCAAAAACCCGGACTGGATATTGAAGCGGCCATAACGGAGTTGGCGGTAGGCGAAGCGCTGGTGAGTTTTCTCGACGACAAGGGTCGTCCGAGTGTGACCGAGCGGGCCTACGTGCTGCCGCCGGGCAGCCAGATTGGCCCCATCTCGACCGAGCAGCGGCAGACACTGATGCAAAACTCACTGGTGGCCGGTGTCTATGAAAAGGAGATCGACCGTCAATCGGCATACGAAAAACTGCAGGAACGCGCACAGACTTCCACTGCAGGAGCGGCAAATGCACCCTATGGTGGCGCCGCCGGCCAGGCTGCTTCAGGCGGCATTCTGGGTGGACTCAACGATGTGCTTTTCGGCACCACGGGGCCGCGCGGAGCCAAGCACGACGGCCTGGCGCAGAGCATGGCCAGGTCTGCGGTCCGGACCATGGGCTCCAGCGTCGGCCGTGAAATCATCCGGGGCGTGCTGGGCAGCCTGTTTGGCGGCAGCAAGCGCTGACCTTCCCCATTAACTTCAGGAAAGCCAAAAGTTTCATGAGCAACGTTCATCTGATCAACCACCCGCTGGTGCAGCACAAGCTGACGCTGATGCGCCGCAAGGACGCTTCCACCAACACCTTTCGCACGCTGCTCACCGAACTCAGCAGCCTGATGGCCTATGAGGTCCTGCGTGACATGCCGCTTCAGGACATTGAAGTCGAGACACCCCTGGAAACCATGACGGGCAAGGTAATTGATGGCAAAAAGCTGGTGTTTGTCTCCATACTGCGCGCTGGCAACGGCATTCTTGAAGGCATGCTCAGCGTGGTCCCCGGCGCACGCGTGGGCCATGTCGGCCTTTACCGCGACCCGCAAACCCTGGAGCCGGTCGAGTATTACTTCAAGATGCCACAGGAAATGCAAGAGCGGGACATCGTCATCGTCGACCCGATGCTGGCCACTGGCAATTCGGCCATTGCGGCGGTGACACGCCTGAAGCAGCTCAAGCCCAGGTCCATCAAGTTTGTCTGCCTGCTGACTTGCCCGGAAGGCGTGGCCGCACTGCAAAAAGCACATCCCGATGTCGCGATTTACACCGCCGCGATTGACCGGCAGCTCAATGAGCACGGCTACATACTGCCAGGCCTGGGCGATGCCGGTGATCGTATTTTTGGAACAAAATAAGCTTTACGTCGAGGTTTTCCGGATCTTCTTTGCTATTAAATATATAGCTTTAGCCGGCTACCTTGCGATCACACTGCGGAGCTGATGCATTCATGGCACAGACTGTTCACACGCCCGGGACGTTAGCCACGCCCGTCCCCTGGCTGGCTGCGGGACAGGCTTTTCCTCCCCTTGAAACCGCCTGGGGTCAGGAAGACCCGGCACCGGGTCTGTTGGCCGCTGGAGCGACGCTGGATGTGCCGACGCTGCTCCAGGCCTATTCGCTCGGTATTTTTCCCTGGTTCAGCCCGGGCCAGCCGGTGCTTTGGTGGAGCCCTGACCCGCGCATGGTCTTGCAAACCCGTTATTTCAGGCTGCATCGGTCGCTGCGCCAGAGCCTGCTCCGTTTCAGCAAGAATCCCGGCTGTGAAATCAGGTTCGACAGCGCCTTCGAGCAGGTTATCGAGGCCTGCTCGGGAAAACCCCGGGTAGGTCAGGATGGCACCTGGATCGTTCCCGACATGGTTCAGGCCTACATAGCCTTGCACCGGGCAGGCCACGCGCACAGTGTGGAAACCTGGGTCAACGGCGAACTCGCGGGGGGGCTGTATTGCGTCAACCTGGGAAAAATGGTGTTCGGTGAATCCATGTTCGCCCACCAGACCGACGCTTCCAAAATAGCACTGGCGGCGCTGCTGGGATTTTGCCGAGCGCAAAACATCCCGATGATTGATTGCCAGCAAGATACCCGTCATCTTGCCTCATTGGGGGCAGCGGAAATCAGCCGCGCCGAATTCGTGCTTCACATCAACCGAAAGGTGAAGAAAACCGCCCCGCGCTGGTCCTTCGAGCCCGTATACTGGAATGAAATTTTGACTGCTGGAACGCCTGAACCACAGTGACGCACCTCAAAGACCTGCCACTGCAAACGCTGCAGTTTTACGCGACAGCGCCCTATCCCTGCAGCTATCTGCCAGGCCGGCAGGCACGCTCCCAGGTTGCAACGCCCAGCCACCTGATCCACAACGACGCGTACTCGGAACTCGTTACCCAGGGATTCAGGCGCAGCGGCATGTTTACCTACCGTCCCTACTGCGAGGGCTGCCAGGCCTGCGTGCCTCTGCGCGTGGTGGTAAACGACTTCAAGGCGGACCGGAGCCAGCGCAGAGCCTGGAACCGGCACCAGACCCTGCAGGTACGCACCCTCAAATTGTGCTTCCTCCCGGAGCACTACCAGCTTTACCTGCACTACCAGAACAGTCGCCACGCTGGCGGCGGCATGGACCACGACAGCACTGACCAGTACACCCAATTCTTGTTGCAAAGCCGCGTCAATTCACGCCTGGTGGAGTTTCGCGAAAGTCTGCCCAATGGGGAGGCTGGCCCGCTCAAGATGGTTTCCATATTGGATGTCCTGGAAGACGGAATCTCTGCGGTATATACCTTTTACGAACCCGAGGCGCGAACCAGCTACGGCAACTTCAGCGTGCTCTGGCAGATAGAGCAGGCGAGGCGGCTTGGCCTTCCTTACCTGTATCTCGGCTACTGGATCGCCCAAAGCCCAAAAATGAATTACAAGCTCGGATTCTGTCCCAATGAAGTACTGCGCGAAGGTCATTGGGTGGCTTCGGCAGTCAAGGCGGCCAAAAATTAAATCGGTCAAGCCTGTCAAGATACCGGTGGTACCTGAGGCAATACATCACCAGATGCACATCAATTTCATAGGGTAAAATTTTGTGCAGAAAGTCTGCACATGAAAAAGCCCGACAGCCTGGTTCCCGCAACCCCAACCGTTCAGGTCATAGAACGCATTTTTACCTTGCTGGAAATCCTGGCGACGCGTGAAGAAGCACTATCACTGAAAGAAATCAGTGAAAAATCAGGGCTTCACCCATCGACCGCGCACCGGATCCTGAATGATCTGGCGACGGGGCGTTTTGTCGACCGACCGGCAACCGGCAACTACCGGTTGGGCATGCGCCTGCTGGAGTTGGGCAACCTTGTAAAAGCCCGTCTGAATGTGCGTGACGCAGCGCTCATTCCGATGCGGGAGCTGCACAAACTCACCCAGCAGCCCGTCAATCTGAGCATGCGGCAGGGAGACGAAATTGTCTATGTCGAACGTGCCTACAGCGAGCGCTCCGGGATGCAGGTGGTGCGCGCCATTGGCGGTCGGGCACCGTTGCATCTGACTTCGGTTGGCAAGCTGTTTCTGGCGTCCGACGATCCCCAGCGGCTGCGCACCTATGCAGCGCGTACCGGATTACCCGGGCAAACACGCAACAGCATCACGGAATTGCCCATCCTGGAAAGGGAGCTCTCCAAAGCCCGGCAGTATGGTATCGCCCGCGACAACGAAGAGCTGGAAATGGGGGTTCGCTGCATGGCAGCCGGCATTTATGACGACCAGAGCCAGCTGGTGGCTGGGTTGTCTATCTCGGCTCCCGCTGATCGGCTCGACGAACAATGGTTGCCCAAGCTGCAGGCAACGGCCAATGAAATTTCCGCCACGCTTGGCTACAGGTTTCGATAAAAAATGACTGCCGGCCAGACGCCACTCTTTAACCGCTTATTTCCTTGGCCGATGCGCTAATGCGTACTTTCTGATCAGTCACCGGATTTGACTCGACCCAGCGACGCACGCGCTCGGCATCACCCAGCCGACTCAGCTTGCCAGCAGAATCCAGAAATACCATGATCAGTTTGCGGCCTGCAATTTTGGTTTGCATTACCAGGCATTGACCGGCTTCTGAGATGTAGCCGGTTTTCTGCAACCCAATGTCCCAATCGGGATTTTTTACCAAGCGGTTGGTATTGTTGTATTGCAGCGTACGGTTGCCGACTGCGACCTGGTAACCCGGAGAAGTAGTCAACTCACGAAGCATGGGGTCGCCGTGCGCGGCATTTACCAGCGTGGCCAAATCCTGCGCGCTGGACTGGTTACGACTGGACAAGCCCGTAGGCTCTGCATAACTGGTGTCATGCATGCCCAGCATCTTTGCCTTGGCATTCATCAGGCTGACAAACGTTGCCAAGCCTCCAGGATAAGTGCGGCCCAAAGCATGCGCCGCACGGTTTTCGCTGGACATCAGGGCTAAATGCAGCAGCTCGCCGCGCGTCAGCGTAGTGCCAACCCCGAGTCGTGAACTACTGTGTTTTTCGGTATCGACATCATCTTGCGTGACAGTGATCATTTCATCCAGCGGCAACTTGGCGCCGCTGACAATCACCCCGGTCATCAATTTGGTCAGCGAGGCGATTGGCAGCACCGCGTGATCATTCTTGCTGAAGAGTACTTCACGGGTGTCCTGGTCAATGACAAGTGCAACGCTCGACTTCAAATCCAGCGAATCCTGAGCGCCGTGGAGGCCTGCAATCTGGCCAAAGGAGGGCTTGGCAGGAACGATTGAGTACAAAATCGGATGGCGTTTGACGCTGGCGGCGAAGCGGGCGCTCTTGCGGGCGGAGACTACTTTTTTACCCGCCGTAACCTTGACCACAACGACTTTGCCAGTGTGAGGCTTTTTCACAATCGCGCGTTTGGCGGCTGCCGCGTTGGCAGCCGGTGCGGCAAAGGCAACAGATAAAGCTAGGAATCCAACGATTTTTAATGCGCGATTCAAAATCTGAATAGACATGGTGAGATTGCCTGCTTTGGGTTGCAATGAATGAATGGCTGCAGTGTATAGAAATAGAAAAAGTCACGCAATATCAAAAACTTGCATGACTTTCTTAAAAACATTTTTAATGTGGCTATTTCAGATGCATCGCACCCCGAGCGGCATTCATACAGCGCTTCAAGTTGTTGAATACAAACAGCTTTTTTTACTGATTTAAATTAGCCCTGGGCAGCGACACGGTCGGCTTTGCTTTGAAGTTTATTTAACGCGCTCAGGTAAGCCTTGGCTGATGCGACGACGATATCCGGGTCTGAGCCCACGCCGTTCACCACACGACCGCTGTTTTGCAGACGCACGGTTACTTCCCCCTGGCTTTCTGTCGAGCCGCTGATGGCATTCACGGAATACAGCACCATCTCCGCACCGCTTTTGACGTGCGCCTCGATCGCCTTGAG
>NZ_JABBPF010000001.1 GCF_012927415.1 Polaromonas sp. | reverse complement strand
CACAGAGCCTCGGCCTGCCCGCGGGTCTGGTACTCAGTGCCGGCTATGGCGGCACCGGACCGGGTGTTGCCGGCGGCACCGTGAAATTTATCAATGGTGGTCTAGCTGGCACTTACATTACCACCACAGGGCCAGCGCCCGTTACACCGACCAATATTTTTTACAATCCGACCTCGTACACAACGCCGACAGATTATTCGCCTTTCTTCACCGGAACGGGCAGCCCGCTCAATCAATTCATGCTGGTTTTCCCCGGCGGGGCCGACAAGAACTTCGATAACACGACTGCGGCAACCTTCACGGGGTTGAAAGGCAACCCTATCGGCGTCACGTTGTTTGCCGGCCCAGGCAGCACGGCCAATTTTGATACGCCGGACCCAGGAATTGGCAAAACCATCACCTTTAACGGCTATAGCCTGCGGGGTGCAGACGCCGCTAAATATGCACTGCCGGTTTCTTGCTGTGCGCCCGTGGTTTCGAAAACAACTGCGGACATAACGGCAGCAGTGGTTCCGCCACCGGTTGTGGTTCCGCCACCGGTTGTGGTTCCGCCACCGGTTGTGGTTCCGCCACCGGTTGTGGTTCCGCCACCGGTTGTGGTTCCGCCACCGGTTGTGGTTCCGCCACCGGTTGTGGTTCCACCACCGGTTGTGGTTCCACCACCTGTTGTGGTTGCACCACCGGTGGTGGTTCCGGCTGCAACGCTATTCCCAAGACCAGTGATCCAGCCAGTACCGCCTAATGCCTTCCCGCCCGGCCTTCTTCCATCAGCCTTGGCGCTGACCATCGTGCCACCGGCAACACCGCCTGTCGCGCTGGTTGTGACAGCTCCTCCTGCAGACATAGTGCAACCCGCGCCGGTTGTGGTACCGCCTGTAACGACGATTCAACCCGCGGTGCCCTATCGTGCGCCCAAACAAGATCGCAACTAAACATTGTGAGCCCTGCGTCGACGGCGGAAACGCCGTCTGCGTCGTGGCTGTATGTTGGTATGATCCCAGGGACATTCTCGAAATGCCGATTCATCGCGAATCTGCTGGCCCAAACTCCCGCACCTGAACAGTCAAATGACAACACTTACCAAAAAGCCGGGTCGACCTCCTGGGCCTTTGTTGCCAGACGCAAAATCTTCGCGGTACACGCGGTCGATCGCTATGTGGAAAGCTCAGGCAATCTGCATTGGCTTGTTGACTGCCGGTTTTGCCGGTCAGCAGGCTTTGGCTGCGGACGGCGTGGCGAAGTTGCCAAACGTGGATCGACAAGAAACGCCGCATCTTGCCGCCACGGCTCCCGCCGCAATGGAAATGCAAACGCGGGTGGAGCGCCAGCTTCCAAAACGGGCGAACTTTGAACAGACGCGCGCTTCCGGAGAGGCACGGCATGTGGCGGACTGGGTGGTTGATTCGGGCGACAACCGCAGCATGCCGTTTGTGATTGTCGACAAGGCGGCGGCGAAGGTTTTCGTATTCGATGCAGTTGGACAGCTGCGCGGTTCTGCCGCTGTACTTTTGGGCTTGGCGCTTGGCGACGACTCTGTCCCCGGCATTGGCCAGCGCAAGCTGTCGACCATTCGCCCCGAGGAGCGCACAACACCGGCTGGGCGCTTTGTGGCTTCGCTCGACCGTAACCTTCAGGGAAAGAAAATTCTCTGGGTTGACTATGATGCTGCCATTTCATTGCACCCGGTCATTACCAGCAACGCCAAAGAGCGCCGCGCCCAGCGGCTTGAGAGTTCCTCGCCGCTGGACCACCGCATTTCCTATGGCTGCATCAATGTTCCGGTAAAGTTCTTCGACAAGATCGTGAGTCCTGCGTTTACCGGAACAAGCGGTGTTGTCTATGTGCTACCTGAAACCCGCTCGGCCCACGAAGTCTTTGCATCGTATGATGTGGAGGAGCGTGAGCGCCTCAAGACCGTAAGTCAAGCCGAGCCGGCCCCGGATGAATTCCGGCTGATCACGGCGACTGCTACTGCCACTGAGTTGGCCAAGTAACTGTTGCGCCTGCCGGCGCGTTTTGTGGCCGATCCCCCGGCAACGCGGAGTAAGGTCGTCTGACTTTGGTTGCTGTTAACAATTGCCGGCAAAAGGCATTCTGCCTTCCAGCATGACTACAATGGTTGCACACCCATAGCAGCAAGATTCGTGCCTTATGAAACGTTCCTTTTTTCCCCTCTTCCTCGTCGTCGCTCTGGCGCTGGGGACCGCGCTTCCGGCTGCGGCTGAAAAAGCCGATCGTGACAAGCCCATGAACGCCGAGGCCGATACTCTGCGCTACGACGACCTGAAGCAAAGCAGCGTTTTTACCGGCAATGTGGTTATTACCAAAGGCACTACCATCATTCGGGGCCAGCAGGTCGATGTCAGCCAGGACCCCGAGGGTTATCAGCAGGCAGTCGCCATTGCGGCGCCCGGCAAGTTGGCCTACTACCGCAAGAAACGCGACAACGTGGACGAGTACATCGAAGGCGAGGGCGAGCGAATCGAATACGACAGCCGCGCTGACACCGTCAAATTCATCAGGCATGCGGTTGTTCGTCGTTACAAGGGCAGCACTCTGGCCGACGAAACCACCGGTGCGCTGATTGTTTACGACAACAACACCGATGTGTTTTCCGTCGATGGCGGCGCGCAAAACCGTACAGCCGCCAATCCCACGGGAAGAGTTCGCGCCATGCTGTCGCCGCGCATCGATCCACCGCCGACGGGCAGCGCCGTGCCACCAGTCGCCGGACCCTCGACCAAGCTGCGCCCCAGTACGACGCTGGGCGCCGAAGTCCCACAGAAAGCACCCTGAGCCGATGAATGGAGTGATCTATACCCCGGCCGCAGCTTCTGCCATCCCCCCCAGCCGCCTAGTCGCGCAGGGGCTGCAAAAGTCATATGGCGGCCGCATGGTGGTGAAGGATGTTTCCCTGTCAGTGCAAAAAGGCGAGGTGGTCGGTCTGCTCGGCCCCAATGGCGCCGGCAAAACCACCTCGTTTTACATGATCGTCGGCCTGGTGCGGGCTGACGCGGGTGAAATTTCCATCGACGGCCAGCCCGTCGAGCATATGCCGATTCACCTGCGCGCCCGCCTGGGTCTGAGCTACCTGCCGCAGGAAGCGTCGATTTTCCGCAAGCTTACGGTAGAAGAAAACGTGCGCGCGGTGCTTGAGTTGCAGCGTGACAAGTCCGGCAAGCCACTGGCCCGTGCCGACATCGAGTCGCGGCTGGATGGGCTGCTGAAGGATTTGCGGGTCGACCATCTGCGTGATTCGCCGGCGCCTTCATTGTCGGGTGGCGAGCGCCGCCGCGTGGAGATCGCCCGGGCGCTGGCCACGCAGCCGCGCTTCATCCTGCTGGACGAGCCTTTTGCCGGCATTGACCCGATCGCCGTGATCGAAATCCAGCGCATCATCGGCTTCCTGAAGTCGCGCGGCATCGGGGTGCTCATCACTGACCACAATGTTCGGGAAACGCTGGGCATCTGCGACCACGCCTACATCATCAACGACGGCCATGTCCTGGCCAACGGTACGCCGTC
>NZ_JABBPF010000050.1 GCF_012927415.1 Polaromonas sp. | reverse complement strand
GTATGGGTTGCCTGGCATGGAAAATTTCCGGTGGCGTTGATGATGCGGCCGTGGCAAAGCGGTTTGCAGACCCTGTAGTGTCTGGTGTGTTGACGGCTTTTGCTGCATCCCATTTTCTGCGTAGGGGCATGGCGTCGCTTTTCCCGGGCAGGGCTAAAGTGGCTCGAAACAAGCTGGAGTTCCTTCCATGTCAGACGATTCACCTGAAAACGCCATCCCGCTGGACCCAAGCCGGCGCGAGCAGATGTTTCCATTGCTCGACGCGGCCGAGATCGCGCGCATCCGGCGTTTTGGCATGTTGCTGCATTTCACGCGGGGGGAACGGCTGTTTACTGCCGGTGAGCCTGGCCCCGGCATGTTCGTCGTGCTGAGTGGCGCGGTGGGGGTCACCCAGCGCGACGGCATGGGCCATATCGAGCCTGTGGTCCGCCACGGGCCGGGCGGATTTTCGGCCGAGGTCGGGTCGCTCTCGGGCCGGCCGGCGCTGGTCGACGGCGTAGCCGAGGAAGATGTTGCAGCCCTGCTGGTGCCGCCGGGCCAACTGCGCGCGCTGATCATCGCCGAGGCGGATCTGGGCGAGCGACTGGTGCGCGCGCTGATTTTGCGGCGCGTGGCGCTGATTCAGGCCGGCGCCAGCGGCCCGGTGCTGATCGGCCCGCCACAGTCGGCAGGCTTGCTGCGCCTGCAGAGCTTTCTCGACCGCAATGGCTATCCGCATCACCTTATGGACATCACCAGGGACGCGGACGCCGCCGCGCTGCTGGAGCAGTACGGCGCCGCGGCAGCCGACGTACTGGCCGTTTGCCCTGACGGTTCGGTGTTGATCAATCCCACGGAAACACAGCTTGCCCGCTGCATCGGTATGGTCGATACGATCGACCATACCGAGCTGTTTGACGTGATCGTGATCGGTGCCGGCCCGGCGGGTCTGGCGACTGCGGTCTATGCCGCTTCAGAAGGTTTGCGGGTGCTGGTGCTCGATCGTCGGGCCTTTGGCGGCCAGGCTGGTGCCAGCGCGCGGATTGAAAATTATCTGGGCTGTCCCACCGGCATCTCGGGCCAGGCGCTGGCTGGCCGGGCCTATGTGCAGGCGCAAAAGTTTGGCGCCGAAATGCTGATTCCGGCGCAGGCCCAGTCGCTCGATTGCAGCCGGCAGGAGTCTGACGCTGCGCTGCTGCTCACGCTCGCTGACGGTCGGCAACTGCGTGCAAAAACGGTCGTGATCGCCACTGGCGCACGCTACCGCCGACCCGCTGTGCCGCGTCTGGCAGAATTCGAAGGCCGCGGTGTCTGGTACTGGGCTTCTTCGCTAGAAGCGAAGATGTGCAGCCAGGCCGAAGTGCTTTTGGTAGGTGGCGGTAACTCGGCTGGGCAGGCGGCCGTGTTCCTTTCGCGCTATGCCGCCAAGGTCAACCTGCTGGTTCGCGGCCCTGGTCTGGACGCCAGCATGTCGCGCTATCTGATAGACCGCATCGAGGCCACGCCCAACATTGAGTTGCGCCCGAATAGCGAACTCACGCAACTCCATGGCGATGCCGCGACAGGGCTGACGGGGGTGAGCTGGCGCGACAATAAACACGGCACAGAGCAGCAACTGCCGCTGCGAAACGTGTTTCTGTTCGTTGGCGCAGAGCCCGAAACCGGGTGGCTCAAAGGCTGCGGGGTGGCGACTGATTCGCAGGGTTTTGTACTGACGGGTGAGCGCTTGCCAGCGTCTGCCGAAGCCGCTGCAGCCGGCGCACTGCAGACCAGCGTGGCCGGCGTGTTTGCGGTCGGCGATGTGCGTAGTGGATCGGTCAAGCGAGTCGGTGCCGCGATAGGCGAAGGTGCTGCAGCCGTGGCGCTGATTCACCAGCGCCTGAGCGCAACAGAGGCCATAACCTCATCAGTCTGAACCGGCTCATCGACTCTGGTTTTTTGCTCGGGTCGTGGGTCGAATGCGCGGGAATTGCTATTAATAAAATAGCTGCTTATGGCCATTCTTGCTGGACTGGACGCCAATTTTATGTTTGAAGTTGGCTGGGTATGGCGGCAGCAGGAATTGAAAGGTCAGTTTTACAAAAGCCAGCGGGAAGACGTTTGACAATCGGCAGCTTTTTTGAATGATTCGGCGGCCGAATCAACGCAGCAGCCCACCGCGCCGGGCGCCGTGCTGTTGCGCGTCTTTGCCCGGGAGGGTGATGCGAAGGGGCTGCGGGCCATTGAAGCGGCTATCGCCCTTGCGCCCCATGCGCGCACCTGGCGGCCACACCATATCGGTGGCCATGCGCAACCGCCGCCCGCTGAGCCGGGTGTCAAATCCGGGCGGCTTACCGCTACGATGCGCTGGACCCGCTCTCAAACCGGGCAACGTTTTTTGCCGGGCCATCGCGCTTTCGGCCGGGACATTGGTGCCGGTCACGCAGCTATGCATCCCTACAGCGCGACGGACCCAAAAGCGGTATGGTCACAATGTGCTGGTGGCGGGTCCAGACCTTGCTCTGGCCGTAAAACTACTCTGGGGACCTTATGGACAAGTCAAATCATCTTTTCAGCGAACTCTTTGCGCAACTGGGCCTGGCGTCTGACGAACCGGCGATCCGGCAGTTTATCGCGACGCATACACCGCTGGCCGCCGACCTTGATTTGGCCGACGCGCCTTTCTGGACGGAAAGCCAGGCGGCATTTTTGCGGGAAGAAATCCTCGAGGATGCCGATTGGGCAGAACTGGCCGATCAGCTCAACCTTGCGCTTCGCGAGGTGGTGCCCAGATGAGCGCAAGGGGAATTGCGCTTGCGCTCGTTTTTCCTTTTGCTTTTGCTTTTGCTGGCGGGAGCACTGCAGACGCAATGGGTTTTTCCTTTAACTACTTAACCATCTGATCAACCTATTTAATATTCTTTTGAGTTTTTTCGAAAATCATTTAGATTCTCCAGTTGTTTAAAAAAAGAGCTTTCGCGTTCTCACAAGAAACGCGAGGCCACAACGGATTTTCATGATCGAACTCAAGGGTATTTTTCAAACCTACCAGGGTCCCGCAGGCCCGGTCGAGGCATTGAAGGGCGTCGATCTTCAAATCAAGCCAGGCGAGGTGTATGGAATCATTGGTCGCAGTGGAGCGGGGAAAAGTTCGCTGGTGCGAGTGATCAACCTGCTCAACCGGCCGACCGCTGGCCAGGTGCTGGTGGATGGCCGGGAGCTCACCTTGCTAAATGGCGATGCGCTGCGTATCGCGCGACGGGATATTGGCGTCATTTTTCAGCATTTCAACCTGCTTTCATCGCGCACGGTCTACGACAACGTGGCCTTGCCGCTGGAGATCGCGGGCCTTTCCGCGCAGGACATTAAGACGCGCGTGGAGCCTTTGCTCGACCTGGTGGGCCTGTCGGAGCTTCGGAACCGTTACCCGGCGCAGATCAGCGGCGGTCAAAAGCAGCGGGTGGGCATTGCGCGCGCACTGGCGAACCGGCCAAAGGTGCTGCTGTCTGACGAGGCCACCTCGGCACTCGACCCTGAAACCACCCGTTCCATCCTGGGACTGCTCAAGCAGATCAACAAGGAGTTTGGCCTCACCATCGTGCTGATCACGCACCAGATGCAGGTTATCAAGCAGGTGGCTGACCGGGTGGCGGTGATTGATGCCGGCCGCATCGTTGAAAGCGGCCCTGAGATTGACGTGTTTACCCGACCCCGGCACGAAACCAC
>NZ_JABBPF010000047.1 GCF_012927415.1 Polaromonas sp. | reverse complement strand
GCGCCAGTCCCAAAACCCAGAGCGCCCTGTTGGAGGCCATGGAAGAAAAGCAGGTCACCATTGAAGGCCAGACACGCCCCCTGCCCCTGCCGTTTTTTGTGCTCGCCACGCAAAACCCCCATGACCAGCTCGGCACCTACGCCCTGCCCGAGTCGCAGCTGGACCGCTTTCACATGCGGATTTCACTTGGCTACCCGGACCGCGCCGCCGAGCGCGAACTGCTCAAGGGCGCTGACCGGCGCGACATGGTCGACAACCTGCCCGCCATGCTGGCGCCGCACGAGTTGCTGGAGCTGCAACAGCTGGTCCAGCAAGTGCATGCCGCTGAGCCGCTGCTGAACTACCTGCAGGACCTGATCGCCGCAACCCGTTCGGGTCGCTGGTTTTTGCAGGGCCTGAGTCCCCGCGCCGGCATCGCCATCATGCGGGCCGCGAGGGCACAGGCCTTTTTGAGCGGGCGTGATTATGTCGCGCCCGATGACATCAGCGCCATCCTCCCGCAAACCGCCGCGCATCGCCTCATCCCCGTGAGCGATGCCGGCCGTGGCGCGGTGGAACAGGTGCGCGCCATGCTTGACACCGTGCCCCTGCCCTGAGCCGCAAGCCCACTGATGGCCGCCTTTACATTCATTCCAAGCCCCCTGGCCTTCGTGCGCAACCGGTTTCGGCATTGGTGGCAGAGCAGGCTGCCACTGACAGACAGCGTCACGCTGAACCAGCGCAACGTTTACATCCTGCCCACGCGACCGGGCCTGATGCTGGGCCTCACCTTGCTCGTGCTGCTGGTCGCATCCATCAACTACCAACTCAGCCTGGGCTATCTGCTGACCTTTCTGCTGGCTGGCACCGTGCTGGTGGGCATGCACGTCTGCCACGGCACACTGCGCGGACTTGCGATGAATTTGATAGCGCCGCCCGCGCACTATGCGGGCGCCACGACCGCTTTTGACATCAAACTCACGAATATGCGAAATGCTGCGCGCCATGGCATCGGCCTGAGCGTGCTCGATTCTCACGCGGTGGATGCGCAAAAAGGCACGGAGCGCCACTGGGCCTGGACCGACGTACCGGCGCAAGGCAGCAGCGTCGTGCAGGTGGCGTTTACGCCGGCGCGGCGCGGCCTGCACCCGCTGCCCACCCTGACCGCCGAAACACGCTTTCCGCTGGGCACCTTCCGCGTCTGGACGGTCTGGCGCCCGGCGGCGCAGGTCATGGTCTATCCGGCGCCTGAGCCGATGCCTCCGCCGCTGCCCGCCGGCGAACCGCGGGCTCAGGGTGCGGGCGCCGCCGCGCGGGCACAAAACAGCGGTGAGTTTGACGGCGTGCGGGCCTACCGGCGCGGCGACCCACTGAAAAACGTGCTCTGGAAAAAAGCCGCCAAGGCCGACGAACAAGGCAACGGCCTGGTGGTGCGCGACACCCAGCAAGCCCAGCGCCATGAGCTCTGGCTGGATTTCAGGCAGGCTGGGCCGCTGGATGTGGAAGCAAGGCTTTCGCGTCTTTGCGCCTGGATTTTGCAGGCTGACAAACTGGGGCTGGACTACGGCTTGCGACTGCCGGCGCTGGAGATCAAGCCGGCCAGCGGCGAAGTCCACAAACGCCAATGTCTGGAAGCGCTCGCCACATGTTGAGCATAAGCAGTGCCCGAAGCACGCTGCGCAGCCTGCCACGCGACAGCCGGGACACGCTTTTTCTGCTTCTGGTAATTGCCTGGGTGTTGCTGCCGCAGGTGAGCCATCTGCCGCTGTGGTGCAGTGCCGGTGCTGCTGCCGTACTACTCTGGCGCGGCAGGCTGGCGCTGCGCGCCCAGCCACTGCCCGGCAAGACCTGGCTGGTGCTGTTGCTGGCACTCACCGTGGCGGCGACTTATGCGACGCACCGCACCCTACTGGGGCGTGACGCAGGGGTCACCCTGCTGGTGGTGCTGCTCACCCTCAAAACGCTTGAGTTGCGGGCGCGGCGCGATGCGTTTGTGATTTTTTTCCTCGGCTTTTTTTGCATGCTGAGCAATTTTTTCTATTCACAGTCGCTGCTGACGGCTTTCAGCATGGTGCTGGGGCTGCTCGGTCTGCTGACAGCACTGGTCAACGCCCACATGCCGGTCGGCAAGCCGCCGCTGCTCGATGCAGCCCGAACCGCCGGCTGGATGACCCTGCTGGGCGCACCCATCATGCTGGTACTATTTTTGCTGTTTCCGCGCCTTGCGCCGCTGTGGGGCGTGCCGAGCGACGCCATGACGGGGCGCAGCGGCCTGAGCGCCAGCATGGAGGTCGGCACCCTGGCCAGCCTGGCCCTGGATGAAAGCATTGCGATGCGCATCCGGTTCGAGGGCAAAACGCCACCACAGCGCGATCTTTATTTCCGCGGCCCCGTGCTGTCCAGCTTCGATGGTCGCAACTGGCAGCCACTGCGCGCCAGCCTGCCGCGCCGCTACGCGCTGCCAGCCAATCTGCAGGTGGAGGGTGAAGCCATCCACTACGAAGTCACGCTGGAGCCCACCAGCCAGCCATGGCTTTTTGTACTCGACGCTGCCGCGCAAAGCCCTGAACTGCCAGGTTATCGCAACAGCATGGAGGCCGACCTCCAATGGCTGACCAGCCGGCCGATTACCGACGTGGTGCGCTACAAGGCCAGCAGCCATACGGTGTTCAGGCACGGCCCGGCACAGCCAGTCCTCGGTTTGCAGGAATTTGTTGAGCTGCCGCCCGGCTTCAACCCGCGCACACTGGCGCTAGCCAGCGAGATAAAGCGCGATCCGCGGTACGCCCAGGCTGGGGCCGGCGCCTTGGTGCAGGTCGCGCTGCAACGCTTGCGTAGCGGCGGCTATAGCTACACGCTGGAGCCCGGTGTTTACGGCCAGCACACAGCGGATGAGTTCTGGTTTGACCGTAAAGAAGGTTTTTGCGAGCATATTGCCTCGGCTTTTGTGGTGCTGATGCGCGCGATGGATGTTCCGGCGCGCATCGTCACCGGCTATCAAGGCGGCGAGCGCAACAGCGTGGACGGCTTCTGGATCATCCGGCACAGCGACGCGCATGCCTGGGCCGAGGTCTGGCTGGCCGGCGAGGGCTGGGTGCGGGTTGATCCGACATCGGCCGTGGCACCCGGCCGCACAGGCGCGTTTCAGCGGCTGGCCTCGCCCCGGGGCGTGGTGGCGCAAGCCCTCGGCAATTTCAGCCCGACCTTGTCAGCCCAGCTTCGTGCCACCTGGGAGGCTGTGAACAACGGCTGGAACCAGTGGGTGCTCAACTACACGCAGGGCAAGCAACTCAAGCTGCTGGAAAACATGGGCTTCGAGTCGCCCAGCTGGGAGGATTTGAGCTATGTACTGATTGGCATCATCGTCCTGGCCAGCCTGACTGGTGGCGTCTGGGCAATGTGGGACCGGAGCCAGCACGACCCCTGGCTGCGGCTGCTCAGCCGCGCGCGCAAGCGGCTGGCCGGCGCCGGCATTCCAAGCGACGCATCCTCCACGCCACGCCAGCTGGCCCGCCAGGTGCTGGCCCGCCACGGCAGTCAGGGACAGGAGCTGCATGACTGGCTGATGCAGCTGGAGCTGCAGCGCTACGCGGCAACACCGGCCCCTCAGCATGTCCAGCTCCGGCAACTGAAGCTGCAACTCAAGCGGCTGGTCTGGCCTGCTTAAAATCCTGCAGCCCACACCTTCTTTCGCATGACACTCAAAACACCTTTA